>NZ_JBIDBC010000022.1:0-6042 GCF_043202835.1 Streptomyces sp. NPDC048142
GGGTATTTACGGGGTGCTGCCATGGTGCTGGTAGTTCTCCTTCGCCAGGACGGTAACCCTGGCATCAGGGACTCCACAAATCTCAGTACAGCTCAGGTCGGCGTGCCCCGCCACTGTGATCATCCGCTCGCTCGCTTCTTCACCATGTGGTGTCCTCCGCCCGTGTCCGTCCTGTCCAGGTCTCCCGCCATCAGCCGGCACGGTCCGCACGCGTCAGCTCGGCGCGCAGCAGGCCCAGGCCCATCGGCCCCAGATCCAGGGCCTGCTGGTGGAACCGCTTGAGGTCGAAGTCGCTACCGTCGCGGCGGCGGGCCGCGTCCCGCGACTCCAGCCACACCTTCTCCCCCAGCTTGTAGGCGACGGCCTGCCCGGGGCGCCCCAGGTACCGGTCGATCTCGAAGTCGATGAACCCCGCCGGGCCGAGTCCGCAGTGCTCGGCCAGGAAAGCGCGGGCCAGTTCCGGGGTCCACCGCTCCCCCTCGTGGAACCCGGTGCCCGCGGGGATGGGGAGCCGCAGGTGCAGACCGATATCGAGGACGATGCGCGCGGCGCGCAGCAGCTGACCGGTGGCCAGCATGCCCAGCCGGTGTGCGGGGTCGGCGAAGTACCCCAGCTCGTCCATCAGCCGCTCGGCGTACAGACCCCATCCTTCGCAGTGCCCCGGGTGCAGTTCGCACGCCAGCCGCTGGAACCGGTTGAGGGTGGTCGTGTTCAGGGTCGTCGTGCCCAGTTGCAGGTGGTGGCCCGGGACTCCTTCGTGGAACATCGTGCCCGGCACCGTCCACGTCGGGATCAACGCGTCCGGGTCGGTCCGCGTCCACCAGATCGTCCCGGGGCGTGACAGGTCCTCGCTGGGCGCCAAGTAGACGGCGGGCCCCTCGCTGGGGGAGATCCGGCAGTCGATCCGCCGCAGGGCATCGGGGACCACGAAGTGCGTCCCGTCGAGGTCGGTGATGGCTCCGTCAGCGACCTCCTGCAGCCAATCACGGAACGCCGCCGCGCCCTTGATCTGGTAGCGGGGGTCCTTGTCGAGCGCCGCCAGCACCGCCAGAACCGGTTCGCCCGGCGCGATCCGCGCAGCGGTTTCGGCCATGTCCCGCTGAATCCGGCCCAGTTCCTCCCAGCCCCACGCGTAGGTCTCCCGCAGGTCCAGTCGAATGCCGAGGAATTCGCGTACCCCCAGCCGGTAGCGGTCCTCGCCCAGCGCGTCCAGCTCAGGGGCCACAGGTGCGAGTTCCTCCTCCAGGTACCCGGCGAACCGTGTCAGCGCCCTGTTCGCATCGACCGCTGCCCGGTCCAGGGCACCCCGCAGCACACCGTCGCCGAGCCCGGCCGGCAGCCCCGCCAGGTACGGGCGCGTGTCCCGGCAGTCCTGGGCGTTGCGGACCACCTGGCGATACGGTGCGACCCGCCCGCCGCGCCGCGCGGCCTCCAGGCTCTCGCGCAGCCCGGCCAAGGTGTCCGGGACGGCCCGCAGCCTCGCCAGCAGCGCATCCCACGGGGTGTCGGAGCCCTGGTCGAGCAGCCCCACGGCCTGCCGGATCCGCTGGACCGGCCCGTCGAGAGTGTCCAGCAGCGTGGCGTACGCGTCGGCGTCGGCCAGCGCCGCCTCTGTTGCGAGCCGCTCACCGAGGACCGCCGCCGCAACTCGTTCGGCGTCTCCCTCGACCGGTGTGGCCTCGACCGCCTTCGCCGTACGCCGGGCCAGCTCCGCCCGTTCCCACATGGCCCGTGGGCCGAAGTCGGTGAGCCGCTCCTCGTGCCCGGCGACGCCCATCGCCGAGGCCAAGCACGGGTCCAGCTCGGCAAGCTCATCCACATACCGGTCCGCGAGGTCGTTCAGGGCGGTCATGAGCGGGGTCCGTTCGTCGACGTGAGGCGAGTCGCGGTGGCGGCCGCCGAGGAAGGGACGTGTCGTTTCCGCACACCGCGGCCTGGCACCAGGACCTGATCCGAAGGCGTCGGGGCGGCCGGACGGGTGCGGACCGAGAGGGAGTCGAACAGGTCGATGATCCAGTCCCGGCAGACCTCCGGAGTGTCGCCCGCGACGATCCCGGTGAGCACCGTCGCCCCGGTCTGGCAGGTGATGTGGTCAGGCAGCGGCGCGCCGGAGGGCAGTTCGTTCCAGGCGAGGGCGGACGGGGTGTCGCGGAACATCGCCGCCCCGTCGAGGCCCCGGTACTCCTGCCCGGCCAGGTGGTGGCCGGGGTAGACGAACCAGCCGTACCGGCGCCGGCCGGCCGGGGGCTCGGGAAGCATTCCGGCAACGGGCTCGCCCAGCAGGGCGCGCAGCTCGTACGAGGGGAGGTGGACGCCGGTGGCCAGTTCGACGGTGGCGACCACGTCGGCTCCCCCGACCCGGTTCCCGACCTCCAGGAAGACCAGCTCTCCCTCGTGGACGATCGCTTCGAGGTGGAAGCTGCCGTCCTCGATCCGCACTGCGGCCAGAACGCGCGCCACCCAGCCGCGCGTCTCGTCGGAGAATCCGATCTGGAACGATCCGAGCGGGTGGCCCTGCGCGTACTGCAGGCAGGTGTTGATGTACTCGCCCGCGCTGAGGACGAGGACCTCGCCTCCCTGCACCAGTCCGTCGAAGTGCCGGATCGGCCCGGAGACGAACTCCTCGACCTGGTAGTCCTCCCGGTCGTTGCCGACGTCGAGCCGGGCGATGCCCGTCCGGCCCTCCCGGACCGCCGCCGCGGCCAGCGCCGGGGTGTCGAACACGAGCACGTCCTCGCTGGAGGCGCCGCGATGCGGCTTGAGCACGGTCCGGCCGCGCCAGGGAGCCGGGCCGTCCAGTGCCAGGAAGCGGGGCAGCGGGAGGAAGCGCGGCACCCGCAGGCCCGCGTCCTCGACGGCCTGCTTCATCAGGACCTTGTCCCGGGCGAGCACGACCTGGGCGGGCCGGGCGCCGGGTACGCCCAGGTGCTCGCGCAGCAGCGCGCAGTCGAGGAGTTCGTACTCCGACACGGAGATGATCCGGTCGAAGTCACGGGGCCGGTGTACCAGCCACTCCCGGGCCTCCTCGAAGGCCGGTCGGGTGCCGGGCCGGCTCACTCGCTCGCACCGCAGGCCGGGCGGGAGGGTCGCCAGCGCTTGGTCGGTCCCGAAGTAGGTGACCTCGTGCTGGTCGTGGGAGATCCCCCGGTGGTATTCGATCTTGAAGTAGGGCACGCGGTGCAGGATGAGGATCTTCATCGGGCTTTCCTGACGGGAGTGGGGAGGAGCGAAGCGCGGTCCAGCGTGTCCAGCCAGGCCTCGCGCAGCGTGTGCACGACGGTGCGGATGTCGGTACGGTCGCCCCGCAGGACCACGCAGCCCTGTGCCGCGAAGTCCGCGTTGTCACGGGCGATGGCGTGCAGGTCGCGGCGCTCGGGCGACAGCCAGGAGAAGTCCGTGACGGTGAGCTCTCCGTCGGCAAGGCCGGACCTTTCCGCGGTGGCCCGGACGGCGTTCCCGAGCGGGTCCGCGCCGGTGGCGATGTCGTCCGGGGAGAACGAGCGGTCGGTGCCGACGCCGAGCATCACCGTCGCCGCCGAGCAGCCGGGCACGAGCCGTTCCACTCCGGCGGCCGTGCCGAAGGCCGTGTCGACCCAGTGGTGGTGCAGGTCGATCCCGTAGACCCAGTGGGCCAGTGACCAGATCCTCATCCCGCCCGGCCGCCGGTTGGGCTCCACGACCGCGGCACGCAGCCCGTCGTCGCTCAGCTTGATCTCGTTGTGGAACGGCCCGTCGCACTGACCGACCAGCCAGTTCGCTTGACGGCCCGCTCTTTCCAGCGTCGCGCGCTCGTGTTCCTCGATCCGGGCGGGCAGGACCTGGGCGATTTCGACCGGGTAGCGGCCGTCCGCGCTGAGCTTCTCGGTCACGAACTCCAGCGAGCCCAGTCCGTCGAAGGAGTACTCCCGCCCGTAGGGAATGATTTCCTCGCAGATCACCCCTCCCTCCAGATAGGGCAGGACCTCGGCGAACGCGGCCATCAGGTCGTCTCCGGGGCGGACCACGACGACGCCCCGGTTGTTGCCCTCCGCCACAGGCTTGACGACGAAGCCCCCGGGGTGCTCTTGCGCGAAGGCCCTCAACTGGCCGAGCGAGGCGATCTCGGCGAAGGCGGGCACCATGACCCGCTGCGACTCCAGGAGTTCGGCCACATGCGCCTCGGAGAGCCGGTAGCGGTACTTGGAGAATGCTCCTTCGGCCAGGCGCGGCGAGTCGACCGGGACGCCCAGCCGTTCGAGCAGCTCGGCGCCGCTGCGTACCGCGTTGTCGGAGAAGACGATGCCCGCCCTGATCCGTACGCGCCGGTCGCCGAGCAGCTTCTCGCCCATCTCGGCGAAGTCGTCGCGGAGCGGATCGAGATCGAGCACCTCGTCGGCAATGGAGCGGTCGGCTTCGGTGGGGTCGGCGCGGATCAGGACGACCTCCGCGTCGTGGTGTTCGTGGGCGTAGTTCCGCAGGTGGCGGACTTCGTCGATCCGGCTCAGGTTGTAGTCGACGACGAGGAGGATCGGCCTGGTCATCCGTGCTCCTTTTCGTACGTGATCTCGATGGCACTCCTGGAGTCGGTCACCAGTCCGGGAAGGATCGCCTCGCGGTCGGCGCGGTCCATGCTCCAGAGCACCTGGCCGAGGAACACCTCGCGCGAGGCCGGTCCCACGACATCGCCGGGCTTGAGGAGGACGTGCGACAGGACCGGAGGAAGGCGGCCGTCGTTCAGCCGGACCTCGCGGATGGTGCCGGGGTCGGCGAAGAAGACGCGGAAGAAGGTCGCGCTGCGTCCCTGCGGGGTGCCGTCCGCCGTGAAGGACAGGCTGTTCAGCTGTTCGAGGAACCCGGCCGGCCGGTGGGCGGTCATCAGGGAGTCCAGCCAGAGGTCGAGCAGGCCGGGACCGCCGGTCAGCGCCCCCACGCTGGGCGAGATGAGGCTGCCGCCGACGCGCGGGTTCACCTCGATCAGGTCCCAGCCGTACGGGGCGTGGCGCGCCTCGACGTGGAAGCAGCCCCAGCCGAGGTCGAGGGTGTCCAGCACGCTCGACACCCAGCGGAGCCCGGCGACGAGCTCCTCGCGCGAGAGACTCGTGGGCGGGCTGACGCAAGCGTCCTCGAGCACGGCGCCCGCCGTCTCCGTCATCTCGTACTTCTCGTGCACGGCCACGATGTGCGGCTCGCCGTCGACGGCTATCACTTCGAAGCTGAACTCACGCCCGGGTACGTAGTCCTCGACGAGGAACGTCATTCCGGTGGTGTCCGTGGCCGTCCCGGGAGCGGCGCTGTGTGCGGCCGTGTGCGGGCCCACCTGGTCGCCGGCGCTCGGCCGGGAGGCGAAGACACTGGCGTAGACCGTGTCGGACCGGGCCTCGGCGGCGATGCGCTCCAGGTCGGCCCAGGTCGTGTCGGCGGTGAGGGGGAACGTCCCGAAGGAGGCGATGCCGCTGACCGGCTTCACGAAGTAGCGTCCGCCCTCACGCTGCCGCTCGGCGAGCGTCCTGGCGGTGAGCACGGACGCCCGGCCCCGGCTGAGGCCCGCGTCGGCGAGGCGGTTGCGCAGCGTCACCTTGTCGCGCAGTTCCAGGACCTGCTTCGCGTCCAGATCCGGCACTCCCAGACGGGCGTTGGCCAGCGCCATCAGGTGCCGATAGCCCTCCCAGACGGTGAGAGCGCACCGCACGTCCGCGCCGGTGGCCTGAAGGTGGTCGAGGTACTCCTCGATGTCGTGCGGGGTCAGGACGTGTCCGTCCGTCACCCGGACGTCATCGGCGAGGTCGGCGAGCGCCGCCGGCCTGGACTCCTGGTGCTGCGGCTCCGGCAGCGAGCTGAGCACATGACATTTCAGCCCGCGCGCCGCGACCGTGCCGACGAGATCCTCCATGAACGAGAATCCGACATGGCTGAGCAGCAGCACCCCCCTGGCATTTTCCGTGCTCAATCCGGTCTCCTAACCGGCGGGCGGGGGTGGGGGGGGGGCCCCCGCGCCCGGAGCAACGCCGCCCCGCGGAGCCCCCCCCCCGCCGGCCCGGGGGTCCACCCCGCGCTCCAGGACAG
>NZ_JBIDBC010000022.1:6052-143889 GCF_043202835.1 Streptomyces sp. NPDC048142
ACCCGCCGGGGCCCCCCCCCCCCCCCCCCCCGCCCCGGCCCCCCCCCCCCCCCGCCCCCCCCGGGGGGGGGGGGGGGGCGGGGGCCCCCCCCCCCCACCCCCGCTGGGGCGGGTATCAGGCAGGCTGCTGCTCGGCCTTGGCGACGGTGTCCAGGTAGAGCTCCTCGAAGTACTGCGCCAGGATCGTCTGGTGCTCGCGGAGGTACCGCTTGAACGCGACGATGTCGTCGTCGTTGCGCAGCAGGTGCCGGACGGCTGCCCAGACCTCGCCGGGGTGGTCGTCGTTGATGTCGGTGTGCGAGTGGTTGATCTGGCCGCCGATGTTGCCCTCGCCGACCGAGTTCTTCAGCGCCTCCAGCTTCTTGGGCTCCAGCTTCACGTTCACGTATTCGACGAGATAGGAATACGCGACGACGCCGAGCGGGCCCTCGTGGTCCAGGAGGTAGGAGAAGTAGCCGGTCAGCAGCTTGGTCGACAGGTAGGGCTCGGTGGCCAGGAACTCCTCGCGCGACACGCCGACCTTCTCCAGGTCGGTGATGAAGAGCTCGTCGTGAAGCATCTCCTCCTGCTCGTAGTTGGCCCAGACCTGCGCCGCCTCCGGGCTGCGCTTGGCGATCTCGACCAGGGCCTTGGCCTCGGAGACGCGCAGCATCCGGATGCGCCAGGCGGTCTCGATCAGGTTCCGCTTGTAGTACTCGGAGTCGACGTTCCTGCCCTCCAGGTGGGCGGCCTCGGGAACGTTGGCGTACCACTCGAGGACCTGCTGGTCGAGCTGCTCGTCGATCTCGGCGCGCAGCTTCGCGGAGGCGGTGGCGGTGAGGAACCGGGAGCGGTCCCCGTAGCCGACGTTCGTCACGCGGTTCGGCATGGTTCACCTCTTCTTTTGCATGCTCGGACGTTTGTACGAGCGGTTTCAGGTGGCGTCGACGACGCGGATGGCCGCGTCGCCCTGCAGCCGGCACTGGCAGGCCAGGCGATGTGAGCCGCCGGTCCGGCCGAGGTCTTGCAGGAAGTCGAGTTCGTCGTCGTCGGGCTCCCCGAGAGAGCCGGAGCCCTCCAGGACCTCGATCACGCACGCACCGCAGGATCCGGAGCGGCAACCGAACGGAATGAGCCGCTGCGAGATCTCGTACTCGACTTCGGTCAGGGGGGATCCCGCGGGCAGCAGGACCTCGGTTCCTGTCGGGAGGATTTTCAGTCTTTTCATGGTCATGGCATCAATGGCCGTCGGTGTCGGTGGAGTGGCCCGGCGCGAGACGGGAGCCGGGGCGAAGCTCTACCGCCACATGGTTCGCCGCGGTCGCTGCCTCTCCGAAGCCCACCGACACGAGCGGAACACGCCCCTCGTAGGAACACATGTCGCCGATCGCGTAGACCCCCGGCACATTCGTGCGCATCGTCATGTCGACCACGATCTGGCGATTTGCCATTCGGAGCCCCCAATCAGCGATCGGGCCCAGGTCGGTGATGAATCCCAGCGCTGCGACAAGAGCCTGGGCGGGCAATGTCCGTTGCTCTTCACCGACCCGTACGCGCACTTCGTCCAGACGCTCGGCACCGTGACAGGCCACCACCTCGGCATCGGTGATCACGCGAATACCGCACGCGTACATCTGCTTGACGCTGTGCTCGTGGGCACGGAAGGCCGAGCGCCGGTGGACGACGGTGACGGACCGCGCGATCGGCGCGAGGGCGAGGGCCCAGTCGACCGCACTGTCACCACCCCCCACGATCACCACGTCGCGGTCGCGGTGTTCGTCGAGACGCGGCACGTGGTACGCCACGCCCCGCCTCCGGTAGGGCCCCAGGCAGGGCAGGGTGCGGGGGACCGCGCGGCCGAGTCCGGCCGCGATCACGACGGCCCCGGCGCACACTCGCTGGCCGCCCTCGAGGCCGATCGCCCAGCCCCCGCCCTCGTCGGGCGTCAGGGAGACCGCCGTCCGGCCGAGCAGGTACACGGGCCGGAACGGCTCCACCTGGGCGACCAGGTTGTCGACCAGTTCCCTGCCCCGCACAGCCGGGTGCCCCGCGATGTCGTAGATCTTCTTCTCCGGATACAGGGCCGCGATCTGGCCGCCCGGTTCGGGCAGCGCGTCGATCAATACGCTGGAAAGCCCCCGGAAGCCCGCGCAGTAGGCGGCGTACAGCCCGGCCGGGCCCGCTCCGACCACAGCGACGTCCGCGCTCGTCTCCGCATCGGCCGCGGTCGCATCCACTCGAACTTCCGCTCGGTTCATCCTGAACTCCAGGCCTTTCTCGCGTTAGGTCGAACAGCTCGGACAGCTCGTTCTCTCGGCCGGTTCATCCTTTTCGCTTCCGGATATCCACACCTCCTGCCATGCGGAATTCTCACGCCTCGCGCAAGAGCACTCAGGTGAATTCTCTTTACGCTCCAGGCGAATCACCGCCGAGTGCCATTTCATAGTCCAGCGGCATGTCCACACCGTCAAGAAAGGGACTCGGAACTCCGAACCGCCCTGTGCCCGGGTGAAATCAGAATGCGTTTTCCGTTTACGCACGGGGCGCGGGGTGCCCGCCACCGGGACGCCCTCGCCCAGTCGGCGGGCGTCCGGTTTCCGGAACGATCCTCCGCCGGGACGCGAAGCGTCACCACGTTCCACGCGCCGGCACCGATTCGCTTTGCTCCTGGCTCCCACGCGCCGCACACCCGGGTCCGGCACGCCCTCCTCCCGGACCCACACGCCCTACTTCTCGTCGGTGTCGCTGACGGCCTGGTCCAGGGCGCTGGCGAACCGCTGCCATTCCCGGGCGTAGGAGTTGGCCAGGTCGGCGACGACGACGGCGCAGTGCGGCGGCACCGCCGCCATCAACTGCTGCCCCACTTCGAGGTTGGGTGCGCGCTCGTTCAGCCAGCGCAGCAACGCGCGCCCCGACTCCGTGAGTCGGAGCGACGGGTCCTTCGCCAGGGTCTCGGCGCGCTGTGGCCGGCCGCGCTCCGCGCACCGGCCGCCCGCCGGTTTCCCGTCGGTGCCCGCCGGGTCACGGTCCGGGGTCCCATGTGCGGCGCCCGGGTGCGGCGGGGAGACCGGCTCGTCACGCCGCATGCGCTGCCGTACATCGCACGCGGTGCTGACCGACACTCCCGCGCTGGCGGCCGCGTCATTGAGCGTGGCGTCCGGGTGCTCCGCGAGGAAGGCGCGCACGGCCTCCCTGCGTCGCGCCGCGTCGAGTGGTCGGGACCGGCCGTCCGCCCCGACCCTGACCTTCGACTGTGGAACATCCTCGGTCGAAACCCGGCGAACGGCGCTCACCGTCTTCGGGGACAGCCGGGTGATACGGGCGATCGCCCGGTCCGACAGGTCAGGGTGCGAACCCAGGATCCGCCGAGCTGCGGCCCTTCGGTCCGCGAGCGTCAGCGGCAGACCGTGGCTGACGTTGGCCGCCACGGAGTGGATGAAGACCTCGCTGACCGGCCCGTCCAGGTAGCGGACCGGGATCGTCTCCTCGCCCTGGAGCCTGGCCGCTTGGATCCGGTGCATCCCGTCGACCACCCGCCGGGTGTCCCGGTGGACCAGGATCGGCTCGATGTCACCCTGCGCGAGCGCCTCGACGTGCTCCTGATCCACCCCGCCCAGACGTGGCGAGTCGGCGACCACCAGGGAGGCGAGCGACACGTGACGGACGTCGGAACACCCGGATCCCGTCACGTTCTTGAGGTCGCGGGCCGTCGTCTTCAGCTGGTCCGTCAGGTACGTGGAGGGCGGTATGTCCGCCAAATCTAAAGGCACCGAAGGTCTGCTTTCTATCCGGTCTTCCGCAGGTGGATGTTGCAGCGCCGGGAACGCGCGGACGACTCCGGTCGGCATGGTCCCGGCTCTGGGCGTGCCGTGCAGGTGACGGGCAGAAGGTGGATCCCGCCGGGAGCGCGGACAGCGCTCCCCGGGAGAAGGCTGCGTGCGCTGCGTGCCGGACCGGCAGACCGCGCGCCGGGCTGCCGGGTCCGCGACCGGGCGGGAATCGCCCGATGACGCGCATGCCGGGCCGAACCCTCGGCAGTGGCCTCGCCCGTCGGCCGTGCTGCGGGGAACGGGCGGGCCTCCCCCGCCGGCGACGAGACCGGCCGTGCGGGCGAGTCCGTCCGGGGGCGCTGCCCGATGTCCGCGACAAAACCTCGGCATACGGCTTCGGCCATGCGTGCCGGCTCGTTCGGGGGAGACAGCCGAAGACGGTCTCCCCCGAACGGATCAACGCAGATGGGCGAAGTTCTACATCAGGGCGCTGCTACAGACGCCGGGCAAGAAGTCGACGCGTCGGCTGGCGGAGTCCGTCAGCGACTCCCCGACGGCCTCCCAGGCTCTGCACCAGTTCGTGAACGCGAGCCCTTGGGACTGGCTGGCGGCACGTCAGGGTCTGCTGCGCTGGGTGGCACAGAGCGGCTCGGCGGTGACGGCCTGGACGCTGGCCCCGGTGTACATCCCCAAGCGCGGCGACCACTCCGCCGGGGTCCACCGCAGGTTCGATCCCACGCAGGGGCGGCTGTCGAACTGTCAGCTGGGAATGCTCGTGCTGGCCACGGGTGAGTACGGCCCACTGCCGGTCGACTGGGACCTGTACATCCCCTGCGGGTGGACCAGGGTCCGGCGGGCCAAGGCGCGGGTGCCGGAGGAGATCCGCGGCCCTTTGTGGTTGCAGGCCTCGGAACTACTGGGACGGGCCCCCTCGTGGTCCCCTGACCTGCATGCCCCTGTCACAGCCGAACTGTCCTGGCTGCCGGACCGAGAACTCTTCCTCACTCATCTGGCACAGAACGAGCAACCGTTCGTGGTGGAGGTCCCCGACACCATGCGCGTCGCACATACGGCCTCCCCGGCCGCCGGCACACCACTGCTCACCGTCCGGCAGATCCTCATGGACCCCGCGACCGCGGCCACGAAGGAAGGAGAGCCCGTCCTCTCCCTCCCGGTGACCCTGTCCAGCTCCTCCGCGGAACGCGTACCGCTGCGGCTGCTCGCCCGGCGCCGCCCGAACGGTTCGGCGCGGACGTGGCTGACGAATCTGGTCGACCGACAGCTGCACGAACTGCTGCCGCTGATGCGCCAGCCAGGGCTGGCCGCGCGTGTGGTGAGCACCCTGAACGGAGACTTCGGGCTCCAGGACTTCGAGGGCCGGTCGTTCCCGGGGTGGCATCACCACACGACGCTGGTCTCCGCCGCCTTCACCTACTCCCGGGTCAACGACCGCGGTGCGGTGCGCGGTGCCGGAACCGGCCCTCGCGGCTGAGATCCCGGAACACCTGCTGCCCGCCCGTCACACACGGAGGTCGGTTTGTGCGCGGGGACCGGTCGCAGGAGAAGACCGCAGGCTGTCCCCACCGCGTCTCCCTGTGCGCGTCGGCCCCGCAGCGAACGCGCCTGCCCGACGGCCGACGGCCGCGTTTCCGAAGGCATATGCTGACAGCGCTGCTCAGTGTGTGTCGGCGGCCAGGCCGTTGAGCACGGCGCGCCAGACCTCGGCGAAGTCGAGACCCGTCGGGCCTCCCCCGTCCACAGCTCTCCTGGCCTCCGCCGTGGCCCCCTCCACCACGTACATGACGAGACGCTCGGCAGTGACCAGCCGTACGTCGGCGACGAGGTCACCGGTGGCGAAGGCCCTTTCGAGGAGGCGCAGAACCTCTTCACGGAAGGCATCGAGCCAGTCGGAGGCGGCGTGTCCCTCCTGGACCAGGCGTAGGGCGGCCCGGGTGAGGACGTTGCGCTGGAGGGCCGTCGCCACCTGCCGGACGAGGAGTGACAGCTCGGGGAGGGCCCCGGTGTCGGCAGAGCACGCCGTGCTGATGCGCCGCAGCTCTTCGACGCCCTCCCGCACCACCGCGGACGCGAGCGTCGCCTTGCAGCGGAAGTGGAAGGTGAGGGCCCCGAGCGTCACGTTCGCCTCCGCGCACACGCTGTTGAGCGTCGTACCGTCGTAGCCGTGCTGATCGAAGTGGCGTGCTGCTGCCAGGACGAGATTCGCGCGAGTGCTTGCGGCTCGTTCACTGTTCTTCATGTGGTCCTCGGGGATCGCAACGACAATGAGGGCGCACAGCTGACCCGCCGGGAGCGGGCTCCAGATGGGCCGGCCAGACCGAAGGGGCCCCTTCAGAGGCCGGGTCAGAGGGCGCTGGCTGTGCGGGGCAGGGCGGGGCGGGTGGCCGCTGAAGAACGTCGGCGAAGAGCGGCGGGTGCCGGCCGTGCACCGCGAGGGCCGCGGGAAAGGGACCGCGCCTCTTCGCCCAGCGCTCTTTGATCGACTTCTCCGCGGTGGCGGGTCCCCGGCGCCGCCACGAGGCCATCGCGCCCGCGGCGTGACGGCGTGGCGCCGGGACCGGCCCACCGGGCCGGTGCTTCGGCTCCGGATTCGACGCCGGGTCCGCCGGGCTTGTCGGCCTGCCGTCCGGAACGGTCCGGGCAGCACCTGCGGCGGCAGGGGAGTTGTCGCACCGGACCGGGTATGACGGCTCCCGGCGTCACCGGTGACGCCGGGACCCTCCTGGCCGGGGGCGGGGCCGGATACCGTGCCGAGCCCGACGGTCCGCGAGCCGGGCCTGCCCCTTCCGAGGGAACGGGGCCGCCGGACCGGCCGGTTCCTCCCCAGCCCTCCACGACACCGCGGTCGCCACGTGTGATGACGAGGCCAACCAGGTCCCTCACGTACCGTCCTCAGATCTGGCTGCCCGTGGCAGCGGGCGGCGCGGTCCCGCGGCAGCAGCTCGACGGGCGGTCCGACCATACGGTGGGCGTCGAGTGATGAGCACGGGAACGAAGGAAACCCGGAACGTTCTGGGCAAGTTCGCCAGTGCGGCGTGGTCTACCGGGCGGTC
Source organism: Streptomyces sp. NPDC048142 (assembly GCF_043202835.1). Lineage (NCBI taxonomy): Bacteria > Bacillati > Actinomycetota > Actinomycetes > Kitasatosporales > Streptomycetaceae > Streptomyces > Streptomyces sp. NPDC048142. Next base: position 12,873 of record NZ_JBIDBC010000022.1, read on the forward strand.
CGTCCCCGCTTCGTCCCCTTCGGTACGGGCACCCCGGGAGTCGTCATCCCGAAGAGGCCGGGCTCACGAGCCGGCCCGAGCCGTTCCCGGTCGCCGGCCCGCCGGACGGAGGCCGGCACCATACGGACCCGGGGGCGCGTCCGGCACCCGTGCCTCAGCGGGTGCCGGTCTCACTCGAAGCGGTCCCGGTGGTCGGCCGCCCACTGCGCGAAGGTGGTGGCGGGCCGTCCGGTGAGACGCTCGACCGTGTCGGTGGCGTGGGCCTTGGCACCGGCGAGTTGCCTCCCGGCGCTCGCGAGCAGGGCGTCGGCCATCGCCGCCGGGTACCGGCGTGAGTAGTGCAGGTGAGCCTCCTCAGGAGAAAGCGCTCGGCAGACGAGGGGACGCCCCAGCAGTTCGGCGAGGACGGCCGACTTCTCATGGGCCGAGAGCGGCTGCGGCCCGGTGAGTTGGTACGACCGGAAGTGGTGTCTGCTGTCACCCAGGACGAGGGCGGAGACCTCCGCGATGTCTTCGGGCGCGATACAGGCGTTGCGACTGTGGGGATACAGAGCGTACGTGGAGTCGTGACTGCGGATGCCAGGCGCCCATCCCAGGGCGTGGGACATGAACGACCGCGGCTGGACCATGGTCCAGGGAACGCCGCTCGCCTTGATGCGCTCCTCGTTGCTCCGCTGCCACTCGGTGACGAGGTCGTGCGCGGCGCTGTCGAGCACCGCCGCCGCGGAGAGCTTGACGATGTGTTTCACGGAGGCCTGGACAGCAGCCCTCACTATGTTCCGGTCGTGTTCGGGACGCGTGGGATCGCTGGTCACGACGAAGAGGGCGTCGGCGCCGCGGAAAGCGTCGACGAGGCTCCCGTACGCGTCATAGTCACAGGTGACGTGCCGGACACGGGGGTGCCGCACCATGGGGGGCGGAGTGCGGCTGGTGAGGGTGACTCGGTGATGAGCCGTGAGGTGCCGGACCATCAACGGGGCGATCTGCCCCGTCGCCCCGGTGAGCACGACGTGGGACGCGACTACGGTCACGGTCTCGGGACACGGACGGGGCCGACCTGGATGTCGTGCACCACGGACTCGGACGCGACGCTGGGCAGCAGCAGATCCCACATGTCGCAGACCCTTTCCGTGAGATCGGCACGGGTGGTCGCCAGATTCGAGTAGACCTGTATGCCGGTGCAGGCACCAACCACGAACCGCGCCAGCCGGTCGGGACACACCCCGTCGCGGAGTTCACCGTTGCCCAGGGCAACGTCGAGATGGGTGCGCATGAGCTCCCGCCACTCCTCGAAGGAGGTGGCGTCGTTCATACCGTGGCTGCCCTGCTCTATGGCGAGACGAACGCCCGCACGCAGGATCGGGTCGCGCTTCATGCGGTCCGCCCACACGAGGGTGATGTCGACCAGGCGCTGCAGTCCGGTCGATTCCAGGTGGGGTTCTATCGTCGTCGGCTGGGCGTCCATCAGGGCTTTGGCCAGCCCCTGCTTCGAGCCGAAGTGGAAGTAGAGCGCACCGAGGGTGAACCCCGCCTGTTCGGCGATCCGGGTCACCGCCGCCTGCTCGTAGCCGGCTTCGTCGAAGACTTCCGCCGCCGCCCGCAGGAGTCTTTGCCGCGTCTGAGCAGCCCGCTCCACCTTGACAGACGTCACCCTGAATCACTCCTCGACAGACATAGATAGCGTAATTTATGTTAGCTGCACGGTCGTCACGCAGGCCAATGATTCAGGGGGGCAGTGCTGCATGTCCAACGTTCACGATGGCAGACAGGACAGATCGCGAACCGTCGGAGGAGTCTCTCAGGAGCTCGTCCACAAGCACGACTCGACCGAGGTCCTCCTCACCGGCTGGACCACCCACGGCGGCAACCTGCACACCGTCCACGCCCGGTGGCCCCGTTGCCACGCCTTCTACCGGCCCCGCCACCGGCGCTTCGACCCCTTGCTCTTCGTCGAGACGGTGCGTCAGACGTTCCCGCTGCTGTCCCACGCCGCCTACGACGCACCCTTCGGCGGCCATCTGGTCTGGGGCGACTTCTCGTTCGAAGTCGAACCGCAGGCCATGCTGATCCCGCAGGCCCAGGCCGATGTCGTCCTGGAGGTCGCCTGCACCGACGTCCGGACCAGAAAGGGCTGTCTGGCCTCGATGACCATGCACGCGGAGGTCCTGCTGAACGGTCATCGTGTCGGCAGCGCCAAGACTCGGTTCACCAACCACTCCCCCGCCGTCTACCGGCGATTACGCGGCGAGCGCGACCTCGCCGAGACACGCCGCCGGGCCTTGCCGCCACTGCCTCCGCTGCCGCCGGCCACGGTCGGACACCACCATCACGAGAACGTGGTCCTCGCGGACACCGGGCGCGCGGACCGATGGCGGTTACGCGCCGACCTGGACCACCCCGTCCTGTTCGACCACCCGGTCGACCACGCCCCCGGAATGCTCCTCCTGGAAGCCGTCCGCCAGGCCGCACACATGAACTCCCCCACCGCGAACCGCATGGTGACCGGAATGGCTGTCTCCTTCGACGGTTGGGTGGAACTGGACGCCCCGGCCTGGGTCTCGGTCACACCGGCACGCGGCGACACACTGCGGGCCGTCATCGAGCAGGAGCACGGCACCTGCCTGGCCGCCGACGTCACGGTCGAGGCCGTGCCGCCCCGAACGGCGGAACACCTGACCGTTCGGAGTCCAGTGAACCTCCAGCTGTCGCCTCAGCCTTGAACCGCTCCGGGTCCGCCGGATCACGCCGGGCGCCTGTTACACAACGATCATTGAGTGCCTTCGAACGGCCTCTGCATACTTCAGAAATCCGGGGCGCACACGTAGCCGAACACGTCCCGTGCGGCCGGGCCTTCGCCCGCCCGATTCACTTCTGAGCAGGGACCATCTTGCGTAAACGACCAATGAAAGCCTGCGCCGTCGCGGCGGCCGCAGTCGCCATGACGATGGGCATGACCGGCCCGGCGTCGGGGAAGACCGGCGGCCCGGACACGGCGTCGCCGGTCACCGCCAAGGGTTTACAAGAAGCGGCCGGCGGGACCGTTCACACCGTCACTCTGATCACCGGAGACCGGGTCCTCGTGGACGCCGAGGGCCGGGTCGGCGGCATTCAGCGGGCCAAGGGCCGGGAGGGCATCCCCTTCTTCACCGAGATCCATGACGGCCGCACCCATGTGGTGCCGCGTGACGCCCGGCAGCTGATCGCCGACGGCAGCCTGGACCGGCGGCTGTTCGACATCACCGCACTCGCCGAGCCGGAGAGCCGCAAGGTCCACCGGGCCGGCCTCAAGGTGATCGTCGGCTACCGGGGGGCGGCGGCCGATTCCGCCCGCGCCGAGGTGCGGTCCGCCGACGGGACCACCGTCCGCCGGACCCTGTCGGCCCTCGACGCCGATGCCGTCACCACTGCCGCCGCCACCGACAGCGAGGGCGCCCTGTGGGACGCGCTGACGCGTCAGCAGCACGACGGTTCGGCGGCCACCGCCTCCGGCATCGCGCGGATCTGGCTGGACGGTGTGCGCAAGGCGTCGCTCGACCGCAGCACCGGCCGGATCGGCGCCCCGGCGGCCTGGTCCCGGTCGTTCGACGGCACCGGTGTGAAGATCGCCGTCGTGGACACGGGTATCGACGCCACCCATCCGGACCTGGCGGGCCGGGTGGCGGCGGAGCGCAACTTCAGCGCCTCCCCGGACGCCAACGACCGTAACGGGCACGGCACGCACGTCGCGTCCACGGCGGCCGGCACCGGGGCGAAGGACGCCCGGTTCAAGGGCGTGGCCCCCGGGGCCCGGCTGATCAACGCCAAGGTGCTGGACGATCAGGGGTTCGGTGACGACTCCGGCATCATCGCGGGGGTCGACTGGGCCGTCGCCCAGGGCGCCGACGTCATCAGCATGAGTCTGGGCGGCCTCGACACCCCCGGAATCGACCCGCTGGAAGCCCAGGTCAACAAGCTCTCCGCGGAGAAGGGCGTCCTGTTCACGATAGCCGCGGGCAACGAAGGGCCGCGCGAGGGCACCGTCGGGTCGCCGGGCAGCGCCGACGCGGCCCTGACCGTCGGCGCCGTCGACGACGACGACCGGATCGCCGACTTCTCCAGCGCCGGACCCCGTACCGGCGACAAGGCCGTCAAGCCCGACATCACCGCGCCGGGCGTATCGATCACGGCGGCCGCCGCGGCGGGCGTGGAGGGGCAGGACCCGCCCGGCTACCAGAGCCTGAACGGTACGTCGATGGCGACCCCGCATGTCGCGGGCGCCGCGGCGATCCTCAAGCAGAAGAACCCCGCCTGGACCGGAGCACAGATCAAGGCCGCCCTGACGGGCTCGGCCAAGGACGGCTCCCACTCGGTGTTCCAGCAGGGCGCGGGCCGGCTCTCCGTCGACAGGGCGATCGACCAGACGGTCGTCGCCGAGCCGGTGTCGGTCTCCCTGGGCACCCAGCCGTGGCCCCACGCCGACGACTCCCCTGTCACCGAGCAGGTGACGTACCGGAACAACGGCAGCGCCGATGTGACGCTGGATCTGTCGCTGGCCGCGCCCACCGGCGGGGACGGACAGCCCGCCCCGGCCGGATTCTTCACCCTCGGGGCCCAGCGGGTCACGGTCCCGGCGGGCGACACCGCCGCCGTGGACCTGACGGCCGACACCCGCCTCGGCGGTACGGTCGACGGCTCCTACTCGACCACCGTCGTCGCGTCCGGCGGCGGCCGGAGCGTGCGCACGGCGGCTGCGGTGGAGCGCGAGGCGGAGTCGTACGAGGTCACCTTCCGCACCACCGGCCGGGACGGCGCGCCCAGCACCGGCTGGCAGGCCGACCTGAAGGGGTACGACGGCTCCGCATCGGGCCTGCGGTTCTTCCCGGATCTGTCGTCCGGTTCGGCCACGGTCCGGCTGCCGCGCGGCACCTACAACCTGTCGGCAGACATGCTGGTCGACCCTGCGGCCCCGGGGAAGGGCGCCGACCTGATCAACAACCCGCAGTTCTCGGTGACCGGCCCGACCACGGTCGACCTCGACGCCCGGACCACCCGGCCGGTGTCGTTCAAGGTGCCGGACGCGACGGCCACGCCGACGCGCGCGGGGATGATGTACTCCCTGAACACGCCTGACACGGGCATCACTTTGTGGAGCGACTTCACGAGCTTCGACAACGTCCGTACCGCCTACCAGGGCGCCCGGGTGACCGACGGGTCGCTCTACCAGCAGTGGTCCGCCCACTGGAAGCGGGGGGCCACCGAGTACAACGCGCTCGCCGGCAGCCTGGTTCCGGAGCTGGCCACCGGCTACAGCAAGACCTACACGACCAAGAACATGGCCCTGGTGAAGGTGAAGATCGGGTCGTCCGCGCCCGGCGTCGACGGCATCGTCCAGGCGTACGGCGAACTGGCCAACGGGGGTGTCGAACCGGTCTTCACCGCGCATGCGCTACCGGGGACCCGGAAGGTGTACCTGTCCACGGACGACGAGGCCGTCTGGAACATCACGGCCGGTGTGCTGGGTGAGAAGGACCCGGCGGGCAACCGGCAGGCCGAAGCGGCCTACTCCCTCGACAGGGCGCGGCGCTTCGAGCCGGGGACGACGCACACCGAGAAGTTCCATGCCGGTGTGATGGGACCGCAGGTGAACGCGGGCGACGGGATCGTCCGCGACGGCGACGCCATCCACGGCTCGCTGACGCTGGTCAGTGACGAGGCGGGCCATCCCGGGTTCGCCCGGTACGCCGGCGCGAGCACCACCATCCACCGCAACGGCGTGCTGTACGCGAAGGAGGACGCGGCCATCGACGAGCAGTTCTTCACGCTGCCTCCGGAGTCCGCCACGTACAAGGTGGCGACCACGATCAACCGGAACCCGGCGGTCTACCGCGCCGGGACCCGGATCGACGCCTCGTGGACCTTCACTTCGGCCCGTACCGAAACCCGTACGACGCTGCCGATTTCCACGGTCCGCTTCCTGCCGAGGCTCGCGCTTGACTCCACCGTTCCGGCGGGCCGCAAGCAGACGATTCCCGTCGTGGTGCAGGGCGCGGCGGCCGGATCCGGTCTCAAGTCGCTGCGGGTGCTGGTCTCGTACGACAACGAGAAGTGGCTGCGCGCCAAGGTCGGCGCGGGCAAGGTCACCGTACGCGCCCCGGAGAAGGGCAGGGCGATATCGCTGAAGGCCGTCGTCACCGACAAGAAGGACAACAAGTCGACGGTCACGATCCACAACGCCTTCTTCGGCAGGTGAAACGCTCACGGGGCCAAAACCCACGCGCGGCGCGCGACCGGGTGAGGCTGCGCCGGGCGGGACACGGCCCGGGGTGAGTTGAGGAGAGCGGCCCGCCGGAGCGGAAGTCCCGGCGGGCCGCTGCCCTTTCGTGCGAGCGGGCCGGTCGGCCGATGCGCAACGCACGGCGGCCCGGCTGCCGGGCGGCCCGGCAACCCGCAGCCCGTCGGCCCGGCGGCACTCGGCCCAGCAACCCGCAGCCCGGCGGCACCCGGCCAAGCAGCCCGGCAGCACTCGGCCCGGCGGCTCAGCGTGCCGGGGCCGGGACCGGGCGAACGGGGCAGTCGGCCGGGGCGAGGCGCCCGTCCGGCCCGACCAGGCTGACGGACACAGCCCCCTGTGCGTGCGCCGCATATGCGGCCGTGCAGACGAGCTGGTCACGGGCGGGGGCGGCCAGTCGCGTCACCCGCAGCCGCAGTTCGACCTCGACGGTGGGGCCGTCCACCACGACCCGGTACGCGGCGGAGCCCGCGCGCGGCAGCGAGGGGGCGTTGCGCAGTCCGGCCCGCCGTTCGGCCTTGTCCGGTCCGGCGAGCAGGGCGGTGACGGCCACGAGCGGCGAGGCGGACTCGTTCATCTCCTCGCCCGCCGCGGCCGAACTGCCGGGCCCCTCGTTCCCCCTCTCCCACGGCGACTCGACGATCCGGGGCACGGGCAGCAGTTCGTCGTCGGGGGAGAAGAAGAACAACAGGACGCGTCCCTCGCGCGGGGGAAGGAGGTCGGCGACGACCGGCCGGCCCGCCTCGATCACGGCCGTCTCCTGGATGCCGCAGCCGGCGAGGAGTCCCCCGGCGAGCACGGCCGGCGCGGCGAGTCCGACCGCCGGGCGCCCGCGGAACACCGTCCGTCTCATGCGGTGGCCTCCGTTCGCTCGCGGTTGTCCGCCGGCTCCGCGTCGTGGGCGGGTTCGGGGCCGTCCGGTGTGCTGTTCCTGGACCCGGGCCCGTCGAAGGGCAGGCGTACCGTGAATCGCGCGCCGCCGCCGGGGGCGTTCTCCGCGTGGATCGTGCCGCCGTGCAGCCGTACGTTCTCCTCGGTGATCGCGAGTCCGAGACCGCTGCCCGACGACCGGGACCGCGCGGCGTCCGCCTTGTAGAAGCGGTCGAAGATGTGCGGCAGCGCGTCGGGGGCGATCCCGGGGCCGCTGTCGTACACCTCGGTGATCAGCGCGCCTCCGTGGGCCGAGAGCCGTACGGTGACCGGTACGGTGCCATGGCGCAGGGCGTTGCCGACGAGGTTGGCGACGATGACGTCGAAGCGGCGCGGGTCGAGGCGGATACGGAGTCCGTCGGGCAGCTCGGCGCGGACCCTGCCCTGCCACTGCCTGCCGGACAGGGTGCTGCGCACGGCCTCCGCCGCGTCCACCTCGTCGGCGTTGAGCTCCGCCGCGCGGGCGTCGAAGCGGGAGATCTCCATCAGGTCCTCCACCAGCACGGCCAGTTTGCCGGTCTCGGCGCTGATCAGGCGCACCGCTCGCGCGGTGTCCGGGTCGAGCGCCCCGGCGTCCTCGTCCAGCAGGTCCGTGACGGCGAGCATCCCGGCGAGCGGGGTACGCAACTCGTGCGAGACGTCCGAGGCGAAGCGCCGGGCCCGCCCGCCGGCGTCCCGCAGCTCCTGTACGGAGTGTTCGAGGCGAGCGGCCGACTCGTTGAACGTCCTGGCCAGGTCGGCCATCTCGTCCCGGCCGTGTACGGGGATACGGGTGTCGAGCTGCCCACCGCCCATGGAGTGCGCGGCACGGCGCAGTTCGCGGACGGGGCGCAGCACGCTGCGCGCGGCGAGCAGGGCGGGCACCAGGGCCACGGCCAGTCCCGGCAGCGCACCGTCGCGGGCTGCGGTCACCAGTGCGTCGATGTCCACCTCCTCGTTCGTCATGGCCATCACGGCGAAGAGGACGAGACCGCTGGGCACCGCGTCACCGCCGGCCACCACCCGGGTCATCACCGGCATCCCGATCGTCAGGTAGGCGCGCCCGTCCTTGACGACCCGCTGGAAGCTGCCGTGCGGCGACGTGAGTGCGGTGCGACGCAGCTTCGCGGTCAGCACTCCGGAGGCGGGCCGGTCACCCGAGGAGACGCGGAGTGAGCCGTACTCGGCGAAGACGATCCACGGATGGGGCTGGGAGCGCGCCGCGATGTCGTAGAGGTCCCACCGGAGCGATTCCGGGTCCAGGGGCAGGCTGGGGGCGAATCGTTCCGCCTCCTCGCGGAAGGAGACGACAGCGGTGTCCTGCGCGCGTTCGAGGACCGCGCTGCGGGCCTCCCGGTAGGTCAGCGCGGCGGTCGTGACGGCGCTGACGGCGGCCACCAGCAGGAACGCGAGTACGAGGCGGGTGCGCAGCCCGAACGCGGCGGTCGTCGCGGTCCTTCTCACAGCGGGCCGAAGCGGTAGCCGAAGCCGCGCAGGGTCTGGATGTACCGCGGGCTGCGGGACGGGTCCTCGATCTTGACGCGCAGTCGGCGCACGCAGGCGTCCACCAGCCGGACGTCGCTGTGGTAGGTGTGCTCCCAGACGCTTTCCAGGAGCCGCTGCCGGCTGAAGACCTGATGGGGCGTCGCGGACAGGTGCAGGAGCAGTTTCAGTTCGGAGGGTGCGAGGGAGACCGGCTCGCCCGACTTGAGGATCGTGTGGCCGGCGCGGTCGATGTCGAGTTCGCCGTGGTGCTCGACGGCGGGTCTCGCGTCGGCCGGTCTCTCCATGCGGCGCAGTACGGCGCGTATGCGGGCCTCGATGACTTCGGTACGGGCGGGCTTGACGATGTAGTCGTCCGCGCCCGCGTCCAGTCCGACGACGATGTCCAGTCCGTCGCCGAGCGCGGTCAGCATGATGATCGGCAACTGGCTGGTCTCGCGTACGCGGCGGCATACCTGGACGCCGTTCATGGCGGGCAGCATCAGATCGAGCAGCAGGAGATCGGGGCGGAAGGTGCGCAGCGCGTCCAGGCCGGTCTCGCCGGTGGCGGTGGCGAGGACCTCGTGCCCGCGCCGGCGCAGCCCCATCTCGACGCCCTCGCGTACGGAGGGATCGTCTTCGATCAGGAGGACGCGTGGCATCGAGGTGTCTCCGGAGGTTGTGAGGAAGGGGAGCCGTGATGGGGGCGATGGTGGTGGGGGGGCAGTGGCGGTGTGCGGGCCGACGGGCTCATGTGAAACGGGCTCGTGTGGCACGAGCTCATGCGGCACGTACTCAAGGGGCGCGAGTTCATGCGGCGTGAGCTCACGCGGAGCTGCTCAAGAGGCGGGGCGGGAGTGCACGCTCACGGCGTAGCCGCAGCCGTGCTGGTACGGGTCGCCGCTCCAGGTCGCGTAGCGCTGCCGCAAGGTCAGTCCGGCGCGGGTGCACCAGTCGTCGAACTCCGTGAGGGTCATGGGCGGTTCCGGCAGTGGCAGGTGTGCCGCGTCCAGTCCCATGCCCGTGACCAGCAGACCGCCGGGGCGCAGTGCGGCCGCCAGGTGCCCGACGACGGTCGGTCCGGTGCCGGGGACCAGCAGGGGGATGACGTTCCCGGCGGCGAGCACCAGGTCGAAGTCCGGATCGAGGCCGAGGGCGTCCAGACGGGACAGGTCGCCAAAAAGCCACTCCTGGGTGGGTGCGTCGCGCCGTGCGACGGCGAGCATCGAGGAGTCGACGTCCACTCCGGTGCAGTGGTGGCCCAGCTCGGCGAGTCGGATCGCGATCCGGCCGGTGCCGCAGCCGGCGTCGAGTACCCGCGCGGCGGGCTCCAGCAGCGCGGCGCAGAAGGCGGCCTCGCCGTGGATGTCGTGGCCCGATGCGGCGAGCTGGGCGAAACGCCGAGCGTATTTCTCCCCGGCTTCTCCACCGGTCAGTTCCGCCCAACGGTCGCGTTGCCCAGTCATGTTCCCTATGCCTTTCGGTCGGCTCCCCCAGCTCGTGTGCGGTGGGCCGGTCAGGTGACCCAGCCGGTGGAGGAGGCGTTGCTGTATGCGTCGTGGTCGGGGCCGGGGTCATCGATGTTCCGGTCCCAGATGGCGTCGAGCTCCTGTGCGCTGCCGTCGAGTCAGGCGTCGACAGCCCTGTCCCGCACGCCGCGGACATCGATGCTACGGCTGACCGGGTCGCGTCGGTACGTGCGCTCCACCGCGGTCTGGTCGACGAGGTCCGGTCCTGGAGTGGCGAGACGTCGATGCGCCGGCGCGGTCCATGGCCTCGTAACCCGCGTCGGTGGTGGTGAGGTGGCGCAGGCGGACGGCAGGGCCGCGCTCGGTGTCGACGGGTGAGGCGATGCCGGTGATCACGTTCTTGATCGCGATGCCCAGGGCGTCGGCGCGCTGGACACCGTTGGCGTCGCACCGGCCGAAGTTCAGCCGGCGGCCTGCCATCAGCGGGTCACCGTGCCGATCGTGTACTCGCCCGACGCCCTGCCCTCGCCGTGCCTGATCCTCATCCGGGTCACACCTCGGCCCTCGGGGAAGACCTGGCGCCAGTCGCCCGTTACGTGCAGTTCGTCGGTACCCGCCATCGCGACGACGGTCAGGCCTGCCTGGTGGGCCTGGTGGGCCTTGGCCCAGAGGTTGGCGTAGGCCTGGCCGCGGATGATGTGCATCCAGTCCGGCCGGACCATCTCGCGGTTGTCGGTCGACTCCCCCATCGTCGAGATGAACTTGCTGTACATCGCCTTGACATACTCCAGCGTCAGGAAGTCGTCCTCGGCGATGGCTGCCTCCCGGGCGGCCCCGAGGGTCTTGCGCAGGGCGTCGAGGGCGTTCTCCGTAGCACCGGACGTCCACGACTCGTGGATCACGGGCGCCCCGGTGAGACCGTACTTGGGTCCGGAAAGGCGTTGCAGCAGCCGCAGGGTGGCGTCGGTGATCCAGAGAGCGCCGAGTCCGTCACGGTCGCCGATCGGGTCCGGCAGGTGCGGGTGGGGCCATGGGGCGGGGGTGATCAGGTGAACGCCGGAGCGCTTGGGATGGACACCGCCGGCGCCGGTGCTGTGTTCCAGATTGCCGATGGGGAGCCAGCACTTCAGCGCGGACAGGCAGGCGGCGTCGACGACGAGGGCGGTGACCCCGGTGTCGCCGGGGGCCTTGAGGGAGTAGCCGGGGTGGTGGAAGCGGGGGCGGGCTTCCCAGATCCGGTCCGGGTCCTTCATCGAGGGCTTCTTCAGGATGTCGGGCAGGGCGGGGTGGGCCGTGTAGTCGTAACGGGTGGTGGCCCGGGTCTCGTTGAACAGGTGCATCACGTCCGGGATCGCCCGTTTGATCAGAGCCTTGAGCGCGGCTTCCTCGTCGCCCCCGGAGCGTTCGGCTTCTTCCTGGACGGCGCGGCCGATGAGCGATGCCGTCTCGGGCCGGGCGCGGACGGCCGACCGGGCTCGGTGCTGCGGCCGGGCCGGGACCGGTGCCGGGGTGGGTGAGGCGGCCGCCGGGGCGGGGGCGGCCGGGGCGCCGGGTTCGCCCGGGTCGGCTGCCGGGGCCGGAGCGGGGGCGGGCGTGGGGGTGGCCGACCAGATTTCGACGAGGCCCTTCAACAGGCGCAGGTAGGGAAGGCGTGCGGGCGGCTGCGGGTCGGAGACCCCGGTCTCCCAGTTGGCCACGGTGGAACGTCCGACACCGACCGCCGACGCGACCTGAGCACGGGACAGGCCTGCTGCTTCACGCAGCCGCTGCCGCTCGGCCGGCGGCGGAGCGGCGGCTGTCAGGCGGGCCTCTTCGAGGAGCGCTTCGACACTGTTCTCACTCACGGCCTCACCGTACAGTGATGGGACATTCCTTGCGCGTTTGTTGGACGTACGTTGGACGCTCGTTGGACGTACGTTGGATTTTCTCCAGATGCGACTGGGGGATGCGGTTGTTCCCGGCCGCGCGCCTGCCGGGTCCTGCGCGCCGGCGACCCCGCCGAGGGGAAGGCGTCCCGGCTGGTCATCCCAGCGCATCTCCGGCCCGGCGAAGACCCGGACCACATGATGGCCTCGGCAAGCTACCGCCCTCTGATCGCCGTACAGCAGGGGCTCCAGCTCCAGGCACACGACGAGCGGCTCGTCGAGCATGTGCCCTGCCGAACCACCACCGCCCGGGGCGGAGCCCTTTCCGTGATCGGCCTCGACCCGGTCCAGGTGCACGACACCTGCGACGACGCGATGTCATGCACCCCGGACGGGGGCACCGGCGGCGATCGCCCCGGACTGGAATCCGTCGTGGCCCGTCGACCAGCAGCGGCACTACGCCGCCGTCCGTATGCTGCTCGCCGAGGACCACGGCATCCCCGATGTCCTGCCCGGTGTCACCGTCCACGGAGTCGCCGTCGGGACCGTGGGCCCGCCGGCAGCGCGAACCGGCGGTGTGGCGGGGTCTGATGCCCGAGCAGCGCGAACGCCTGGAACAGCTCGGCCTGCACCCCTTGTTCGTGCCGGAGCAGCCTCGGGCCCAGGGTGTGATCCGTCGGACCACCGAGCCGTATCGGGTGAGGGCGCTCGCTATACGGGGCGGGTCAACTCGGCCGCGCCGAAGGAGACGTCGAACCGGTCGCACCAGATGGTCAGGCTGGTGAAGTCGGCCGGGTCTACATGAGGGGGCAGCCGGTAGTTCTGGTCGCCCTTGTTGCCCTTGAGCTTGCCGAGGCTCTCGTACGCTCCGTCGTCGAAGACATGCCAGCCGTCTCGTCCCTCCTTCACCGGCGCGTCGGTGAGCCACACCCGAAGGTCCGGACCGTTGCTGGTGTCGAGGCCCTCCAGCCGTGCGATGTGCGAGCCGTCGGCGAGGCGGAGCAGCCTCACCGTGCCGGACGTGTGGTGCTCATGGCTGATCAGCTCCCCCGTGGCCACGGTCACCGGGCCGGCGGCCTCGGGGGGCTCCGACGCCGTCGGCTCGCTGCCAGAGCCGCCCACAGGAAGCGCCGCCGCCCCAGGCAATGCCTCCTGGACGGTCTCGTCCTGCCACAGCGTCCACGGCTGGAACCAGTAGAGCCCCGCTCCTGCCAGTGCGACGGCCACCAGCAGTCCCGCGACCACCGGCCGGGTCAGCCTCTCGCGCACGTTTCCCATCACTCCTCCTCCTGCGGTGAGCCTGCTCGATCGGGATCGACCGGGATCGACCGGCTCAGGAAGATCCATTCAAGTCGCCCGGCGCACCGGTGGCCATCGTTCTCAGGTGACGGAAGTCTTACGGTGGTGGCGTCGTCGGCCCCGTTCGCGGGCGGAGGCCTCAGTTCCGGGATACGTCGATCTGTCGATCTGCCCCACCGACAACCCGGTGCGCCGGGGCGGCCGTCGCAGGTGCACGACATCAGTCCGGTTACTTCCAGACGGTGAAGTACTGCTGGGTGGGGATGGTGAGTTTGAACACCATCCCGTACTCGCGGCGCAGATCATCCACGCTGGTAGAGGTCGGCTCGTGCAGGCAACGCCGTACCGTCGGGCCAGGGGGTGCGCACGGGCGCGGCTCTTCGATCAGTTCACGGGCGTCTCCGCTGCGCACCTGGTCCCAGTTGAGCGTGGTCGTTGCCGCGGCGAAGAGTTCTTTCGGCTCGCCGGTCCCGGGCCCTTGCGGGTCGCCCGTCTTTCCCCGGTAGTAGTCGACGACTGTTCGCGCGTACGAGAAGTCGTGGGCGAAGGGGATGGAGGATCCGGTGCGGTCTCCTGCGGCGAGGACGCCGTCGATGGTGTCGGCGATACGGCGGGGGTCGGCACCGAAATAGGCAGTGACGTACATGGTGCAGCGGATGTCGTACCGATCGTCACCTGATGGGAAGAACCACTCTCTCGCCTGCCCGCCCGCGCACTCGTCCTCCAGGGCAACCAGCCCGAGCGTGAGCGGGGTTTCGGTGTCCCAGGCGGCGATGGTGTCACGGCTCCAGGACTCGGCTTCCTGCCGCGCCTTCACCGCCTCCGAGCTGCCGGCGAGACTGCGCACGGCCTTCTCGCTGGTCGCGCCCCCACATGCCACGAGAGCCGGCATCAGGGTGATATTGAGACCTATGAAGAGGGCACGGCGTATGCGGGACCTCCGCTGTTGTCGTGGAGCAGGGGTCCTATGCCAGGCCACAGCGGCAGAAGCCAGAAGCGCGGCCAGGGAGAGCATCACGATCCACGGGGTGGTGATCATAGGATCATGTTTTGTCGGCTGTATGGACTACTGCTATCCGTACAGCTACTCAAAGATCACGGGGGCGCCCGGGTGACGATCAGCCCGACCCCCGCCGCGTAAAGGAGCGGAAGTCCGGCGGGGTGCAACCTGTTGCACCCCGCCGGTCGGGCCCTGTGCATGGCGGCCGGGCACCGTGACGAAGTGTCGAGCCCGTCAGTCGTCGGTCAGGGCCACCGCCCCCACCGGGCAGGCCCGCACGGCTTCCCGCACCAGCGGGTGGTCCCCCGTCGCCGCCGGGCGGCCGGGAAGCGTCTCGCTGAACCCGTCGTCGTCCTGCGTGAACACGTCCGGAGCGGTCAGCGCACACATGCCGGCCCCCACGCAGCGTTCCCTGTCGACCCGGATGCCCATGCGGCTCACCACGCCACGGGGAGTTCCAGCAGGCCCTGCACCGTGTCTCCGGGTTTGTGCTGGATCTCGTGCGCGGGCACGGCGAGCCGGAGGGCCGGCAACCGCTCGAAGAGCGTGCGCAGCGCGATGTCGAGTTCGGTGCGCGCCAGGTTCTGGCCCAGACACTGGTGGACGCCGAACCCGAAGGCGAGATGATGACGGGCCGACCGGTCCCAGTCGAGCGTCTCCGGATGGGCGAACACCTCGGTGTCGCGATTGATGAGCGAGGTCGAGAACACCACGCCATCGCCCTTGCGGATCGTCGTCCCGGCCACCTCGATGTCCTCGGCCGCCAGCCGCTGCAACCCGTCGGCGATGGACAGGAACCGCAGAAGCTCCTCGACCACCACGGCCGTCGTCGTCTCTCCCGCGCGCAGCGCCGCCAGCTGTCCGGGGTGCCCCAGCAGCGTGAACGTACCGAGCGAGATCATGTTCGCCGTCGTCTCGTGCCCCGCGACGAGCAGGATCATGGCGAACGAGACGAGGTCCTCACGGTCGACGGGCCCGTCCGGGCCGTCCCGGTGGATCAGCTCGTCCAGAAGCCCCTCCCCCGGTTCCACCCGCTTGCGGTCGATCAGGGCACCCAGGTACTCCTCCAGCTCGACCCGGGCACTGTCCACATCGGCCGCTCCCGGGCCGCGCAGGAGTCGCCGTGAGCACCCCTCGAAGAGCTCGTGGTCGGCGTACGGCACACCGAGGAGCGCGCAGATCACCATCGACGGCACCGGCAGCGCGAAGTCGGCCACCAGCTCGGCCGGCGGCCCCTGCCGTTCCATCTCGTCCAGCAGCCGGTCCACGGTCTCCTGGATGCTCGGGCGCAGGGCGGCGATCCGCTTCACGGAGAAGCTCGGGATGAGCATCCTGCGCTGTGTGTTGTGCTCGGGATCGTCGACGCCGAGCAGAGCCACCCGCCGCTGCCGTACGTTCGCGAACCGCTCGGCCGGTACGGGAAAGCCGGGGTGGGTGCGGTCGGTGGACAGCCGTGGATCCGCCAGCAGCCGTCGGGCCAGCGCGTGCCCGGTGACGGCCCAGACCGGACGTCCGTCGAAGAAGGCGACCCTGCTCAACGGCCGCTCCGCGCGCAGCTGCGCGTACCCGGTGGGCGGGTGGTAAGGGCAGTCGCGGTCCTGCGGGAACGGTGTCGCGGTGGCCGGTTCGGGGGCGGGGGCGTGGGCGGGGCAGGTGGAGTCAGGGTCCTGGCGGGCCGGTTCCGTCGTGGATTCCGTCATGGGAGCGGTCGCCTCGCAGAGCTCGGTGATAGGTGCGGAGCGGGTCGCTCCACACCACACACCAATTGGATGCCCTAGGCACCTATGTGGTCGACGCGCGGACCGGCCAGTTCGCGGGACGGCGGATCTGGCCGGTACCTTTCACCCCCGCCCGAGCCGTTCCGCATCTGCTCAGGTCCAGCGGGTGCGGCGGACCGGCAGGGGACGGAACCCCGCACCGCACATGGCCGGAACCGTTCACCTCGCCGTCCGGAATCATGCCGTCCGCGGTCGGCGGCGGCACACCCGTGCCCCACGCCGACGCTCCACGGCTCGGCGGCAGGCACCGTGCGTGTGGCTCACCCAACACTGGCGCGGTGTCACATCCCGCGATGCCGCCCTGTCTTCATTTCAGAGCCACCGCAAGGACTGCAAGCGCTCCATGTACCGCAGAAGCGCCGCGGAAGCCGGAGAGGGAAGGGGAAGGGAGGTCAGCCTCACCGCCGCTGTCACCCTGTCACCCTGTCACCCTGTCACCCTGTCACCCTGTCGATGAACGCGTCGAGATTCGCCACGGTTCGCTGGATCTGCTGTTCCAGGGTGAGCGACTCACGAAGCCGCGCCCCGACACCGGCGTCCTTCTTCCCGCGTACGTAGAGCGAGCAGGCGAGGTCGCTGCACATGTAGGCGCCGACCGAGTTGCCCTGCTGGCCCGCCTTCCCGGACTTCGGGGCCACCAGCAGGGAGACGCCCCCGGTATGGACGGTCACGCACAGGGAGCACATGCTGCGGCGGGTCTGCCAGGAGCCGGCGTCGGAGGAGCGCAGCTGGATCCCGACGGGCCCCTTGTCGGACACGGTCACGAGGTAGGCCCGGTCGGGGGCCTGAGGGTCGCGCCAGCCCAGGAAGTCCAGGTCGCCCCAGGGGCGGTCGGCCAGGTCGCGAGGGACGGACAGGCGCTTGGCCTCGCCCTTGGTGCAGTTCACGAATGCGGTACGGATCTCTTGCTCGGTCAGCGGTTCCATGCAATCCACGCTAAGATGCCTAATACTCTTAGGCAAATGTATATTTCTTTAGGCAATCGCAGAGAAGCGTTCGGAGCGTGGCATGGCGCGAGCAGGACTGGACGCGGAACGGGTCGTACGGGCGGGGGCCGAGCTGGCCGACGAGATCGGCTTCGAGCACGTGACCCCTTCGGAGCTGGCCCGGAAGCTGGGCATCAGGACCGCGAGCCTCTACTCGCACGTGAAGAACGCCCACGACCTCAAGACGAAGATCGCGCTGCTCGCCCTGGAGGAGCTCGCCGACCGGGCGTCAGCCGCTCTCGCCGGGCGGTCCGGCAAGGACGCGCTCAGCGCGTTCGCCAACGCCTACCGCGATTACGCCCTCCAGCACCCGGGGCGCTTCACCGCGGCCCGGTTCCGGCTCGACCCGGACACGGCGGCCGCCGGCGCGGGTGTCCGGCACTCCCGGATGACGCGGGCGATCCTGCGCGGCTATGCCCTGACCGAGCTCCAGGAGACACACGCGGTGCGGCTCCTGGGCAGCGTCTTCAACGGCTATGTGGAGCTGGAGACGGCCGGCGGTTTCAGCCACAGCTCCCCCGGATCCGAGGAGAGCTGGGCCGAGATCCTCGACGCGCTCGACGCCCTGCTGCGCAACTGGCCCGCCCGCACCTGAGCACACTCCTCCCAGCCCTTCGACGAACGAAGAGACCCAGAGCATGACCACCCAGCACGACTGGACGACGACGCCCATCACCCCCGCCATCCTGCGGGGCGCGCTCGACCTGGAGCACACCGAACGCGGCGTGCTGCCGCACCGGCTGCCCGAGCACGCACGGCTGCAGATACCCGACGGTCAACTGGCCATGGCGGAGTCGCAGCCCTCCGGGGTCCGGCTGGCGTTCCGCACCCGGGCCACCGCCGTCGAGCTGGACGTGGTGGCCACCAAGCGGGTCCATCCCGGGGCGCCGCCGCGCCCCGACGGCGTGTACGAACTCCTCGTGGACGGCCGCCCGGTGGCCCGAGCCAGTGCCCCGGACGGCGACACACTCACCATCGATCTGGTCTCGATGACCGCACAGACCCGGCCCGGCCCCGTGGAAACGCTCCGGTTCACCGGTCTGCCGGAGGCCGAGAAGGACGTCGAGATCTGGCTGCCCCACGACGAGACCGCACACCTGGTCGCCCTGCGTACCGACGCGCCCCTCCAGAGCCCCCGGCCGAGCGGCCGACCGGTCTGGCTGCACCACGGCAGTTCGATCAGCCATGGATCCAACGCCGCCACCCCGACCGGCACCTGGCCCGCCCTGGCCGCCGCCCTCGGCGAAGCCGAACTGATCAACCTGGGGTTCGGCGGCGGCGCGCTGCTCGACCCCTTCACCGCCCGCGCGATGCGCGACACCCCCGCCGACCTGATCAGCGTCAAGATCGGCATCAACGTCGTCAACACCGACCTGATGCGGCTGCGCGCGTTCGCCCCGGCCGTCCACGGCTTCCTCGACACCATCCGCGAAGGGCACCCCACCGCACCCCTGCTGGTCGTCTCGCCGATCTGCTGCCCGATCCACGAGACCACGCCCGGCCCCAGCGCTCCGGACTACAGCGCGATGGGTGAAGGGCGACTGGGGTTCATGGCCACCGGCGACCCCGCGGAGATTGCCGCCGGGAAGCTCACCCTCACCGTCATCCGGGACGAGCTGGCCCGGATCGTCGGACATCGCGCCGCCACCGACCCCCACCTGCACTACCTCGACGGCCTCGGCCTCTACAACGGGAGCGACCACGCCGAACTCCCGCTGCCCGACGATCTGCACCCGGACCCCGCCACCCACCGGCGCATCGCCGAACGCTTCGCCCGCCTCGCGTTCGGCGACGGCGGCCCCTTCCGCACGAAGAGCCGGTGACCCGGGCGGCTGACTGACCTCTCCGCCACCGCCGGGTCCGGCACGGGAGCTGTGTGCACCGCCGTGGCCGTGGCCGTTGCCGTGGCCGGAAAGCACACCCTGCCCGGATTCCGGTCGGCGGCGCCTCGGTGGCCCCTCTGCGAGACCTCTCTGCGGCCTCTCCTCACCTGCGGGTCGTCGTCCCGTCCCCTCTCTTCCCACCGCGGATCGCCGCCGCTCCGTGGTCGCGCGACGTCATCGGTGCCGGGGGTTGCTTCCGTACCCTGGGGACATGCGTATGCGACCCACTCTGAGCTGGACCTCCACCGAGGAGCTGCCGCCGGGCACCACGGACCTGGAGCCGGTCGCCGAGGCTCTGGGCCGCGGCGGTGTACTGGTCCTGAGCGGGGCGGGCATCTCCACGGAGTCGGGCATCCCCGACTACCGGGGCGAGGGCGGGAGCCTGAGCCGGCACACCCCGATGACCTACCAGGACTTCACCGCCGACGCCGGGGCCCGTCGCCGGTACTGGGCGCGCAGCCATCTCGGCTGGCGCACGTTCGGCCGTGCCCGGCCCAACGCCGGGCACGGGGCCGTGGCCGCGTTCGGGCGGCACGGTCTGCTCTCGGGTGTGATCACCCAGAACGTCGACGGTCTGCACCAGGCCGCCGGCAGTGAAGGCGTCGTGGACCTCCACGGGCGCCTGGACCGGGTCGTCTGCCTCTCCTGCGGCGCTGTCGGCTCGCGCCGCGAACTAGCCCGGCGGCTGGAGGAGGCCAACGAGGGCTTCGCGCCGGTGGCCGCCGCGATGAACCCCGATGGGGACGCCGATCTCACGGACGAGCAGGTCGGGGACTTCCGGGTGGTGCCCTGCAACGTCTGCGGGGGCGTCCTCAAACCGGATGTGGTGTTCTTCGGCGAGTCCGTGCCTCCGCAGCGGGTCGAGCACTGCCGCGAACTGGTCCGTGAGGCGACCGCGCTGCTGGTCCTGGGCTCCTCTCTGACGGTGATGTCCGGGCTCCGGTTCGTCCGGCAGGCCGCCCAAGCCGGGGTGCCGGTGCTGATCGTCAACCGGGACCCCACCCGGGGCGACCGACATGCCCTCACCCGCGTCGCCCTTCCGCTGGGTACGGCCCTGACCACCGTGGCCGGCCGGCTGGGCGTTCCCGTCGACGAGGCGGCGGCCGGGCCCGGGTGAGGTGGTGGGACGTCACCGGAGGTCGGAGCCGGTCCGGCCCTTCGGCCGGGAGCACCCCCGCCCAGGTGCGTACCTCGTCGATGTCAGCCCTGAGGAAGATGTCACCCTTGCGGAAGTGGTCCCCACCCGTCGGCCGCGAAGCCCCGCGCACCGGAGGTGACACATCCGGGAGCCCGGTCCCGTCCGCATCCGCCCCCCTGGAGCGACGGAGTCCGGACGTCGTACGGCAGGATGGTGCCATGAGCGTAGTCAAGATCAACGTGCTGACCGTCCCTCAGGAACAACGCGAGACGCTGGAGAAGCGCTTCGCTTCCCGGGCCCACGCCGTGGAGAACTCCGACGGATTCGAGTGGTTCGAGCTGCTCCGGCCCGTCGAGGGCACGGACGACTACCTCGTCTACACGCGCTGGCGTGACGAGGCCTCCTTCCAGGCATGGATGGAGGGACCGATGAAGGCAGCCCATCAGGGCGGCGACGCCGGGAGCGGCGAACGCCCCAAGCCCGCGGCCAGCGGGTCCACCGTGTGGTCCTTCGAGGTCGTGCAGCAGGCCGCGCCGACCGGCGCGTAGGCGAGCACGCACAGATGTGTCACCTGCCCGGACCGGCCCATGACCGGCCGGGCAGGTCCGCGCCGGGCGGGTCCACGCCGGGCAGGGCTGTTCGGCCCGCAGGGCTCCGGCACGTGACCGGTGTACCTGCGGCAGCCGGGACAAGGCCGGTGTCGAGGTAGCACCCATGCGTCGGGCACCGGTGGTCGGCGCGCAGCCGGGCGAGCATGTCACCGTAATGGTCGGCGTAGAGGATGCCTTCGACCATCACCTGGTAGCCGGCGTCCAGGGCGTAGCAGGACGGTCACGCCGGTCACGCCGATGTTCACCGCCCCCGGCCGGTCGTGTGCGCAGCACGGTGCGGCGCGGGTTGTCCTGGCCGAGCACGGCGGCCCGCGGCCGAATCCGTCGCGGAGACCGGCCGCGACGCTCGACTTCCCCCGATCGATGCGCTGTTTGCCTCGCAGGACGATCAGCCGGGTTTCTTCGGTGCGGTGCCGGTGCCCGCGTCGGCGCCTGCGTCGGTGCTCACCCCGGCGCTCACCCCGGTGCCCGCAGTCACGCCGCACGCGCCGGCGGCTGCCCGGGGCAGGCCCGGGGCCGAACAGCTTCCGGCAGGGTCACTCTCAGGGTGCAGTCGGTCTCCTCCCGGCGGTTGATCCCCTGTGACCCGCGCGTTCTTAAGATCATTCTCCGGAGAACGGACCGACTGACCGGTGGAGCACGACATGACCCTGCTGGATGTACTGCTGGACGCGGTTCGTGAGGCTCCCGGGCAGGTCGTCGTTCATGTGCGCGGCGACGGCAGCGAGCTGACCGTTACGCTGCGCGAACTCCTGGACGCCTCCTTGCGCGTGGCCGGCGGATTCCAGGAGGCGGGGGTGGCGCCGGGGACCTGTGTGCCGTTGCTGGCCGACCGCAGCGAGGACTTCCAGCCGATGTTCTGGGGTGCGCTGGCGGCCGGACTCGTTCCGGTTCCGCTGGCGCCGGACGCCCGTCGGGTGCTGCCGGTCTGGGAGCACCTGGGGCGCCCTCCCGTCGTCGTGGACGCCTCGACCGCGTCTGTGAGCAGTGAACTACCCGACGGCGTACGCGCCCTGACTCTCGATGTCCTGCGGGAGGGGCCGGCCCTACGGGAACCGGCCCCTCCCGCAGGACATGACGACGTCGCGTTCGTGCAGTTCTCCTCGGGCAGCACCGGTGCGCCCAAGGGGGTCGAGGTGACCCATGGTGCGGTGCTGGCCAATCTGGAGCAGATACGGGCTGCCTCGGCGCTGGGCGCCGACGACGTGGTGGTCAGCTGGATGCCGTACTTCCACGACATGGGGCTCATCGGCACCCATCTCGCTCCTCTGGCCGCTCGGGCCCGACAGGTCAAGATCGGTCCGCTGACGTTCGCCAAGCGGCCCCGCGTGTGGTTCGAGGTGGCGGCCCGGCACCGGGCCACGGTGCTGTCCGCGGCCAACTTCGCCCTGGCGCTGGCCGTACGCCGTGTTCCCGACGAGGTCCTGGCCCGGCTGGACCTCTCCACCGTACGGCTGATCCTGGTCGGGGCGGAGCCGATCGCGCCCGCGGTGTGGCGTGCCTTCTCCCTCAAGACGCGGCCGGCGGGGCTGGATCCGGCGGCGGCCCAGCCGGTCTACGGCCTGGCGGAGGCGACGCTGGCGGTGACCTTCCCGCCATTGGGAGAGGTGGCCGTGCCCCTGGTCCTGGACCGGGCGTCGTTGAGCGGCGGAGTGGCGGAGGACGCCGAACCGGGCGAAGGAGCCGTCGAGTTGATGGACGTGGGGCGGCCGGTGGCGGGCTGCGCCGTGCGTATCGTCGATGACGCGGGCACCGTCCTCGGGGACCGGCGGGTCGGTCACATCATGGTGAGCGGGCCCCACCTGGCCCGTGGCTACCACCGCCTTCCCGACGTGAGCGCCGAGGTGTTCGCCGAGGGGTGGCTCCGCACCGGTGATCTCGGGTTCCTGCGCGACGGGCGGCTGTGCGTCACGGGCCGGCACAAGGACGTGCTGTTCCTCAACGGCCGTACCTTCCACGCCACGGACATGGAGACGGTAGCGGCGGCGACACCCGGGCTGCCTCCCGGCGCCCCGGCGGTGATCGGTTCGACCGACCCGGCCAGCGGTGCGGAGCGCGTCGTGGTGTTCGTCCCCTGGGCGCGGCCCCCGCTCGATGCGGCGGAGGTGCTCGAACGCGTCGCGGCCCGGGTGCGCGAGGCCCTGCTCCACGACGATGTGCGGGTGCTGGCCCTGCGGCCGGGTGCGTTCCCCCGTACGACAAGTGGCAAGCTGCAACGCCGACGGTTGCGGGAGCGCTTCGAGACGGGTGAGTTCGGGGCGGTCGAGCGGGGGGTGGACGGCGGAGGCGCTCCCCCGTATGCGGCTCCCTGCGGCGCGGAGGCGCCCCGGGCGTGGGCGAATCCCCGTACGGAAGCGCCCCTGGCGTGGGCCGAGGCCGTCGAGATCGTACGGGAGGTGTGGGCGCGGGTACTGGGCCGGCCCGCCGCGTCGATCGGGGCGCACGAGTCGTTCGGGAGCCTCGGGGGGACGTCGCTCAAGGCCATGGAGGTGCTGGTGGCGCTGGAGGACGCCTTCGGTGTGACGCTGCCGCCGGCCGTCATCCGCGACCACGGCACGGTGACCGCCCTCGCCGGTCACCTTCTGACGGTTGACCCCGGTCCGTCGTCGTCCGCCCCCGGAGCAGGGGAAAGCGTGGGAAACGCCGCGCCGCGTACCGGAGCAACGGCCGGGGCGGACACGACCGGCGGCCCCACCCCGGCCACCGCACCCCCGGCCACCACATCCCCACGCACAACCACCGCGGCCACCACGTCCGCAGCCGTCATCGGGATGGCGTGCCGGTTCCCCGGTGCCGACACCCCCGAGGCTTTCTGGGACCTGCTCATCGACGGGTACGACGCCGTCGCCCCCGTACCGCACGGGCGCTGGGGCGACGGCCACGACCGTCCGGGGGCTGAGCCGGAAGCTCCCCGCAGGCGTTGGGCGGCGCTGCTGGAGGACCCGGCCGCTTTCGACGCCGGCTACTTCGGCATCGGCGAGGACGAGGCGCGTGCGCTCGACCCGCAGGCACGGCTCTTCCTCGAACTCGCGCACGAGGCCCTCGAACGTGCCGGATACGCGGGGCCCCGTCGGCGCGGCCGCAGGATCGGCGTGTTCGCGGCGGTCGGGGACAGCGGCTACCGGGAGGTTCTGGACCGGGCCTCGGCCGACGGCTCTCCGCCGCCCACCGCGCTCACCGGGAATCTGCCCGCCCTCATCGCCGCCCGCGTCTCCCAGAGCCTCGACCTCGACGGTCCCGCGCTCGCTGTGGACACCGCCTGCTCGTCGGGCCTGGTGGCCCTGCATCTGGCCCGGCGCAGCCTCCTGGACGGCGAGTGCGACCTCGCCGTCGTCGGCGGGGTCAATCTCCACCTCACCTCTGCCCCGCACCGGCTGCTGGAAGAAGCGGGGGCTCTGTCCCCCACCGGGCGCAGCCGCGCCTTCAGCGCCGGCGCCGACGGCTTCGTGCCCGGCGAGGGAGGCGCGGCCGTCGTCCTGACGCGCCTCGAAGCGGCCCTGCTCGCGGACGATCCGGTGCTCGCGGTGGTCCGGGGCACGGCTGTCAACAACGACGGCCGGTCGATGAGCCTCTTGGCGCCCAACCCGTTGCGGCAGCGCGAGGCCATCACCCGGGCGTACGAGACGGCGGGCGTCGATCCCGCGTCGGTGAGCTATGTGGAGGCCCACGGAACCGGCACGGCCGTGGGGGACCCGATCGAGCTGCGATCACTCGCCCACGCGTTTCCCGTACGGCCCGACGGCGAGCCGCGGTCGCTCGGTTCGGTGAAGACCAACATCGGGCATCTGCTGAACGCCGCCGCGCTGCCCGCGCTGGTGAAGGTCGTGCTGGCCCTGGGCCATCGCAGGCTGCCGCCGTCGCTGCACCACAGCCCGCCCTCACCGGGCCTCGCCCCGGCCGGCTTCTCCGTGGTGACCGAGGCCCGGGACTGGACGTCCGCCGGGCCTCTCGTCGCGGGGATCAACGCGTTCGGCTTCGGCGGTACGAATGCCCATGCTGTTCTTGAGCAGGCTCCGTCCCTGCCGTACCTGCCGTCTCCGCCGTCCCTGTCGTGCCCGGTGGTCCCGGTGGTCCCGGTGGTCCCGGTGGTCCCGGTGGTCCCGGTAGCTACGACCTCGCTGTCGCCGGGTGCGGCGCGTGAAGTCGTACGCGAAGTCTCGCGCGAGGACACCGCCGAGGGGCCTCACTTGCTGACTCTCTCGGCGCGCAGTGCGGGCGGGCTCCGGGACGCGGTGGCGCAGCTCGCCGCGCACGTGGCGAGCCGTCCGCACCTGCGCGAGGGCGACATCTGCCGGACCGCGAGCACGTCCCGGGACGAGGGGCCCCACCGCCTCGCCGTCATCGCGGACGGTGATCTGCGCGAACGGCTCGCCGCCATCGCCGCCGGGACGGGCGGAGCGGGCGGGCACGTCGGGAGCGTCGTCGGTTCCCGGCCGCGCGTGGTCTTCCTGTTTCCCGGGCAGGGAGCACAGTTCCCCGGCCAGGATCGGGCGCTGTACCGGACGGCGCCGGTGTTCCGGGACACGTTCGACGAGGCGTCCGCGCTCCTGGGCCCGGTGTGCGGCCGGTCCCTGCTGGACTGGGGGCTGGATCCGGAGGTGGACCCCGCCGCGCAGGCCGTGACGGAGGTGGCGCAGCCGCTCCTCGTCGCCTCCGGGGTGGCGCTCGCCCGCCAACTGCGTACCTGGGGCGTGGAGCCCGACGCGGTCGCCGGGCACAGCGTCGGGGAGATCACCGCCGCCTGTGCCAGTGGGATGCTGACCCTTCGGGAGGCAGTACGGTTCGCAGCCGAGCGCGGCCGTCTCATGGGCACGTTCACCGAGCCGGGCGCCATGCTCGCCGTCCGCGGAGGTGAGGACGCGGTCGCCGCGGCGGTGGCGGCGTCCGACGAGGCGCTCGCTGTGGCCGCGTACAACGGTCCCGGGCTCCAGGTCCTCTCCGGAAGCGTCTCCGCCGTGGAGCGTGCTGCCCTCGGCCTCGACGCCCTGGGAGTCCCCAACCGTCGTCTCCGGGTCTCCCGAGCCTTCCACTCACCGCTGATGCGGCCGGTCGGTGACCCGCTCGCCGACGCGGCCCGTGCGCTGACTCCGCAGGCCCCCTCCGTCGCCCTCATGAGCACCGTCACCGCCGAGTGGCAGCCGGTCCTCGACCCGGAATACCTGCGCGAGCACGCCGAGCGCCCGGTGCTGTTCGGGGCGGCCGTGGAACGCCTGGCCCGGGAGGGGTACGACACCTTCGTGGAGGTCGGCCACGGCGCGACCCTCTCGGGTGCGGTCCGCGCGGCGACGGGAGCGTACGCGGCCGGCGAGCCGGTGGCACACGTCGGCGGAACCCGTGCGTCCGCGCGCCCGGACCGGACCGTCCCGCCCGCGCGTGAAGCGTTCCTGGACTCCGGCACGCCCGGTGCGACTGGTGTATCCGATGTATCCGGCGCGGCTGACACGGCCGGTGCGTCCGGCGTACCCGGTACGTCCGGTGGCGGAACGACGGTGGTGTGCGCCCTTCCGGGACGTTACGACGACCGCACGGACGCGGAACGGCTGCCCGGTGACGAGCACGGCGGACGCGGCGGGCACGGCGGACGCGGGGCGCTCCTGGAGACCGTCGGTCGCCTGTGGGCGCACGGCGTGCCGCTCGACCGGACCGCTCTCGACGCGGAGCACCACCGGATTCCCCTGCCCACCTACCCCTTCCAGCGCAGCCGTTACTGGGCCGATCCGCCCGCGAGCCCTCTGCTGCACCGGGTCCTGTGGGCGGACGCCGCCCTGCCCGGAAAGGCAGCGGACGCCGTGCGTTCGGTGCTGCTGACAGGACCCGACTCCGCGTTCGTCGACCGGTTCGCCTCGCAGCTCTCCGCCGAGGGCATCCGGATGTACGAACCGGGCGACGTACCGCCGGACGCCGTGGTTCTGGTGGCCGGGCCCGCTCCCGGTCAGGACACCGGCGACGCGCTCGGCCGGGCCCAGGCCACCGCGCTGGCCGCCTTTGACGAGGCCCTCGCACGGTTCGACGCGTCACGCGCGGACCGGCTGCTGGTGCTGACCGAGGACGTGCACACCACGGGGACCGCACCGGAAAGGCCCCGACCGGCCCACGCCGTGCTGGGCGGACTCCTGCTGGCCCTGCCGCAGGAGACTCCGGGCGCTTCGGCGACCGCCGTCGACCTCTGTTCGCTGGACACCCCGTCCCAGCGCCTGGCGGCCGTGCTCGCCGAGCTGGAGTCGGGCGGCGCTCCGGGCAGGGCCACCACCGTCGCCTGGCGCGCGGGGCGCAGGCTCGCCCGCCGTTTCGCACCGCTGACGAGCGGCGCCACAGCACCGGGCGAGGCGACGCGGCCACCGCTGCCGCCCGACGGCACCTTCCTCATCACCGGGGGCGGCGGCGGAATCGGTGCGGCCCTCGCCCGGGACCTCGCCGGCCGGGGCCGCCCGACCCTCGTGCTCGCCGGACGCTCCCCGCGACCGCCCGAAGGGCTGGTCGAGGAACTCCGCTCGCTGGGCGCCACCGTCCACTACCGCGTGGCCGACGTCTCCGTGGAGCTGGACGTCGACGCGCTCCTCGCCGGACTGCCTCGCCTCGACGCCCTCTTCCACGCCGCGGGGGTGGTGCGGCCCGGCACCCTGCGGAACAGGCGCGCGGAGGAGACGGCGGATGTCCTGGCCGCCAAGACCCGGGGCAGTCTGCTGCTCTCGCTGGCCCTGCGCCGGCACGGGCTCGACCCGGCGGTCCGTGTCGTGTTCTCCTCCGTCAGTGCCCTGCTGCCCGGCCTGGCGGGCGCGCTGGGCGACTACGCCGGTGCCAACGCCTTCCTCGACGCGTTCGCCGCGTCGGAGCGACACGCGGGCAGGCCCTGGCAGTCGGTGAACCTCGCCGCGGTCGCCGGGACGGGCATGACGGCGGCCCTCAGAACCGGGGCGGATGCAGACTCCGCCACCGTACGGAGCGCCGGGGACCGGCCCGTTGCCCCCGCTCCCGCGCTGGCGGCGCTCCGTACGGCATGCGGTGTCGACGCGGCGCAGCTGCTGCTCGCCGACCTGACGCCGTCCCCGCGACCTGTGGTCGTTGCGCCCCCGACCGCGACGACGGCAGCCACCGGAACGGAACCTGGAACGGACCCGGTGCCCCCCAGCCGGGCACCCGGCACCGACTCCGGCACCAGCACCGGCACCAGCACCAGCACCAGCACCAGCACCAGCACCAGCACCGACGTGAGCGTGAACGGGAGTACGCGGGCGGGGACCCAACCCCGTACCGGTACCGCCGCGTTGCTTCGCCGGCTGCTGGCCTCGGCACTACGGCTGCCTCCCGCCGGGATTCCCGAAGACGAGCCGTTCCTTACCCTCGGCCTCGACTCGCTCGCCGCCGTCGACCTCGTCAAGCAGCTCGAACGGGAGCTGGGCAGACCCCTGCCCGCCACGCTCTTCTTCGAATACCGGACCGTCGGCGAGCTGGCCGCGCACCTCGACACAACGCCCTCCCCCTCTCCGACGTCCACACCCTCCCAGGCCCTCTCCCCCGCCCCGGCTCCTGCGCCGACTGCCGCCCCGGCTGCTGCGCCGGACGGGGTGTCCTTCCCGCTCACCCCCGTCCAACTCGCCCTGTACACCAGCAGCCGGCTCTACCCGGACGTACCGCCTCACGGTTACGTCCGCCAGACCGTCCGGGGTCCCCTGGACACCCGGCTCCTGGGCCGGGCGCTCTCCGCGCTCGCCGACCGGCACACCATGCTGCGGATCCGCGTCGAGAGCATCGGGAGCACCCCGGACGGGATCGGCTCGGCGACACCGCGGCAGTACGTCGCACCGCCCGCCGCGCTCTCCGCCTGGTACGAGGTCCGCGAGCTCCCCGGGCCTGTCGAGGAGCTCGAAACCGCCCTGTGCAACCGGCCGTTCGACCTCTCCGCCGAGCCTCCCGTGCGTGCGGTCCTCGCCCGGGAGAGCCCGGAGCTGTCGCATCTGGTGCTGGTGATCCACCATGCGGCCGGTGACGGATACAGCCTCAACGTCCTCGCCGGGGAACTCTGGTCGCTCTACACCGCCCTCGCCCACGGGCACGAACATGGACACGGATACGGATACGGATACGGATACGAACACCGGCGCGGGCACGGGCACGGGCACGGGCCGACGTTGCCCGCGCTCGGCACCGACTTCGCGCGGTACGCGACCGCTGCCGCCGCTGACCGGTCCTCCACGGACGGCGCGAGGACCCTCGCCGTCGACCGGCGGTACTGGTCGGAGCGGCTGGCCTCCCGGGGCGAGCCCCTGCGCCTGCCGTACGACGGTGATCCGACCGCCCTTCCATCTGCTCCTCTGGCCACGCACCAGAGTGCCCTCGACGCCGTCCTGACCGCCGCGTTGGAGAAGCGGGCCGCAGCTCACGGGGTGAGCCTGTTCCATCTGCTGCTCGCCGTGCACGTGCGCTGTCTGGCTCGGTGGAGCGGACAGCGCGAGCTCTCCGTCAACATCGCCCGCGCCCGGCGGGAGAACCGCCTGCCGGGTCTGGACCGGCTCGTGGGGCCGCTCGCCGACACCCTCCCCCTGCTGTGCGAAACGGACCCGGACGAGCCGGTCGGGGCCCTGGCCGAACGGCTGGCGGGAATCTGGCTGGAGAGCGAGCAGCACGCGAGCCTCACCGGCCTGGACCTGGCACGGCTGCTGCCGGCCGACACGACCGGGACCGGCCCCCGGACGGTGAGCCCGGCCGGCTTCAGCTTCTCGCGCTTCCCCGCCGCCCTCGACGAGCGTTGTCCGGTGAGCGTGCGGCCGACCGCTGCCGGCACCGCCACCGCCGCGACGCACCTGAGCCTGCTGTGCTGGCAGGACGAGACGGTCCTGCGCTTCTCGTGGAACTTCCCCGTCCGGCTCTTCGCCCCGGCGACGGTGGCCCGCCTGGACCGCGACTTCCACGACGAACTGGCCGCTCTCGTCCGGCCTCGGCCCGACGTCCCGGATCGGCCGCTGACCGGTGTGGGTGTCGGTGTCGGTGTCGGACAGAGCGAGCCCGGTTCCACCGCACCGGCCGTCACGGAATCCACCGAAGCCACCGAATCCGCCGAAGCCACGCCGCTGCGGGACACCGGATCCGCCACCGTCGTGCGTCGGCTGGTCGACCGGTTCCGGGCCACCCCGGACGCGGTCGCCGTCGACACCGGCGACGCCACTTTGACGTACGCCGAACTCGACCGTGCCTCCCACGCACTCGCGGCCTCGCTCCTGGCCCGCGGCGTCACCCCGGGAAGCCTCGTCGGGCTGCTCACCGAACCGGGCGCCGACACCGTCGTCTCGGTCGTCGCGGCCCTGCGCGCCGGGGCCGGCTGGGTTCCGCTGGACGCCGGCCACCCGACCGCACGGCTGGTGGACCAGCTCACGCGCTCGGGCACCCGTACGGTGCTGTGTCACGCCGCCACCCGGGCGGTGGGGGAAACGCTCGGCGACGTCACCCTGATGTCCGTCGACGCTTCCGCGCCGCTCTCGTGGGACGCGCGGCAGGAGTCCGCCGTGAGCGTGGACCGGGCCGACGGTTCCGTCCGGTGCCCGGACGGGCTCCCCGCACCCGACGGCCCGGTCGACGCGGACGAGATCGCCTATGTGATCTTCACCTCCGGATCCACCGGCCGGCCCAAGGCCGTACCCATCACCCACCGGTCGATGGAGAACTACCTCGACTGGGCGATCAGCACGTTCGGATACGACGAACACGACCGGCTCGCGCAGACCGCTTCGCCCTGCTTCGACGCCTCCGTCCGCCAGCTTCTCGCCCCGCTGCTCGTCGGCGCCACCGTGGTCACGGTGGCCTGGGACCTGCTGCGCGATCCCGACCGGCTGCTGACGCACGTCGAGCGCAGCCGGATCACTGTCTGGAGCTCCGTCCCCACGCTCTGGGAGCAGCTCCTCTGCGCTTCCGAGGAACGGGTCCGGAACGGCGCACCGCGACCGGACCTGGCCGCACTCCGGTGGATCCATCTCGGCGGCGAGGCCCTGGCGCCCGCTCATGTACGCCGCTGGTTCGACCTCTTCGGCGACGGCCAGCGCATCGCCAACCTGTACGGTCCGACCGAGGCGACCATCAACACGAGCTGCCACATCATCCGCGCCCGGCCCGGCGACCAGGTGCGGCGGCTTCCCATCGGCCGCCCGGTCTCGGGCACGGAGGTGGAGGTCGTCGGACCCGGCGGGGAGCCCCGGCGGCCCGGCGAGGCCGGCGAGCTCCTCATCTCCGGAATCGGCCTGACCCCGGGGTATCTCGGCGAACCCGCCCTGACCGAAGCCGCGTTCACGGTCCGGCGCGGGCGGCGCTGGTACCGCAGCGGCGACCGGGTGCGGTGTTCCGAGGACGGCACCCTGGAGTTCCTCGGGCGGCTGGACGACCAGGTGAAGATCCGTGGCAACCGGGTCGAGCCGGGCGAGATCGAGGCGGTGCTCCAGACCCACCCTGACGTCACCCACGCCGTCGTCCTCGCCCAGGACGGACGCCTCAGCGCCTTCGTGACCCCCGGGCCCGGTTCGGCCGGAGCGGATGCCGTGGCGCTGCGGCTCCATCTGGCGGAGTCGCTGCCTCCGTACATGCTCCCGTCCCGGATCACCCGTGTCGGCAGGATGCCGCTGACGAGCACGGGCAAGATCGACCGCCGGGGGCTGCCGGCCCTTGAGGAAGCGACCGTCCCGCCCGGGGCGGACCCGGACGCCGGCCTCGGCGCGCGTACGGGCGACATCGGCACACCGCCACGCACTCCGCCCCGCACTCCGACCGAGGTCCTGCTGGCCGCCATCTGGTCCGCCCTGCTCCGGGCCGAGGACGTGTGCCGTGAGGACGACTTCTTCGCCCTCGGCGGCGACTCCCTCCTCGTGCTGGAAGTGTTCGCCCGGTTGGAGAAGCAGGGCGGTCCGCTCCCCCGGCCGACCGTGATCTACCGGCACCGTACGCTCGCGGCTCTCGCAGGCGCGGTGGACGCGGGCATCGACGCCGCGGCGCACGTGCCGGCACGGGAACGCGATGATGCCGCCACCCGCCCCCAAACCCTCGATCCGACCGCGACTCCCACGCCCTTCCCGCTCACACCCACCCAGCGGGGCTTCCTGCTGGCCGAAGTCATGGCACCGGGTATGACATCGTCCGGGCTCACGCGGCTGCGGCTGCACGGCCCCCTCGACCCCGCCCGCTTCCAGAGCGCGGTGGACTTCCTCGTCGGGCGGCATCCGATGCTGCGTACCGTCTTCCCCGCCGGGACGCGCCCGGCCGTCCAGCAGGAGCTTCCGCCCTCGCTGCGCCTGCCGGTCGACTTCGAGACCCTCACCGACCCGGAGCAGGTGGAAGAACGGGTCGCCGCGGAACGGGCGCGCCGCTTCGAACCCTGGGCGTGGCCCCTGCTGCGCCTGCGGGTGCTCACCGTCGCACCGGACGAACACGTCCTGGTGGCGCACGCCCACCACATCATCGGCGACGGATACAGCGCAGCCCTCCTGGTACGGGAGCTGACGACCGTGTACGACGCCTTGTCCCGCGGCGAAGAACCGGCGCCGGCCCCCCTGCGCAGCACCTTCCGCGACCACGCCGTCCAGCTAGCGGAACGCGCGAAGCGCATGGAGCGCACGGGTGCCCCCGCCACGACGCCCCCTGGTGCGGGCTCCGTCGGGCCGACCGGCGAGGACCGGCGGGCACGGATCGGCGCGCCCTACCGGCCGCCCGTACTCTCCGCCGGCACGACCACCGGTACGCCTCCGGGCACGAGCACGCGCCCGCTCTTCCACACCCACGGGTTCACGGTCGACGCCGGCCAGGTGACGGCGCTGCGCAGCCTCGCCGCGCGCAACGGCTCCACCCTCTACGCCCCTGTGCTCACCGCCTACTACCGGGCGCTCGTAGCGACCACCGGCCGGGCGGACCTCCTGCTCGGTCTCGCGGTGAACGGCCGGGACCCTGCCCTGCCCGACGCACACCGGGTGTTCGGTCCCTTCGCCACGGCTGTTCCCCTCCGGCCGGCCGGCCCGGCGTCCGGGCGGCCCGACGACGCGGGTTTCGAGGACGATGTGCGGCGTGTCGCGGCCGAGGCCGCCGCAGCGCAGACGTACGAGGGGGTCGTACCGCTGCTGCCCAACGGGCTGCCCCTGACCTCGCAGTTCTTCTTCACCTATCTGGACTTCTCCGCTCTGGGCCCGGAGAGCGGTGGGACGCTGACGGTCACCCGGGAGGACGGCGACAGCGCGTACACACCGCCTCCGGCCGGTACGGACGTGTTCCTGGCGGCCGGTCCGGACGGCGGGCGGCTGCGGATCACCGTCCGGGCGGCGGCGAGGGCGTTCACTCCGCAGGCGCTGGCCGCGTTCGCGGACTCGGTACGCGACGGGCTCGCGCGGGCGGCGGCCTCGGCCGTGCCCGGTCCCGGCCGCCTCGACCGCCCGGCCGGCCCCGGCCGGGACCAGCGGATGGACGCCGCGCTCGTCGGCTATCTGCCGTCCCCGGCCGACCTCGCCCGGCTGGCGGGCCTGCCGGAGACGGCGCTGCCGCGCGAGGAGTTGCGGGCCCTGCTGTTCCCCGACGGGCGGCCACGGCTCCTGGAGACACTGCGTACACCGCTGGGCCGTTCGGGCTTCGTGTGCGTCCCGCTGTTCGCGGACGAACTCGCCCCCGGCGACGGCCTGCTCGGACACACCACGCGAGGGGTGGAGCTCGCCTCGTCCCTCGGTGCGCGTGCTGTGTCCCTGGCCGGAATGATCCCGTCGCTCACCGGTTACGGCTTCGATGTCCTGCGGGCGGTCGGCACGACCGCAGCCGTCCCCGCCACCCTTGCTGTCCCCGCCGTCCCTGCCACTCCTGCCGCCTCTCCTGTCCCCGCCGTTACTACCGGTCATGCGGCGACCGTCGTGTCCGTCGTCAGAACCGTGCACGCCGCTCTCGACGCGACCGGGCAGGAACTCGGCTCTCTCACCGTCGCGTTCGTGGGGCTCGGCTCGATCGGCTCCTCCTCGCTGGAGTTGCTGCTCACCCGGGCCCAGCGGCCGCCCGCCCGGCTGCTGCTCTGTGACGTACCGGGCAGCGGACCGCGCCTGAAGGAACTGGCCGAAAGCCTCCTGGAGCGCCGGCTCGCCGAGGTCGTGGAGGTGGTCGAGTCGCACAAGGGGCTGCCCGACGCCGTGTACGGGGCCCGCCTGATCGTCGCGGCGGTCAGCGGGGGCGGCACGCTCCTGGACGTCGACCGTCTCGCACCGGGTACGACCGTGGTCGACGACTCGTTCCCGCACTGCTTCGACACGTCTCGCGCCATCGGCCGGATGGAACGGGCGAAGGACGTCCTGGTCGTCGGCGGTGGGCTGCTGAGCGTCGGCCCCACGGAACGGCAGGTGGCCGAAGACCTGCCGGCCGCCGCGGTGGCCGGATATCTCGCCCAGCCGCTGGTGCCGGACACCATCGCGTCCTGCCGGCTGGAGTCCTTGCTCCATGCCTCGGGGGCCGATGTGCCGCTCGTCCACGGTCCGGTCGACGCGGCCACCGGCCTGGCCTACTGGGAGGCCGCGGAGGCGACCGGCACCCGTGCCGCGCCGCTTCACCTTCTCACCCGCACCATCGACCCGGACATGCTCAGGCAACACCCCTGGAACTCATGACCGTTCCTCTCCTCACACAGGGCGGAACGGCGGACCCGGCCCCGCTGTTCGTCAGTGAGACAGGGTCGACCCTCCCGGCCCGGCTCGCGGCACTGGACGCGTGGGCGCCGCCCGTGGCGTGAGGGACACGAGAGCTTCGGGGGATGCGAGGGACATGTGGATGCGAGGGAGGGACGTAGGGATGTGTGCGGTGCCGGGAGGCCGATCGGGTCGCCCCGGCACCGTGCCCTCCGCCGCTCAGAGCCCGATGCCGCCCGTGGCGTCGATGCTCTGGCCGGTGACCCAGCGGGCGTCCTTCGAGGCGAGGAAGGCCACGACGTCGGCGATGTCGGCCGGCTGGCCCATGCGGCCGAACACCGAGTGCGCCGCCAGGGCCGCCGCGGCCTCGGGCGTCTCGCGTCGCCGGGCGTTCATGTCGGTCTCCACGAAACCGGGCACCACGGTGTTCGCCGTAATGCCTCGCCCTGCCACTTCCTTTGCCACAGCAAGCGTCAGCGTCTCCACCGCTCCCTTGGTCATGGCGTAGGTCACCGACTCCGGAAATGACCGGTGAGCGGCGGCCGACGAGATGTTGACGATCCGCCCTTCATCCCGCATCAGGGTCAAACCCTGCTGGATAAGGAACAGCGGTGCTTTCACGTTCACCGCGAACAGCCGGTCGAAGACCTCCGGTGAGGCGTCACCTATTCGCCCGGATCCGCTCTCACCGGCGTTGTTGACCAGAATGTCCAGCACCGGCTCCTCGCCCCGGTCCGCCATTCCCGCGCCGAACGCCTCGTACAGCGCTTCGGAGTCGCCCCGCACTCCCAGCAGGGAGCCCACCGCGAAAGCCTGTCCGCCCGCTTTCCGGATCTCCTCGACCACCTGCCGCGCCGCCTCCCCCCGCACACCGTAATGAACGGCGACCAAAGCACCGTCACACGCAAGCCGCCGGGCAATCGCCCGGCCGATGCCGCGACTGGCACCCGTGACCAGGGCGACCTTTCCTGCCAACGAACCCATGAATCAGCCCCCTACCTCGAACATTCCGCAGAAATCGCGAAGCGCAGCCACCCTACCCATTGCCACGGACGGAAATGCGCTACCGCGAAGCAGGGGACCGCGCGGACCGGGCCTGCCTCCCCGGTCCGGCGGCGGGAGGAGGTCGGGCCCGCCCCGATGCACGGAGCACGCACCCATCTGCTTGTTATTGCTTGAAAGGCTGACCTAATATGCAGCTTCGAGCATCACTCGCGGGACAGGGAGCAACCAGATGACGTACGTGGCTCAGGAGCTGGCCAGCCAGCCCGACTGCTGGCAGGTGGCCGCCGGTATGGCGGACGGGCTCGCCCACCGGCTTCCGGCCGCCGGTGAACGCATCGCCGTGGTCGGCTGCGGAACGTCGTACTTCATGGCCCAGGCCTACGCGGCTCTGCGGGAGGGCAGCGGTCAGGGCGAGACCGACGCCTTCGCCGCGTCGGAGTTCCCGGTCGGCCGCCGCTACGACCGGATCGTGGCGCTGAGCCGCTCCGGCACCACGACGGAGGTGCTCGAACTCCTCGGGCGGATCGGTGACACGAGCCGCCGCACGGTGGTCATCGGCGACCCCGACACCCCCATGGCGGCGATGGCCGACGACCCGATCGTGCTCGACTTCGCCGATGAGAAGTCCGTTGTGCAGACCCGCTTCGCGACCTCGGCGCTGACCCTGCTCCGTGCCCACCTGGGCCTGCACACGGACGCGGTCGTCGAGGACGCCCAGGTGGCGCTCGCCGAGCCGCTGCCCGTCGGACTGGTGGAGTGCAGCCAGTTCACCTTCCTCGGGCGGGGCTGGAGCGTGGGCCTCGCCAACGAGGCGGCGCTGAAGATGCGCGAGGCCGCGCTCGCCTGGACCGAGGCGTACCCGGCGATGGAGTACCGGCACGGCCCGATCAGCATCTCCACCCGCTCCACGGCGACCTGGATGCTCGGCGAGGCCCCGTCCGGGCTGATGGACGAGGTGCACGCGACCGGCGCCCGGTGGGTGGCCGGCGGCCTCGACCCGCTCGCGGAACTGGTACGGGTGCAACGTCTGGCGCTCGCCATCGCGAACGCCCGCGGTCTCGACCCGGACCGGCCCCGCCACCTCACCCGCTCGGTGATCCTCAGCAGCACGGCCTGACGGCCGGCCCCCTTCTCCCACTCGACGGTCCCTCATCCCGGAGTTCGCCATGCCCATCGCCGCCACCGGCGATCTGATCGCCGAGGCCACCGCGCAGCAATGTGCGGTCGCCGCGTTCAACGTCATCACCCTCGAACACGCGGAGGCCGTCGCCGAGGGCGCGGAGGCCGCGGGGTCACCGGTGATCCTGCAGATCAGCGAGAACGCCGTCGCCTATCACCGGGGCCGGCCGCGTCCTCTCGCGCGCGCCGCGGCGGAGGTGGCGGACCAGGCCGGTGTCCCCGTCTCCCTGCATCTCGACCATGTGCAGTCGGCCGAGCTGCTGCACCGGGCGGCGGACTGCGGTTTCAGTTCGGCGATGTTCGACGCCGCCCGGCTGCCGTACGCGGAGAACCTGGCGGCCACCCGCGCCGCCGTCGTATGGGCGCACGAGCGGGGCCTGTGGCTGGAGGCGGAGCTCGGGCAGGTCGGCGGGAAGAACGGGGAGCCGCCGCTCAACGCCCATGCGCCCGGGGCCCGTACGGATCCGGAGGAGGCGCGGTCGTTCGTCGCGGCCACCGGGGTCGACTCCTTGGCCGTGGCGGTCGGCACGTCGCACGCCATGACCTCGCGGGACGCCGTCATCGATCACGCGCTGCTGGGCAGGCTGTGCGAGGCCGTGCCGGTTCCGCTGGTGCTGCACGGTTCCTCCGGCGCGTCCGACGAGGAGCTGGCCCGTGCCGTGGCGGGCGGGATCCGCAAGGTCAACATCGGGACCGCGCTCAACATCGCGATGACCGGAGCGATACGGGAGCGGCTGGCCGAGGACGAGCGGGCGGTGGACCCGCGCCGGTATCTGGCGGACGGCCGGGACGCGATGGCCCGCACGGTGGCCCGGATGATCTCGGTGCTGCCTGCGGGGTGGGCACACGCCGCGTGACGGGCCTCGGGAGGCGTCGCTCTCACCGTCCGCCACCGTCGTACGGAACACCTCGCCGCCCAACGTACGCAGCACCGCGTCCGCCACCCGGCGCGGTTACAGGTGGTGGAAAACCGGGACTCCGCGAACAAGAGGTTCGAGCTGGACATGAACAGCCGCCCGGATCGGGACCTGGCCACCTCGGCGACGGGCGACCGGCCCACGCACTCCGCGCGGAGAGGCCGCCTCAGAAGCCGGTGAGGCCAGAGCGAACCTGTGTCAGGGCGGAGTCGCCTCCCGTCAGAAGTGCCCGTCGTCCGGTCGTCCCGCGCTCTGCGTCCCTTGCTCCGCAGTGCCTCGTGCTTTCAGCAGCTCGAACACGCTGGAGAAGCTGTCCTGCCCGTGGCCATCGGCCGACCGCTCGTCGAGCAGGGCCTTCAGCGGCTCATGGACGTCGGTGGCGATTCCGCTGGCCCTGCTGAGCTGGATGAGGCTGTCGACCCCGGCCCGGTTGAGGTCGACCGTGGAGACTCCGCCCGCATACGCCGATTGTCCTGCCTCGCGCGCCAGTTCGGGCAGGAACTCGGCCATCCCGTGCAGCCATCGGGCCGCCAGCGGGGCGAACACCTCAGGGGTGGTACCGACCGGGTCGAGCAGTGCCGCGGCGTGCAGAAATCCGGTGAGGGCCGCGTATCCCGTACCCAGCAGGGCCAGGTCATGGATCTCCGCAGAACCGGGGTCGGTGCCGAAGTAGTGTGCCGGCGCCATCACTTCCAGTTCGCGCCGGTACGTGGTGAAGGCATGCTGGGAACCGCTGTAGAGGAAGAAGCCCTCCGGGGTGGCGACGGTCTCGGGGAGGGCCATCATGGCGCCGTCGAGGTAGTCGGCGCCGTGCCCGGCGGCCCAGGCGGCCAGTTCACGGGCGTGGTCGGGGGTGCTGTTGGCGAGGTTGACCAGGGTGCGGCCCTGCAGGATGGAGGCCGTGGGGCCGAGGGCCTGCCGGACCGCGGCGTGGTCGAGGAGCGGGACGATCACCAGTGAGCCGGCCTCGACCGCATCGGCGGCGGTGGCCGCGCGGATCGCACCTTGTGCGACGAGTGCGTCGGCTTTCGCCGCGGTGCGGTTCCATACGGTGGTCGAGTAGCCGGCGTCGAGGAGCGCAGAGGCGATAGGGGCGCCCATGCGGCCGAGGCCCAGGACCGTGACGTGGGGCTTGGTCTGTTCAGGCACTCCGCTCGCCCTTCGTGATCGTCTCGATGACGCTGGCGATGCCGCTGGAGCCGTGTCCGGTGGCCGCCGCCCGGTCCAGCAGGCTCCCGATCAGTTCCGGCACGTCGGTGCCGAGGCCGCCGGCCCGGCTGGTGTCCAGGAGGTGCTCCATCGCTGCGGCGTGCACCTCCACGGTGCCGTCGTCGTCCGGGAAGACGCCGTTCTTGATCTGGCGGGAGTGGTCGGCCATCAGCGAGGTGACGAACGGCATGTGTTCCGTCGCCACCGCCGCGAAGGCTGCCGGGTCGACGCCTGCCGAGCCCACCAGGGCGACAGCGTGGTAGAAGCCCGCCAGCGCCCCCCAGGCCATGCCGAACAGCGCGGTGTCGTACACCGGGGCCAGCGCCGGATCGGCGCCGAGATGGACAGCGTTGCCCAGGCTCGCCAGCACCGGCCGGTGGGAGGCGAAAGCCTCCGGCGAACCGCTGAAGACGAACAGCGCCTCGGGCCGCCCGACGAGACGTGTACCGCTCATGGCCGCGCCGTCGAGGTAGTCGGCGCCGTGCCCGGCCGCCCAGGCGGCCATCCCGGTGGCATCCTCCGGAGTGCCGGAGGTCAGGTTCACCAGAACCCGCCCGCGCATGCGCGGTGCCACCGGGCCGAGCAGATCGCTCACGGTTGCGTAGTCCGGCAGGCAGACCACGACCAGGGGACTCGCGGCGACCGCCTCTTCGACGGTCGCCGCACGGACGGCGCCCTGGGCGACGAGTGCGTCGGCCTTCGCGGCGGTCCGGTTCCATACGGTCGTGGCGTAGCCGGCGGCGAGGAATGCCTGGGCGAGCCGGGTCCCCATCTGTCCCAGGCCGATCACCGACACCATGGACTGCTCGTGGTTCGCGTTCTCCGACATGAAGTGACTCCTGGTTCCTTGCTTCTCCGCTGACCGCACCGGACGGTTCGTTCGGTGTGTCCTCACTGTGCCGACCAGTGCTGGCGGAACTCTGTCGGTCCGCTGTCGGTCGGCCCGATACCGTGCAGCCATGTACTTCTCGGTGCTCGGGCCGCTCACTGTCCGGACAGCTGCCGGCCACACGGTCGACGTCCCCGAGGCGAAGGTGCGCGCCTTGCTGGCCGCTCTGCTCGTCCACGCGGGACAGCCCGTCTCGGCCGACCGGCTCGTGGACGATCTATGGGGTGAGCGGCTGCCCGGAAATCCCGCTGGTGCCCTGCAGACAAAGGTCTCGCGACTGCGCCGCGCCCTGGCGCGGGTCGAACCCGGGGCCGAGACGCTGGTGGAGTCGAGGCCGCCGGGGTATCTGCTGCGTATCGGCCCCGAGGATGTGGACTCCCGCCGGTTCACCGACCTGACCGCCATCGCCTACGGCACGCAGGACGCGCGCATCAGGGCGGATCTGCTGACCGAAGCTCTGGAGCTGTGGACGGGAGAAGCCTTCGCCGGCCTGGGCGACCTGGAGTTCCTGCGCACCGCGGCCGAACGCCTCGCCGAGCAGCGACTCACCGCCCTGGAGGCGCTGGCCGAGGCCCGCCTCGAACTGGGCCAACATCACATGCTGATCGGAGAGTTGGGCGAGCTGGCGGTCCGCCACCCGCTGCGGGAGCGGCTGCGCGCCGCCCAACTGCGTGCCTTGTACCGGGCCGGGCGGCAGTCCGAAGCGCTGTCCGTGTACGACGCATTGCGCAAGCAGCTGGCCGAGGAGCTGGGCGTGGACCCCAGCCCCGAACTGGCCGCCCTGCGCCAGGGGATCCTCGAACACGACGCCGCCCTTCAGCCGCCTCCCGCCTCCCCGAAGCGGAGGTACGGCGACCTGGCGGCTCCGCTGACCGGCCTCATCGGCAGGAGGGAAGCGTTGCCCGCGCTGGGTGAACTCCTCACCGTCCACCGGCTGGTGACACTGACCGGGCCCGGCGGGGTGGGCAAGACCCGCCTGGCGGAGGAGGCGGCCGGCCGTGCAGCCGGCGCCTACCCCGACGGCGTACGGATGGTCGAACTCGCCGGATCCACCGAGGTGGCCGAGCAGCTCAGCGCCGCCCTGGGCATACGGGAAGAGGGGGCGCTGGGGCTGGAGGACGCCCTGCGTTCGAGGCGACTCCTCCTGCTCCTGGACAACTGCGAGCACGTCATCGACTCGGCGGCCGACGTCGTACGCCGAATCCTGGCCGCTGCACCCGGGTTGAGCGTCCTGGCCACCAGCAGGGAACCTCTCGGCCTGGCCGCAGAGGTGGTGTGGAACGTACCACCGTTGCCGCAGGCCGACGCCGAGGAGCTGTTCGCCGCGCGAGCAGCGGCCGCCGCGCCTGGTTTTGCCGTCACGGAGGACAACGCGGAGGCCGTCGCGACGATCTGCCGCCGCCTCGACCGCATACCGCTGGCCCTGGAACTGGCAGCCACCCGGGTCCGTGCGCTGGGTGTGCACGAACTGTGCGCCCGCCTCGACGACAGATTCCGTCTCCTTGCCGGTGGCCGCCGCGGCGTGTCACCGCGTCAACGAACGCTCCGAGCGATGATCGACTGGAGCTGGGAGCTGCTCGGCGACGACGAACGGATCCTCCTGCGTCGTCTGGCCGTCTTCGCCGATGGCTGCACCCTCGAAGCGGCCGAGGCCGTGTGCGGCGGAACCGGCCAGGACGTCCTCGACCCCCTGATCCGCCTGGTGGATCGCTCACTTGTCACCGTGACCGACGGCCGTCGCTACCGGCTGCCGGAATCGATCGCGGCCTACGCCCATGAACGCCTGACGGAGACAGGCGAGTCCGGGGCACTCGAACAGCGCCACCAGGCCTACTACAACGAGCTCGCCGAACAGGCGGCAGCCGGACTCCACGGGCCCGAGCAGCAGAGCCGGCTGACCCGCCTCGACCACGAAAGCGCCAATCTGCGCACGGCCCTGGAACGCGCCGTGCTGCGGAAGGATGCCCCCGGGGCCCTGCGCATGGCGCTCGCCTCGACCTGGTACTGGTTCCTGCGCGGCCGGCTGAACGAGGCCCGGCGATCACTGAGGGAAGCCCTGCACATCAGCGGTCACACGGACACGGCCCTCCGTTCCCGAGCTGCCGTCTGGTACGCGGGATTCACCCTGCTGGCCGGGGAGGGACAGGACACCGTGGTCCGTCCGCCCGACGTAGCCGTCGACAGCGAAGCGGGTGGCGCACGAGCCATGTGGTTCCTCGGCTACGCCTCGCTCAGCGCGGGTGAAGACCTGGCCCGCAGCGAGACGCTGGTGGGCCGAGCCCTGACCGGCTTCCGCACAGCGGGCGATCTCTGGGGCATCGCCGCGGCGCAGAGCACCCGGGCCACCCAGGCCCTGCTGCGCGGCGACCTCGCCGCAGTGCGCCACAGTGCCGAGGACGGCCACGCGCTCTTCACGGAACTCGGCGACCGCTGGGGGCAGTTGCAGACCGCCTATCCACTGGCAGCTCTGGCCGCGATCACCGGCGACTACACGCGCGCCGCACGCCTGCATCAGGACGGTCTCCACCTGGCCGAGGAACTGGGCTTCTGGACGGAAGCCGCCGACCGGCTCACCGGGCTGGGCAGGGTCGCTCTCCTGACCGGTGACTTCCCTCAGGCCACCGAGCTCCACCGCAAGGCGATGACCCTGGCGGCCGAACACGGTTACGCGGCAGGCGAGATCCACGCCGAAATCGGCCTCGCCCTCACAGCCCGGCGCGAGGGCGACTTCGACCGCGCCGAGAGGCACCTGCGTAATACCCTCACATGGCACCGCGAAGTCGACTTCGGCCCCGGCCCCGCACTCCTCCTCGCCGAACTCGGCTTTCTCGCCGAACAACGCGGCGACGTGTCCGCGGCCCTGTCCCTGCACCGCCAGGGCCTCTCCGTCGCCCGGGACAGCGGCGACCCCCGGGCTGTGGCTCTCGCCCACGAGGGCCTCGCCGGGGCATATGCCCTCGCGGACCGACCCGTGCAGGCCGCCCGCCTCCTGGGCACAGCCAGCCGGGCACGGGAGTCCTCCGGCGCCGCGCTCCCGGAGGCCGAACGCGGCGACGTCGACCGCATCACAGCCAAGACCCTCGCAGCGCTGGGCACGGAGAGGTTCGCTGCGGAGTTCTCTGCCGGCATCGACGACGATCCCGACCCGGGCCGCCCTGACGGGGCGCTGCGTAGCGAGGGCTGAGGAACCTGAACGGTGCACCGTGGCCGAGCCCGAGGCACGAAAGGGCTCGGCCAGCACCCCCTATGAACGCCCCTTTCCCCGGAGCAGGATCGGAAACGGTCGGCGGGAGCGGTGCCGCCTTCGTCCCGGTGCCCGTGATCGTGACGACGAGGACGGTGCACGCCCCCGTCCTCGTACGGGTACGGGTACGGGTCAGGCCTTCTGGTGCAGGGTGCGGGGGTCCACAGCGTGGGCGAACGGCAGGCCGTGCGCGTACCGTTCGACCTCGTCGACGGCGGCGTCCGCCAGCCGGTGGAGTTCGCCGCCCTGGGACCCGGCGATGTGCGGGGTGAGGAGCACGTTCGGCAGGTCGTAGAGGGGTGAGTCGGCGGGCAGGACCTCCGGTTCCGTGTGGTCGAGCACGGCGTCCAGTCGTCCGGTGGCGAGTTCCTTCACCAGCGCGTCGGTGTCCACCAGGGAGCCGCGCGCGGTGTTGACGAGGGTTGCCCCGTCCGGCATCAGGGCGAGGCGTTCGGCGTCGAACAGTTGGCGGGTCGCCGGGAGTTCGGGGGCGTGGATGCTGACGACGTCGCTCTGTGCCGCCAGGGCGTCGAGATCTGCGCGCTCCACTCCCAGGGTCCGGGCGTCGGCCTCGTCCAGGTAGGGGTCGTGGACCAGGACGCGCAGGTCGT
Source organism: Streptomyces sp. NPDC048142 (assembly GCF_043202835.1). Lineage (NCBI taxonomy): Bacteria > Bacillati > Actinomycetota > Actinomycetes > Kitasatosporales > Streptomycetaceae > Streptomyces > Streptomyces sp. NPDC048142. The sequence continues at coordinate 56,237 of NZ_JBIDBC010000022.1, forward strand.
AGGGGCGCAGCAGTTCGACGACGCGGCGTCCGATGCGGGAGGCGCCGACGATGCCCACGGTGCGGCGGTAGTTGCCGACGCCGGGGAACCTTTCGAGGAGGTTCACCCGGGAGCGTGCTTCGCGGTAGACGCGGGCGCTCTCCAGGACGTGCTTGTTGGCGAAGAGGATCGCCGCGACCGTGTACTCGGCGACCGGGAAGGCATTGGCCGTCGCGGCGGTGCTGACGGCGATGCCCCGGTCCCAGACGTCCTGGGTGATGTGGTGCTTGACGGAGCCGGCGGCGTGGACGACCGCGCGCAGCCGGGGCATGGCGCTCAGGGCCGCCGGGTCCAGGGGCGGGCAGCCCCAGCCGGTGAACAACACCTCGGCTTCGTGGAGTCCGGTGCGCTGGGCGGGGTCGTCGGCGCCGAAGTCGGTGACGAGGACGCCGGGGACGAGGTCGGCGACGCGGGTGAGCCGGTCCAGGGCGGCGGGGGCCAGGATCGCCGCCCGGGTCTCGCCGCTCATCGCCAGGACAGTGCGGGGGCGGGTTCGCCGGTGCGGGGCTGGGGTGCTCACTTGACGGCTCCTGCGGTCAGGCCCGAGCGCCGGAAGCGCTGGAGGCGGAGGAAAGCGACGATCAGGGGGCGACGGCGACGATCGAATCGATCATTTCTGCCGTGAGGCCCCGTCATGGACACACACCTGGCCCCGGACAGGGGAAGAGCCGCTCCCCCAGGGCCTGTTGGCCGGGGGCCCGGCTCTTCGCACGGAGCTTCTCCCCGTCAGGGGGCGGCGGCCGCCCCGCAGGAGACCCGGATCCGCAGGGTGGGCAGGATGTCGAGGTGCCGACGGGCGGCGGACCCTCGGCCCGCCATCGCCTCCCCCTCCCCCGCGCCCGTCGCGTCCCCCCACGCCGAGCCGGGACAGCAGGATCCGGGCGGCGGCGGCGCCGACCGTGTGCTTGTCCGGGGAGACGGCGGTGAGCGGCAGGTCGGCGAGGCCGGCGACCTCGTCGTCGTACGCGATCACCGCGAGGTCCTCGGGCACCCGCACCCCCCGGTCCTGGAGCCGGGGGATGAGGACGATCGCGTCCGCGTCGCTGTGCACGATCGCGGCGGTCACGTTGCCGCCCGCCACGGCTTCGCACAGATACTCCAGCGTCCGCCCGAACCGATCGGCCTCCGACCGCGACGGGGCATCGTCCGGCGGCGAGGCCGGAACCGGGGTCAGCCCCCATGCCTCCACGGCGGCCCGGTGCCCGATCCGGAGCCGGGGAGCGGTCGGGCTGTCCTGCACGGCGAGCGCGATCCCTCGGTGCCCGAGCCCGGCCAGGTGCGCCACCGCTTCGGCGGCCCCGTGCGCATGGTCCGAGCGCACCCGGTCCAGGCCCGCCGCCGGATGCCCGAGCGGGGCCCAGCGCTCCACGAGGACGACCGGGGTCTCCTGCTCCACCGCCCACAGGCCCTCGCCCGGTTCCGGGCAGCCGCGCTCCCAGCTCGGTGTGAGCAGGAGTCCGTCGGCGCCGGTGGACAGCAGGCGGCGGGCCTGGGCGGCGTCCTCGTCGGGGAGGTAGTGGGAGAGCCCGATCGTCAGCCGGGCCCCCGCGGCCTCGACGGTCTGCCGGGCGCCGCGCACCACGTCCGCGTAGTAGTACTCGGTGGTCGGCACCACCATGCCCACCACCAGCCCTTCGGCGGAGGGTGCGGCGACGGGGGCGGGCCGGTACTGCCCGGCGGGCCACACCACCGCGCCGTGCAGCCGCTCCACGAGCCCCTGGGCGGCCAGCGCCTCGACGTCACGGCGCAGGGTGACGGCGGACATGCCGAGTTCCCCGGCGAGCTCGGCGACGCGCAGGCTGCCACGCTCGCGGACGAGTTCGAGCACCCGCTCGTGGCGCCGATCGACGTGCAGTCTCATGGATCCCCCTGGGCTCGGAGACAGCTGGGCTCTGGGCTGACGGTGTTCCGGCGGTGACCCGCTGCCGCACGCGGACGGCGGCACCGTGTGCGGATTCCGGGACCGTACGGCCAGGGCACAACCTTATCGATCACCTGCCGCTCGAAACGATCCGATCGGGCCTTCACGTCGGCGCGACAGGCGCGCGCCGGTTCAGCCGGACAGGGTGACACACACCCCCGGGAAACGATCGATATGATCAATTCGGCCAGAGTCATGGAGTGAGCCGTCTGGATGCTGCTGGGAACCGCCCGCCCGCTCAGAGCAGTCGGATCCCGGGCCCCACGTCCGCCGAGGCCGACCGGACGCGGTCGCGGACGCCGACCGGTCATACTGTCGGCCGGCCCACGACCGGGGGAAACACCATGACGAACGACGAGCGGATCGGGCCTCCCCTGCTGGGGAGCGAGCGCGAGACGCTGCGGGCCTTTCTCGACTACCACCGGGAGACCCTGGCCATGAAATGCGCGGGGCTGAGCGACGAGGAGTTGCGCGAGCGGTCGATGCCACCGTCCGCCTTGTCGCTGCTGGCTCTGGTGCGGCACCTGGCGGAGGTGGAACGCGCGTGGTTCCGGAGGGTGTTCGAGGACCGGTCGACCCCGATGGTGTGGTCGCAGGAGCCCTTCGACTCCAGGCGGCGTACGACGCGAGCGCCTCGACCCGGGCCGAGGCGTTCGCCGCCTGGGAGGCGGAAGTGGAGACCTCGCGCCGGATCGAGCGGGAGGCCGCTTCGCTGGATCTGGTGGGGCATCAGCCGCGCTGGGAGAAGGAGGTCTCGCTGCGGATGGTCATGGTGCACGTGCTGCTGGAGTACGGCCGTCACAACGGTCACGCGGACCTGCTGCGGGAAGGGGTGGACGGGGCGGTGGGTGCGTGACCGCAGCCGGCGGCCGGTCCCGTACGCCCTCCGACCGGGGCGGGCGCGCTCGTAGACTCGGCTCCATGACTCAGCAGTCGATGTCTCCCGCTCTCGTCTCCGCGTTCGCGCCCGGCGGCACCCTGCGTGCCTCGATCAACCTGGGCAATCCGATCCTGGCCCACCGGGATCCGGCGAGCGGCGAACCGGCCGGGGTCTCCGTCGACCTCGCGCGGGAGTTCGGGCGGCGGCTCGGGGTGCCCGTCGAACTGGCGGCCTTCGAGAGGGCCGCGCTGTCGGTCGACGCGGTGCGGGCCGAGCGGGCGGACATCGGATTCTTCGCGGTCGACCCCGCCCGGGGTGCGGGGCTGCGGTTCACTGCCCCCTATGTCCTCGTCGAGGGCAGCTATCTCGTGCCGGAACCGTCCCCGGTCTCCGAGAACGGCCAGGTGGACCGCGAGGGCACCCGGATCTCGGTCGGGACAGGGTCCGCGTACGACCTCTTCCTCACCCGCGAGATCCGCCGGGCCGAGGTCGTCCGGCTGGAGGGCGCCCCTCGCGCGCTCGCGGCCCTGCGGGCGGGCGAGGTCGAGGTGGCCGCCGGGATCCGGCAGTTGCTGGAGGCCGAGGCCGCGCGGGCCGGGGGCGTACGGGTGCTGCCGGGGCGGTTCATGGTGATCCGGCAGGCCATGGGGGTGCCGGAGGGGCGAGGGGCGGCGGCACAGGAGCTGCTGGCGTCGTTCGTGGAGGAGATGAAGGCGGGCGGTTTCGTCGCCGACGCCCTGAAGCGTCACGGTGTCGAGGGTGCGATCGTGGCGCCCGCCGGCTGAACCTCCTGCGGGCACCCGGAGGTGTCAGGGCGTGAGGACGGGGAAGTCGATGCCTGGTTCGTCGTGGACGGACATCAGACCGCCCGAAACCCCGAACGGATGATCGAGTGAACGACGGGCCTTCGTCTCGAACGACAGGTCTTCGTTCGGCGGTGACAGGTCTTCGTTCAGCGGAGGCGGATCTTTGTCTCAGCAGCGACGGGTATTCGTCTCAGCGGCGACGGGTCAGCACGCGGGTGGCGCTGCCGTCGTCCTCCTCGATGTCCCTCACGTACTCGAAGCCGATTCTGTGCAGCAGGGTCAGCGACGCCTCGTTCGCGGCGGCGACCGTGGCGTGGACCTCGGTCAGTCCGAGGGTACCGAAGCCGTGGGCAACGACGGCCTGTGCCAGCTCGGTTCCCAGGCCGGTCCCCCACGCCGTGGGCGCAAGAGCGTAGATGATCTCGTGGCCGTCGACGATGTCGGTCCGCTTGATCTCGGCATGCCCGACGAGGAGCCCGTCGCGGCGGACGGCCCAGACGGCGAACAGGTCCTGCGCGTAGACCTTGGTGAAGACCCGCCCGAACAGGGCCCGGTCCTCCGCCTCGGACGTAGGGCCCTCACCCATCCATCGGGACACCTCGGTGTCCTGGAACAGGGCGACGAAGTCCTCTTCGTCCTCGGGGACGTACGGCTCCAGCAGGAGCCTCGCGGTGCGCAGGGTCGGGGTCACGGCGCGTGACGCTACCGGGGTGCTGCCGCCCGGACAATCGGCTTTCTCCCGCAGCGGCCAAGGACTGTCCCGCAATCCCTGGCGGGAAAGCTCTCAGGAGGGAGAGGATTCGGCCGCCGGATCCTCGCGCAGCAGCCGCAGAGCCTTCTCCCGCAGCCGCTGCCGGTGTTCGGGGTCGGTGGCCCGGTCGGCGGCGCGGCCCAGTTCCTCGGCGCGTTCACGGGTGCGGCGGGCTCGCTCCGCCGGGCTGTCGTACAGGTTCATCGGGATGTCCTCCGTAATCGGTCTCCGTCGGCGACCATCTGTGCGTGCGCGACCGGAGCTCGGGCCAGGGGGCGGCACGTCGATCAGGGCCGGTCGGGCCGCCGCGCCCGGTGCGGTGCATCGCACCGTGCCGTGTCGGCACGTCCTCATCACGGAGCGATTCGGGCGTTTCGGCCATGCCTCGAAAGGGACGGGGGCCTCTCCTGCCCGGGGCGAAGCCGAGAGCTTGGGGAGGGGCCAGGCGTCGCGGGCCCGGTCGTGATCGACGAGACATCCCCAGCGTCACCGGATTCGGTCCGGCTCGCATCTCGTGCGGCTACGTTCGGTGACGGCGGGAGAGGGCGGGCTTCCCAAGGGCCGCGATCGCCCGTCAGAAGGCGGTGGGGTCCGGATGTCCCTCGGTGCGCCGGGCCGCCTTCATCTCGGCCTCGTAGAGATGGTCACGGCCCTGGGCGAGCTCCTGCCTGATCTGCCGTTCGATCGTCCGGAACACGTCGTAGTAGGTGGCGTTGTACTCCTCGACGATCTGGAACGTCCAGTGTCCGGGAATGACATTGCGGCCGAGGATCTCCCGTTCGACCTGCTCGGCCCGGTCTGCGTGCCCTGCGTCGCGGAGCAGCCGTACGGCGTCGTCGAGGGCGAGGTCGGCGCTCCCGGTGAGCTGGTGGAAGTCGTAGAGGGCGCCGCGAGCTCGCTCGGCGGTCTCCAGTGCCTTCGACAGGGCCCCGAGGGCCTCGACGGTCGTGCTGGTGACGCCTTCGGGTCGCTGGTGCCGCGGATCGGGCGGCGGGGCTCCGGGGTTCATGGGACTCCTAGGGCGCGTGGGCGGCCATTCCTTTCCCACCTTGCTGTCCCGGGCCTCGTCGCACCCGCCGAGTACGTCCGGAATGAGCGATCACCGGCCTCGATCTTCCCTAATCTTCCCTGTCTTGACGCGCCGGAGGCACAACGCGGTAGCTTGACGTATGATACGTACTCATGGGGAATGACGAGCGTGAGCTCTACTCGGTCGGCGAGGTCGCCGAGCTGCTGGGTCTGCATGTGCGGACCGTCCGGAACTACGTCCGTGACGGCCGGCTCAAGGCCGTCCGGATCGGCAAGCAGTACCGGATCAGCAAGGAGGATCTGGCGGCCCTGACCGGCCGGCCGGCCGGCGACACGGTCCCGGAGCCGATCCCCGCGCCGGGACACGTCGAGGTGTCCAGCATCGTGCAGATCGACGCGCTCGGTCCGGACGCCGCGCACCGGCTGAGCACGTTCGTCACAGCGAGCGCGCAGTCCGCGCGGGACACCTCGGACCCCCTGCGCATCCAGACGGTCTACGACAAGGAGCGAACCCGGATGAAGATCGTCATTCTCGGCGGCGCAGCCGCCACCGCCGATCTGCTGCACATGATCGACGGCCTGCTCGGCCCGGACAACGGCCTCTTCACGCCCCCATCCGCCTCCCCATCCGCCTCCACGTCCGCTTCTTCGTCCATGAGCAGGCAGGCGAGGGCCCGTGCCTGACATCGTCGAGCACCATGGCGTTCCGGTCCTGGTGTGCGATGCCGACGGGGTGACCATCGCCGGCGTCCAGGACGCCCTGGACCATCTGATCGGTGCCGCGTTCCCGAGCGCGCAGGTGGTCGCGGTGCCGTCCACGCGGCTGGACGACAGCTTCTTCGACCTCAGCACCGGCTTCGCCGGAGAGGTCCTGCAGAAGTTCGCGAACTACCGGCTACGCCTGGTCGTCGTCGGGGACATCAGCCGTCACCTGGCGGCCAGTTCAGCCCTTCCCGACCTCGTCCGCGAGGCCAACCGGGGCCGGGACATCTGGTTCGTGCCGGATCTGGACGCTCTCGCCGACCGGCTGGCTCCGAACGGGTCGGTCCGGCCGGCCGGCTGAGCGCCACCGCACACCCCTGCGGCCGAGGACCTCAGCCCTCGTCGTCGCCCTCCTCGTCCTCGAAGGCGTCGCCGATCTCGTCGACGACTTCGGCGGCGACCATCCCGCCGACGATGCCGACGGCCACGCCCGCCGCGACCCCGGCCACCACCGCACCCACGCCGGGGCCCGAACGATGCTGGTCACCATGGTGCTCGCCGTGATGGCCGCCGTGGTGATCGCCGTGGTGGCCGCCGTGGTGATCGCCGTGGTGGCCGCCGTACGGATACGGCGTGCCGTGCCCCTCGTGGCCGGCGATGACCTCCTTCAGCCAGCCGTCGACCTGGGCGTTCCAGTCGGTCTGCGGGGCCGCGTGGTGAGAGGCGGTGAAGCGGTGAACCGTGTCGTGGCCCTCGTGGAAGAGTCCGGCGCGCTTGTCCGCCTCGATCACGACCTCCAGGCCGCCCGGTGCGGCGATGAAGGTCACCTCGATCTCGTTCACGGCGTGCGCGTGGCCGGCCGGCGGGAGGATTTCGATCTCCTGGTAGCAGGGCAGCTGCTGACCGGTCCCCCGGATGTGGCCGAGCTCCAGGTCTGCCGACCTGAACACGTAGCCGAGCTGCCCGAATGCCTCCAGGATCGCTTCCTGCGCGGGCAGCGGGCCCACCCGCAGCTCGTCGAGGTCGCCCTTGTCCCGGGCTCCCGCGATCTCCAGCTCCGTCCGGATGCCGAGCACCGGGCCCAGCCGCTGGCCGCGGAGTTCGGTGACCGGTGTCTCCCACGGCAGGGTGACGGTGAACGGCACGGTGTGTTCGGCCTCCTCCGCGAGCCGGAACCCGCCGCCGACGGTGAACCGTTCGAGGACGACCGTGCCCTCCTGCTCCTCCTCCTGGTCCTCCATCTCGACCCTGGCGACGAGGAGAAGGGAGATCCGGTCGACCGTCACGTCCGTCCCGCCGCCGCGCAGACGGACCTCTCCGGAGAGAAGGCCGCCGGGCAGAGCAGGTCCGGGCTCCAGCACGGTGTCGACCGAGGGTCCGCCGACCCCGAGGGCTCCGAGCAACTTCTTGAACACCATGTGCGGCGTCCGCTCCTTCTGTGGATGGCCGTTGGATGGCCATGAATGGGCGATCGAGGGTGTGTGAGACACCTCACCGGGACAGAATCCCCCGGTAGTAAAGGATTTCCCAAGCCCATGACCACTACGCACAGTTCCGGCCACCAAGATCACAGGCGCCTCATCCCGGACGGCGCTCCGTGTGACACTCGCCACTCCCCTTTGCTTTGCGCTCCCTTTACTATCTACGGGGCGGGTTCACACCCGCCTTCCACTCGTCGATCCCGACACCCCGAACAGAGAAGGAGCTGCGGCACCGCAATGGGTGAGCCTCCCAGTACGAACCGTGTCATCCCCGACCCCGCTCACCAGGGGACGGAGGTGACACGGTGAGCGAAGTGATCCTTCTTGTCCTCGCGCTCGCGCTGACACTCGCCTGTGCGGTGTTCGTCGCGGCCGAGTTCTCGCTGACGACCATCGAGCGCAGCGAGCTCGAACGCGCCGCGCAGGCCGGAGAGCGCGGTGCGGAGAGCGCGCTCAAGGCCGCCAAGCGGCTCACGTTCCAGCTCTCCGGCGCACAGCTCGGCATCACCGTGACCTCCCTGGTCATCGGCATGCTGGCCGAGCCGTCCCTCGCGGTGATGCTGCGCGGCCCGCTGGAGGGCGTCGGACTTCCGGCCGGCGCCGTTCCCACGGTCGCCACCCTCCTCGGCGTGGCGGCCTCCACCGTGGTCCTCATGGTCATCGGTGAGCTGGTCCCGAAGAACTGGGCGATCTCCAGCCCGCTCACGGTCGCCAAGGTCGTCTCGACCCCGCAGCGGGCGTTCACGGCCGCTTTCGCCCCGCTGATCCGGCACCTCAACAACACCGCGAACCGTGCCGTGCGGCGGCTGGGCCTGGAGCCGGCCGAGGAGCTGGCCTCCGCCCGTACGCCGCAGGAGCTCATCGCGCTCGCCCAGCACTCGGCCCGTGAGGGCGCCATCGAGCAGGACTCGGCCGAACTGTTCGTCCGCACCCTGCACCTGGCGGAACTGTCCGCCGAGAACGTGATGACGCCGCGCGTCGACGTCCGGGCGCTGGAAGCGCACGCCACCGCCGCCGACGCGGCCAACCTCACGCTGGCCACCGGTCTGTCCCGCTTCCCGGTCTACCGCGACAGCCTGGACGAGGTCATCGGCACGGTCCACATCCGCGACGTCCTCGCCCTGGACGAGTCCGAACGGTCCCGGACCGCGGTCACGGCGCTGGCCACCGAGCCGCTCCTGGTCCCCGACTCGCTGCCCGTGGACCGGCTGCTCGCGCAGTTGCGCAAGCACCGGACGATGGCGGTGGTGATCGACGAGTACGGCGGTACGGCTGGGGTCGCCACCGTCGAGGACATCGTCGAGGAGGTCGTCGGCGAGGTCCGCGACGAGCACGACCCCCATGAGCGCCCCGACCTCGCACCGGCCGAGCCGCTCGGCGACGGGCGCCCGGTCTGGGAGGCCGAGGGCAGTATCCGGCTGGACCAGCTCGACCGGATCGGCTTCCGCGCGCCGGAAGGCCCGTACGAGACGCTCGCCGGCCTGCTCGCCAATCAGCTGGCCCGCATCCCGGTCCGTACGGACCGGGTCGAGGTCGACGGCTGGCAGTTCGACGTGCTCGACATCGAGCACCACCGGGCCGACCGGGTCCGGATCGCCGCGCCCGCACCGGCGCTGGCACTGGTTCCGGAGGACGCCCGATGACCGCCATCCAGCTCGCCATCGGCGCGCTCACGCTGCTCACCAACGCGTTCTTCGTGGGCGCGGAGTTCGCCCTCATCTCGGTCCGTCGCAGTCAGATCGAACCGCAGGCCATGCAGGGCAGCCGTCGCGCCAAGAGCACCCTGTGGGGCCTCGAACACCTGTCGGCGGCCATGGCCACCGCGCAGCTCGGCATCACCATCTCCTCCCTGGTGCTGGGCGCCGTCGCGGAACCCGCCATCGCCCATCTGCTGGAGCCGCCGTTCGACGCGGTCGGCGTGCCGGAGGCGCTGGTCCACCCGATCGCCTTCGTGATCGCGCTGACGCTGGCGACGTATCTGCACATGCTCATCGGCGAGATGATCCCGAAGAACATCGCGCTGGCCGCCCCGGTCGCCACCGCGCTGGCGCTGGGGCCGTCCCTGGTGGGCCTGACGCGGGCGCTGCGGCCGGTCATCTTCGGCATCAACGCCTTCGCCAACATGCTGCTGCGGCTGCTGAAGGTCGACCCCAAGAACGAGGTCGCCTCGGTGTTCACCGACGACGAACTCGTGCGGCTGGTGAAGGACTCCAGCGACGCCGGGCTGCTCGCCCCGGCCGACGGGGAGCGGCTGCGGGACGCGCTGGAGCTCGGGACCCGGCCGGTCGGCGAGGTGATGGTCCCGCTGAACCGGACCGTCACCGTCGGCCTGGGCATCACTCCGCAGGGGCTGGAGCGGGCCGCGGTCGCCTCGGGCTTCTCCCGGCTGCCGGTCACCGGACCCGACGACGGGCTGCTGGGCTACTTCCACATCAAGGACGCCCTCGGCGTCGCGGAGCGCACCGAGGCGCTGCCCACGAGCGCCCTCCACCCCGTCATCCGGGTCGAGATCGACACCCCGCTCGACGACACCCTCACCGCGATGCGTGCCGCCGGTACGCATCTCGCGGCGGTCGCCGGGGACAAGGGCACGGTCATCGGCTTCGTGACGATGGAGGACGTACTGGACGAGCTGGTGGGGGCCGCCGCGGTCTGACCGGCCCGGCGGTTCACACCGTCGCACCAAGCGGAAGGAGAGGCGGCCCGTCGTACGGCGGGGCGCCTCTCGCTGTTTCCGGCACAGCGGCCTGCCTCTCCGGCCCGAGCGCGTAAGCTCGGCGGATGGCCAAGTACTTCGACGTGCACCCCGCAAATCCCCAGCCCCGCACCATCAGCACGGTGGTCGACAGCATCCGGTCCGGTGCGCTCGTCGCGTACCCGACCGACTCGTGCTACGCACTGGGCTGCCAGTTGGGCAACCGTGACGCCATCGGCCGGATCCGGTCGATCCGGAACCTCGACGACAAGCACCACTTCACACTGGTGTGCCACGACTTCGCGCAGCTGGCCCAGTTCGTCCGCGTGGACAACGACGTGTTCCGTGCGGTCAAGGCGGCGACGCCCGGCAGCTACACCTTCATCCTCCCGGCGACGAAGGAGGTTCCCCGCCAGTTGCTGCATCCGAAGAAGAAGACGGTCGGCGTGCGTATCCCCGACCACGTCGTGACGCAGGCTCTGGTCGCCGAGCTCGGCGAGCCGTTGCTCTCCAGCACCCTGCTGCTGCCGGACGAGGAGGAGCCGCTGACGCAGGGCTGGGAGATCAAGGAGCGGCTCGACCACGAGGTGGACGCCGTCATCGACTCGGGCGACTGCGGCACCGAGCCGACCACGGTCATCGACTTCTCCGGCGACGAGCCCGAGATCGTACGCCGCGGAGCCGGGGACACGTCCCGCTTCGAGTAGCCCGGTCGGCAGCGGGGACGGGCCGAGGAGGTCCCGGTGGCCGTCACCGTCGCCGGGAGGGCACCTGGCTCGTCGGGGCGGGGCCGCCGCGCCTGGGGGTTCGGCTCCGCCCCGTGGGGCCCTTCCCCGGTGCGCGTCACCGTACGCGTCACCACAACGGCGGAACTCGGGGCCGCCGAGCGGTGGGGGTCTCCACGGCCCCCGGGCGGGCGCGGGCACCTTTTCCGTACCGGCCGCGGCTCGCGCGCGCAGAGGACCGGCCGGGGATGCGAGGGGGCGGGGCCCGTCGCAGGGTGGACCCATGGCACACCCCCCGATCGTCATCCACCGTCCGACCCCCTCGGGCGGCCGCCGGGTGACCGTGCACTACGAAGGCCGGGACGAGATACTCGGGCTGGCCCACAGCGACCACGACGTCATCGTGTTCCTGAGCGAGGCCGGCCTCGAAGAAGCGGACCGGATACTCGACAACCCGCTGTGGGTGGAATGGCGGGGCGGACGGGCCCACCACTACGAGGCGGCCTGAGAGACCGTTACTCCCGCTCGGCCGAGCCGCCGCGTCTCACCCGCGCAGGCCCGTCGAGGATGGCCGAAACCGTCTGCTCGGGCGTCTGACCGGAAGTGTCCGGCCGTCGAGGGGTTCAGTTCACGGGGCGCTCCGCGCAGCCGGGCCGGGGGATGCGGTGGACGCGAGGGTGTCCTGGTCCGCTGCGGGGTCCGCTGGGCCGCGCTGACCGGGCAGTCGGACGTCGGGCGGCACAACGGGGGTCCGGCGGACGGCGAGGGTACCGAGGACGGCGGCGAGGCCGGCGAGGGCGAATCCGTAGGGCGGGGTGGCGCCCATGGGGTGGGTCTCGTACACCAGCGCCGCCGAGATCACGATCAGGGCTGCGGAGAGGCGGCCGTACTGTTCGGTCGCGGCGACGACGGCCATGCCCCACAGCAGGTACCAGGGCTGGACCATGGGCGAGAGGGCGACCAGGGCGAGCAGGGAGAGCCCGAGCGCGTGGGCGGGCGTCACGGTGCCGCGCATCGCGCGCCGGGCCAGCACGAGGATCAGGCCGAGCGCGGCCGCCAGGCCCAGCGTCTGGACGGCGGACTTGACCGGCTCCGCGTCGACGTCCAGGAGCAGGTGGGCCAGTGATCCCAGTCCGAGGCCGAGGTCACTGGTGGCGGAGAGTGCGGTGTGGATGTTCGCGGCGACGCCCTGGGTGTGCAGCCAGCCGAATCCGGTGCCGCTGAGCAGCGTCGCCCCTCCGGCGACCGCGCAGGCGATCAGGCCGGGCGCGAGCAGCCCCTTGGCCCGGCGGCGCCACTGAGGGCCGGTCGCGGACGCGTGCACGAGGACCCCGATGAACAGGAGCGCCACGGCCGCCGGGGACTTCACCATCATGGCAAGGCCGATCAGGGCGCTGCCCGCGATCCACCGTCCGCGCAGGGCGAGCACCAGGCCGGCGAGCATCAGGCCGATCATCAGCCCGTCGTTGTGCACGCCGCCGACCACGTGCATCAGCAGCAGCGGGTTGAGGGCTCCCAGCCACAGGGCGCGGCTCTCGCTGCGGCCGTGTTCGCGCGCGAGACGGCGCAGGGACCAGACGATCAGGGCGAGGGAGACGAGTGCGATGATCCGCATCGCCAGGACGGCGGGGACGATCGTTCCGCCGGTGGTCCGGGCGACGGCTGCGGAGAGCAGCAGGAAGAGCGGTCCGTAGGGGGCAGGGGTGTCGCGCCAGTGGTTGCCGACGCTCGCGGCGGCGTCGCCGCCGATTCCCCCCGGGTCCAGGGCGGAGGGGCCCTCGGTGTAGACGTCGTGGCCTTCGAGGACCATCGCGCCCTGGGCGATGTAGCTGTAGACGTCGGCGCTGTAGAGCGGCGGCGCGAGCAGGAACGGGGCGGTCCACCAGAGGAGGGTGACGAGGGTGTCGCGGACGGTGGAGGCGGTTTTGCCGTACTGCCACCAGGCCACGACGAGCGCGGTCAGTCCGGCGTAGGCGAGGACGGCGGCGGCCGCCTTGGTGGCGGAACCGTGGTCGGTCCACAGCCCCCAGGGGTCGTGGACCGGCAGCTTTCCGGCGAACCAGCCACCGACGGCGACCGCCAGAGATCCTGCCGCACCCAGCCGTCGGTACCCGACCCCGCTCAAAGCCCACATGACCGGTCAACCTATCGGACGGCCGGGCCCGGCCCGCAGCCCCTCCCACGGCTCGCCGGGCGCCTCCTGGGAGGGCGGCGGCAAGGAATCGCATCGGCACATGGCCCGTCGTGGGGGGGGTCCGCACGGCGGTGTTCACCACCGCGCCCGCGTAAATCTGTTGGCGCCCGGGACGCTGTGTGCCAGGCTTCACCCGTAACCAAGGGGCGTAGCTCAGCGGCCAGAGCGGCGGTCTCCAAAACCGTATGTCGCAGGTTCGATTCCTGCCGCCCTTGCCATCACCACCCGGCCTCCGTCATCGCACATCGCCGCGCCAGTCCCACTGGTGGCTGTCCGGCGACCGTGGCCCGTACTCGGCACGTCCGCCCGGTCCGTAGGCGCCGATCTCGGTGACCAGCCCGACGCCGTCGCGCAGGTCCGCGTCGCCCCAGCCGGTGACGTCGAGCAGCAGCCCGTCGAGCGGGCCACCGACCAGCTCGCGGTAATCGTGTCCCTGCCTCGGCCCTGGGTGGGGGTCGTCGTGGTCGGTGCCGTACACCCGTCGCTGCCTCATCAGCTCGTCCATGCGGGCAGCATCCCACCGGGCACTGACAACGGCTCGGTACGAGGGTCCATCCGGCCACCGTCCGCTGCCCGCCGTCCGCCGCCCGGCCGCCGACCCGGGCCGGTGGGCGGCCGGGCGCCCACAAATGGGCGCGCGAGCGATCGTCGGCTGTGGCACGCTCCACCGATGACCCTCCCACCGCGCCTGATCCCTCTCCTGGAGCAGTTCGACTTCGCCTGCGAGCGGCTCCTCGGCCGTCTGGCCGGGCCCGTCATGGACAGCGGCAACGGCGTCGACATCGGCGTCACCCCGCTCGACGACGACGAGTACCTCTGGGAACCCGTGCCCGACTGCTGGTCCGTACGCCGTCGCGGCGACGGCCCTGGGCCGCGGGCGACCGTTCTGGCGGGGGCCGGGGACTGGGGCCGGGATTCGGCGGACTCCCCGCATCCGTTCCCTCCGCCGTTCACCACCCTCGCGTGGCGTCTGAGCCATCTCTCCGAAATGCTCACCCTCCGTGCCGACTACACGCGCGGCAGCAGGTCGCTCACGCGCGACGGCTACCGCACTCCGGGTGACGCCGCAGGGGCGGTGGCCGCCTTCGAGACCGCGTCGGCCGCCTGGCGCGAAGCCCTGCTCACCGCCGACGACGCGGCCCTGGACACCGTCGGGTACAGCACGTATCCGAACGGCAGCGACGCCGAGGATCTCTTTGTCGACATCGTCTGGTGGGTCAATCAGGAGGTGCTGCACCACGGCGCCGAGATCGCCCTGCTCCGCGATCTCTACCGCGCCCGGCGGTCGTGAGCGAGCCTCGGCGGCCGTGGGCCGGCGGAAGTCCTCGCCTCACCCGCCGTCATCACCGTCCCCACCGTCATCACAGTGCCCACCGTCGTCACTGTCCCCACCGTCATCACAGTCGCCGCAGTCGCCGCAGTCGCCGCTCAGGGACGCCCGCCATATGATTCAGGGACTTAACGCACCGCGGAGCGGCACATGAACCGGCGTCGGACTCCCCGCTCAGCTAGCGCCGAAGACCTGCTCAACACCCTCCAGAGCCTCACTGCCCGCGCTCGGCGCGAAGTGGAGTTCCATCAGGCCAGGGTGGAACTCGCGCAGGCACTCCAGCGCGACATGCTTCCGGCGACCCTGCCCACGCTCCCCGGTCTCCAGTCCGCGGCACGCTACGCGCCCGCCCGCCACGGTCTGGACATCGGCGGCGACTGGTACGACGGTTTCGCGCTCGCGGACGGGGCTCTCGGCTTCGCCATCGGCGACGTACAGGGTCATGACGTCGAGGCGGCCGCCTTCATGGGCCAGGTCCGCATCGCGATGCGGGCCATCGCGGGCACGGCGTCCGATCCGGGCGAGGTCCTGGGCCGGACGAACGATCTGCTGCTGTCCGTGGACTCGGGACTCTTCGCGACCTGCACCTTCCTGCGGCTGGACCCGACGACCTGGGAACTGCACAGCGCGCGGGCCGGGCACGTGGCGTGCGTGTGGGCCACCACGGAGGGCCGGTCCGGCGTCACGGAGGACCCGGGCGGCATGCCGCTGGGCATCGAGCCCGGCGAGGGCTACCCCGTCACCCGGCGCACCCTGGACTCCGACGGGGCGATCGTGCTGCTCACCGACGGGGTCGTCGAGGGACCGTCGCTGCTGATCGAGGACGGTCTCGAGCGGGTCCGGCAGCTGGTCGCCGCGCACGTCGGGGCGAGCGCGGTCCAGCTGGCCGACGAAGTCCTGGGCGCGGCGGAGCTGACGGGGCACGAGGACGACGCCGCCGTACTGGTCCTGCGGCATGCCGCCGCCCGGCGCGGGCCGCGGTGACACCGGACGGTGCCGCGCGTGTCACCTGCCGACTCCCGCCGCGGGCGGTGTCTGATGAGTGGTGTGATCCGCAGCAAGGAAGCCAGACGTCGGGCCGTGTACGTGGCGCAGGTCCTGGGCGTGGCCGGTGCCTACTACCTGTCGGGGCGGCTCGGGCTGATGCGCCAGGTCGTCGTGGACGGCGCGGTCGTCACCCCGCTGTGGCCACCCACCGGCATCGCACTGGCCGCGCTGCTGTGCCTGGGTGTCCGGATCTGGCCCGGCATCGCGCTGGGCACACTGGTCACGGTCTCCGAGCTCGGCGACGCGTTCACCGTGAGCCGTCTGGCCATCATGTTCGGCAACACGGTCGCGCCGCTCTTCTCGTACGCGCTGTTGCGGAGGGTGGGCTTCCGCAGTGAGCTGGTCCGGCTGCGGGACGGGGTCTGTCTCGTCTTCCTCGGCGCGTTCGCGGGGATGCTGATCAGCGCCACCATCGGGAGTTTCACGCTGCTGCTCGACGGCAAGGCCCCGCCGGGACGGTTCTGGCTGGTCTGGTCGTCCTGGTGGGCGGGGGACGTGATGGGGGTCCTGGTGGTCACCCCCGTGCTGTTGGTCCTGCGCGGGGCTCGGTGGCCGCGCAGGACCGACCGGTGGCTGGAGGCCTCGGTTCTCGCGGTCGTCGTGGTCGTGTCGTCGTTGATCGCCACGCGCAGCTCGATGTCGGTGATCTATCTGGTGTTCCCGGTGATCATCTGGGCTGCCCTGCGCTTCCAGCTGCCCGGCAGCGCGCCGTGCGCCCTGGTCGTCTCGGTGTTCGCCATTCTCGCCGGTACGGATGCCCTGGGGCCGTTCGCGGGGCACAGCCTGATACAGATCATGGCCAATCTCTCGCTGCTCAACGGATGCGTCGCGCTCACCGCGCTGCTGCTCGGGGCCACCGTCGCGGAGCACAAGAACATCCGCCGTGAGACGGAGAACGCCGTCGATGAGCTGGAGGCCCTGGTGGAGCAGCTCGCTCCGTTGCCGGGGCCGCCCGCGGCACGGTACGAGGACAGACCGCGGCGGCACGGCCCGCTCGACGGCGGTCCCCACCCGGACAGTCCTTAGGGGCGGCACCGGGTCAGTACGGCAGGGGGCGGCCCGACGGGGTGCGCAGATCGAGCGGCGGCGGCCCCGAAGGGGGCGGGGGACGACGGACGACGACTCGGATGCGGCCCATTGCCACCACCTCCTCCTGGTCAACCGGTATGTGCCCCGTCGGCGCGGCTTCACACTTCCCGCCCGCCCCGGGCCCGCCCGCGCGCGTCCTCGCCGTCTCCCGGCGCGGATGCGGACCGGGCCCGGTGCGGTGACCCTTGATGTGTGGGGGTGCAGGGTCGAGGAGGAGGACGTATGTCCGCACTGGACAAGATCAAGAAGATGCTCAAGGGCCACGAGGGTCAGGTCGACAAGGGCGTCGAGAAGGCCGGTGACATGGTCGACGACCGTACGAAGGGCAAGTACGAGGGTCACGTCGACACCGCCCAGGACAAGCTGAAGCAGCAGTTCGGGACGGACCGCGACCAGGACGAGCCGCCCCGCACCTGAGTCGGCCCCGCCGGCGACCGGGCGGCCGCCGGACCGTCCGCCGCCCATCCCGCACACCGGTCCGTGCCACGGATCACCTTCCGTGGCACGGACCGGTGTGCGGTGCGCCGGGCCCTCCGCACACAGCGCCGCGTCCGGCCCTGCGGGGCCCGTCGGCGGAGGGCAGCGGGCAGCGGCCGGCGGGAAGTTTCCGGGGTTGCCCGCCGGATTCTTGTTATCGTCCCGCCCGCACCCCATCTCCCGAGTGTGGGAAGTGACAGCACCCGACCCCGGAAGAGTGAGCACAGCATGGGCAAGGATCACCCGACGGTCTTGATCGCGGCGGCGCAGGGCGGCGACCAGCGCGCCCAGGACCAGCTCGTCTCGGCGTACCTGCCACTGCTGTACAACGTCGTCGGACGTGCGCTGGAGGGTCATGCAGACGTGGACGACGTGGTGCAGGAGACCGTGTTGCACATGCTTCGGGGCCTGCCCGAACTGCGCGACCCGGAGCGTTTCCGTTCCTGGCTGGTGGCGATAGCCATGAACGAGATTCGCACGCACTGGCGCGAGAGACAGTCGGGTGGGATACCGGCGGACCGGCTGGACGCCGCGTACGACCTGCCGGATCCCCGCGCGGACTTCGTCGAGGTGACGATTCTGAAGCTCGGCCTGACCGGCCAGCGGCGGCAGGTGGCGGAGGCGACGCGCTGGCTGGAGGAGGACGACCGCGCGCTGTTGTCCCTGTGGTGGCTGGAGACCGCCGGCCATCTGTCCCGGGCCGAGGTCGCCGCCGCTCTCGCGCTCTCCCCGCAGCACACCGCCGTACGGGTGCAGCGGATGAAGGCCCAGCTGGAGGCGGCGAGGGTCGTGGTGCGCGCGCTGGCGGCCGAACCGCCGTGCGTGCTGCTGGAGGACATCACCACCGGCTGGGACGGTGTCCCCTCCGCCCTGTGGCGCAAGCGGCTGGCCCGTCACGCCCGCGATTGCACGGTGTGCTCGGGCCACGGCTCGGGGCTGGTGCCCGCCGCAGGGCTGCTCGTGGGTCTCGCGCTGGTCCCGGTGGCCACGGCAGCGGGGTCCGCTCCCGAGCTGCTCGCCACCGCAGCGCCTCTGCGGGCCCCCGGGGCGGGCGCGGACAGCACCGGGGCGGGGCGCGCCGAGCGCAGACGGGCGCAGGCCCGGCGGCGCCGTCGCAACTCGGCCGTCGCCGCCGTGGTCGCGGTCGCGGCGCTGGGCACGGGCGGCGCGGCGGTACACCTCTACACCGACGGCGACGAACGCGGAGCGTCGACCGTCACGGCCGACGCTCCGGCGCCCCGTTCGAAGGTGTCCACGCCGGCCTCGACGGCGGCGGCCCCTTCTCCCCCGGCGTCCGCCTCCGCGTCGCCCAGCGCCTCCCCGTCGCCGAGCCTCTCGCATACGCCCGAGGCGAAGCCGGGGAAGAGCACTCCGGCGCCCGCGCCCACCTCCGCCGCCCCGGTTCCGAAGCCCGACCCGCCTGCGCCCGCGCCGCCCGCCCCGGCCGGGACCGCCGGGCAGGTCACCGAGCTGGTCAACGCGGAACGGGCCAAGGAGGGCTGCGGTCCGGTGACCGTCAACGATCAGCTCAACACGGCCGCGCAACGGCACTCCGCCGACATGGAGGCCATGGACTACTTCTCGCACACCTCGCTGGACGGCCGGAACCCGGGCGACCGGATCACCGCCGCCGGGTACCGGTGGTCCACCTACGGCGAGAACATCGCCAAGGGCCAGCGGACCCCGGCCGACGTGATGCGGTCCTGGATGGACAGTCCGGAGCACCGCGCGAACATCCTCAACTGCTCCTTCAAGGAGATCGGTGTGGGGAAGCAGGATTCCGGCGGCGGTCCGGTGTGGACGCAGGTGTTCGGGGCCCGCTGAGTCCGCGCGGGGCGGGAGCCGGGATACCGCTGTGCCGAGATGCCGCACCAGGCGTCGTGAGCACGGTCATGATCGGCGGTACATCTCAAGTACCTCCAAGCACCTCCAACACCTCAAAGCACCCCAAACACCTCTTGCTCTACGATGCGGCCATGATCGCTGAACTGGAGTGCGTGGTCCTGGACTGCCCGGACCCGAGGGAGCTGGCCGGCTTCTACCGGTCGTTGCTCGGGGGCGAGGTCGACCGCCCCGACCGGCGGTGGGGGTGCGACGCGGACTGGTCCACGCTGCACACGCCCGGTGGCCTCGTCCTGGCCTTTCAGCGAGTGGCCGACTACCGGCCGCCGCGTTGGCCCGGCCAGGACTCGCCCCAGCAGTTTCATCTGGACTTCGGTGTCACCGACCAGGAGCGGGCGCACGAGGAGGTCCTGGCATCCGGGGCAGCCCTGCTCGACGCCGGGGACGAAGGAAGCGGCTGGCGGGTGTACGCCGACCCCGCCGGACACCCCTTCTGTCTCGTACGGCACTGACCGTCCCGGCTCCGCTCGCGCGCGCCCCCGTATCGTCCGGTGCGGCCGCTGACCGGCCGCACCGGAGCCCACCGGGGTCAGCGACGGACCAGCGTCAGCGCCGTGCCGAGGCAGGTCGCCACACCCACCGCGCCGGCCGAGACGGCGACGCAGCGGGCGCGGAGCCGGGTGTAGCGCCCGGTGTACTCCGCGCGCAGTTCGTCCGCGCGGTCGCGGATACGGATGAGCGACTCCCGGGACGCGGTGACACGTTCGGCGATGAACACTCGCTCGATCTCCTCACGCTGCGCCGTGGTCAACCAGGGCAATTGGCCGGTGAATCGGCGTGCCTGCCCTCGCGCCCGCTCGACCTCGGCGTTCCACAACAGGAAGCCTTCCAGCTGGGCCAGGCCTCGGGCGCTGTCCTTGTCGGGTTCCACCCGTCCTCCACTCCGTCGGGTCGTCCGCCGGGGCCGTCTTCACGCGCGCTTGTCTCCCGGGGCGATGATCGTGGAGTTCCCGGAACGGTTGGTGGCTTCCTCCAGAGAGCGGACCACCGGGTGGTGCAGGTCGAACGCCGGGGATTCGGAACGGATCCGCGGCAGGGTGACGAAGTTGTGCCGGGGCGGTGGGCAGGAGGTGGCCCATTCCAGCGAACGGCCGTAACCCCACGGGTCGTCGACCTCGATCTTCTTGCCGTACTTGGCGGTCTTCCAGATGTTGTAGAAGAACGGCAGGATCGACAGTCCGAGCAGGAAGGAGGAAATGGTGGAGATCGTGTTCAGCGCAGTGAAGCCGTCGGCGTCGAGATAGTCCGCGTAACGGCGCGGCATGCCCTCGGCGCCGAGCCAGTGCTGTACGAGGAACGTCCCGTGGAATCCGACGAAGAGCGTCCAGAACGTCGCCTTCCCGAGCCGTTCGTCCAGCATTTTTCCGGTGAACTTCGGCCACCAGAAATGGAATCCGGCGAACATGGCGAACACCACCGTGCCGAACACCACGTAATGGAAGTGGGCGACGACGAAGTACGAGTCGGAGACATGGAAGTCCATGGGCGGTGAGGCGAGGATGATCCCGGTCAGCCCGCCGAACAGGAAGGTGACCAGAAACCCTACGGCCCACAGCATCGGGGTCTCCATGGAGAGGGACCCCTTCCACATCGTGCCGATCCAGTTGAAGAACTTCACACCGGTCGGCACGGCGATGAGGAACGTCATGAACGAGAAGAACGGCAGCAGCACAGCGCCCGAGACGAACATGTGGTGCGCCCATACGGTCGCGGACAGGCCCGCGATGGCAATGGTGGCCGCGACCAGGCCGATGTAGCCGAAGACGGGTTTACGGCTGAAGACCGGGAAGATCTCGGTGACGATGCCGAAGAACGGCAGGGCGATGATGTAGACCTCGGGGTGGCCGAAGAACCAGAACAGGTGCTGCCAGAGCAGTGCACCGCCGTTGGCCGCGTCGAAAATGTGCGCGCCGAATTTACGATCGGCCTCCAGCGCCAGCAGGGCCGCGGCGAGGACCGGGAAGGCCAGCAGGACCAGGACACCGGTCAGCAGAACGTTCCAGACGAAGATCGGCATGCGGAACATCGTCATGCCGGGGGCGCGCATGCAGATGATCGTGGTGATGAAATTGACCGAGCCGAGGATCGTGCCGAAGCCGGAGAAGGCCAGCCCCATGATCCACAGGTCGGCGCCGATGCCCGGCGAGCGGACCGCGTCGTTCAGCGGGGCGTAGGCGAACCAGCCGAAGTCGGCCGCGCCCTGCGGGGTGAGGAAGCCGGCCACCGCGATGAGCGAGCCGAAGAGGTACAGCCAGTACGCGAACATGTTCAGCCGCGGGAACGCCACGTCGGGCGCGCCGATCTGGAGCGGCATGATCCAGTTCGCGAATCCGGCGAACAGCGGCGTCGCGAACATCAGCAGCATGATCGTGCCATGCATCGTGAACGCCTGGTTGAACTGCTCGTTCGAGATCAACTGAATACCGGGCCTCGCCAGTTCGGCACGCATAACCAGGGCCAGGAGCCCTCCCACGCAGAAGAACGCGAAGGAGGTGACGAGGTAGAGCGTGCCGATGGTCTTGTGGTCCGTCGAGGTCATCCACTTGATGATGACGTTGCCGGGTTCCCCGCGCCGTACCGGCATTTCGTCCTGTTCGGCGGTATCGGTCTCCACCGGTTGCGAGATGCCTCTCGTCGTCACTCAGACGCTCCTTCGATCGACGGCCCGTATGGACTCGGCGACCAGAATGGACCCGCGGCGATCGGTGCGGGGGGACATCCTTCACCGTCCGGCGCGAGCGCCCGACAAGGACACTCAAATGGCCTACGGAGAACGTCCGGTCCTTGCCCGGCCGCAACCGAAGGCGTATGTCAACGTCCCGAAGACGCTCGGATATTCCCTCGCGGAGAACGGAATAGCGCCTCTGGGCCCGTAGTTGGTGAACCGACAGAACCACCTCTGTCCGCTTCTCTTCACTCCTCTTCGCTCCTCTCCACTTCACTCCACTCGGCAAGCTTCGGAAGGTCGGACCCATGAAGATCGGCATCATCGGCGCGGGCAACATCGGCGGCAACCTGACACGGCGCCTGACCGACCTCGGACACGAGGTCTCCGTCGCCAACTCCCGAGGCCCCCACACGCTCATCGCCCTCGCCGAAGAGACCGGAGCGAAGCCGGTGACCGCGTCGGAGGCCGCACAGGACGCCCAGGTAGTCGTGGTCGCCGTCCCGCTCAAGGCCGTGCCCGACCTGCCCGCCGGATTCCTCGACGGCGCGGCGGAGGGCGCCACGGTCATCGACACGGGCAACTACTACCCGCAACAGCGCGACGGCCGCATCGCCGCCGTCGAGGACGGGCTGCCGGAGAGCCGGTGGACGGAGCAGCAGATCGGCCACCCCGTGATCAAGGCGTTCAACGGCACGTACGCCCAGGACATCCTGGACCGGGGCCGTCCGCAGGGCACTCCGGGCCGGCAGGCGCTCCCGGTGGCCGGCGACGACCCGAAGGGCAAGCAGACGGTACGTGAGCTCATCGACGAGCTGGGCTTCGACACGGTCGACGGCGGCGGCCTGGACGATTCGTGGCGCCAGCAGCCCGGTACCCCGGTGTACGGCAATCAGGGCGACGCCGACGCCATCGTGAAGGCGCTCTCCGAGGCGTCGCCGGAGCGCACGGCTGAGTGGCGCGCCTGACCCCGGGTGTCACACGGGACGGACGACCGGGCAAAGACTCCGGTCGGGCGGGAAACGGGGGTACCCGCCCGGCCGGATCGTCAGCCGGCCTCAGACCGCCCCACCCTTGTCACGGTGATCCGGACCGGGGCCGCCGGCCCCGGTCCGGCGAAACGTCGAGGACCGCCGCCCGTACACGGCCCCGTGCTGCGTCGAGGGGCCCTGCCCGTACGGCCCCGTGCTGCGTCGAGGGCCCGGTGTGACGACGGTGGCTCCGCGCGCCGTGCGGCGGATCGCCGAACCTCCGGCGGCGCAGGCAGGTGGGAGGCTGTGACGTCGCCCCGTCCCGACGGCGACGCCCGCGCATCGCCGAGCAGCCCGACCTGATCGCCCGGACAGGTCTAGTCGGACCAGTGGGAGGGGCGGATCAGCGATGCGGGAAGCGCCGTTTTCGCGGTGCCCTTGGCGGCGTTGAGCTGGGCCTGGGTGAGGAACAGGCTTCCCGTGAGGTCAGCGCCCGAGAGGTCGGCGTCACGGAAGTCCGCGCCGATGAGGTCGGCCAGGCGGAGGTCGGCGCCGGTGAGATCAGCGGCGATCAGACAGGCCCCGCGGAGGTCCGCTCCGCGCAGGTCGGCGCCCCGCAGCCGAGCCCCGATGAGGTCGGCGCCGCGGTGGTTGCGCTTCTTGCGGCGGGGCACGGTTGCCCGGACGAGTTCGCTGGCACGCAGAAGCAGTCCGGCGACCCGGTCGCGGTGACCGGCGACGTCCAGTTCCGCGAAGTCGACCGCGGGGCGCGTGGTGTGCTGTTCCGTAGCTTCCAGCGCCCGGCGGAGCTCGGCGTGCAGCGGACGTGCGGCCGGCAGCGTCAGAGCCTCGGTGAGGTACCACAGCAGTTCATGGAGCTGGCGCATGACCGGGAACACCTGGAACATCTGCGCGGCGAGGTCGGGGGACGAACGCCAGTCGCGGCCCCCGTAGGTCCCCTGTGAGACCTTCTGCCCGGCGCCGAAGCAGTCGTACACGGTGCAGCCGGAGAAGCCCTTCGGGCGCAGCCGGGTGTGGATGCCGCAGCGGAAGTCGTCCTGAAGGTTGGGGCAGGGCCGCCCGGCGGCCTTGTCGATGGCGAAGTCCGACGAGGCCGTCAGTGTGAGTGCGACGCAGCAGAGAGCGAAACAGTTCGTGCAGTCCGCGCGCAGAGCCTCCCGTCCGTTGTCGGGCACGGCGGTCGAATCGTTCTCAGGCACGGGTGGCGGGGTCCTTGCGTGGATCGTGTTGCGGAATGTGCGAGTGCAGAGCACACGAGTCTACCGAGGTGTCTCCCGGGGAACGACGCTCCCGTCGGCCTGTGCGTCCTCTGCCGGTGCACACTGGGCGCGGGACGGATCACGAGGGGGAGGCATGGGCGCTGAGGAGAGCACCGGATTCGAGCCGTCGACCGGCGATGGTCCACCGGTTGCCGGGCCCCCGGCGGCTCGGGCCGCTTCGGTGCGGACCGCGTTCGAGGGGCTGCTGCAGATCCGTCGCCTCACCGGCGCCGGACGGCCCGACCCCGAGGCCGTGCCCGCGCTGTGGGAACTCAACCGCCCGATCAGGGCGGTCGCGTTGGCGCTGGAGAGTTCGAGGGCGACACCGTCGGCCGTCGACCCGACTGGGCGTCGAGTGTCGGCCGGGTACCGGGTGAGCGACGGGGATTCGGCAGGTTCGGTACGGGTCGAGTGGACCGGGCCGTCCGGCAGCGGCGCAGCTCACGGCGAGGAGGAGGCGCTGGCCGGCTGCGCTTCGGCCTTGCGGGAACTGGGCTGGACGGTGCTGCTCTACCGGGGTCCCCGCAGAAGGCGCTACCTGGAGGTGGAGCCGCCGAGCGGGTTGTCCGGCGGGCACGGCCGGGCTTGAGGCGGCGTTGTCAGACCCATGGGAGATGCTTGAGAGTCAGACAGCTCTGAGGAGGAGAAGCTGAGATGGACAACGACGAGCTCGCCGCGGCGCAGGCGTACGTCCGCCTCTTGGAGGCCACCCGAGCAGTGCTCGCGGACCCCGACGACGCACCGGTCTACCTGCCGCTGCTCACCTCTCCGATGCGGGAGGCCGACCATGCTCTGCGCGGCGCGGGGCTGACGGGCAATGAGGACCGGCTGTTCGCTCTCGTCCGGGCACTGCAGCCGAGCCTCTCCGGCAGCGAAAGCTAGGGCCTGCGCCGGGGAGCGCCTGCACTGGGGGCCGCCTGCGCCGGAGGGTCTGCGCCGGACCGTCCTACCCGGCCTGGCCCTCCCGCGCGGGTACGTCCGTCGGCCCGGGAGCGAGGCCGAGTTCCTGTTCGCCGGGGCCGAGCGGTGCGAAGAAGCGGGCGACCTCCTGGTCGTCGACCTCCGCGAGGGAGCCCGGCTTCCACTGCGGGTCGTTGTCCTTGTCGATGATCCGGGCGCGCACACCTTCCACGAAATCAGGGTGCTCGAATGCCCGGCTGGAGACACGGAACTCCTGGTCGAGGACGGCTTCCAGGCTGCCGAGACGGGCTGCCCGGCGGACAGACGCGAGCGTGACCTTGAGCGCGAGGGGCGACTTGGTCAGGAGTTCGTCCGCCGCCGTCCCGGCTGCCGCGACGCCACAGCCGCGCAGCCGTCGGACGATCTCCTCCACGGTGTCCGCCGCATAGCAGGCGTCGATCCAGTCGCGCTGGGCGGCGAGCTCTCCGGCGGGCGGCTCCGTGGCGAACCGCTGCACGATGCCCGCCACGGGGACGCCAGGGACAGCCGGCTCGCCCAGCGCCACAGCCGGCTCGCCCAGCGCTTCGGTCAGGGCCGGCAGGAGGCGGGCCGGGACGTAGTGATCGGCCAGACCGCAGAGAACGGCGTCGGCCGCCCCGACGGAGCGGCCCGTGAGCGCCAGGTGGGTGCCCAGTTCGCCGGGGGCGGCTGCCAGCAGACGGGTGCCCCCGACATCGGGCACGAAGCCGATCGCGGTCTCGGGCATGGCCACGCGTGAGCGTTCGGTGACGACACGAAGTCCGGCGTGGGCCGATACGCCGACTCCGCCGCCCATCACGATGCCGTCCATCAGCGCGACGTACGGCTTGGGGAATCGGGCGATGCGGGCGTTGAGGCGGTACTCCTCACGCCAGAACTCCAAGGACGCACGCCCCGAGGCCCGTGCGTCGTCGTGCAGGGCTCGGATGTCGCCCCCGGCGCACAGGCCCCGGTCGCCCGCCCCGGACAGCAGCACCGCGTCGATCGCTTCGTCCTCCTCGGCGCGGGCCAGGGCCTCGTGGAGGAGCCGCACCATGGTGCGGCTGAGGGCGTTGAGGGCCCGGGGGCGGTTCAGTGTGAGGTGCAGGCAGGTGCCCCGCGTCTCCAGCAGGACGGGCCGGTCGTCGTTCATGCGTGTGCTCCGCTCACTGGGCTCGTGACACCTGGGACGCCTTCCATGGTCGCGGACGGTCCACGGCCGCCATTGCGCGACCCCCGGATCGGGCCGGGAGCGGCGGGGGCGGTGCGGGGCGGGCCGCTGTGGCACTCCGATGGATACGGCTCGACAATTGAGGACTACGGGGTGCGCCGACGCACGGCCCCGCCGGACGACCTCCGGAGCAGGAATGACCGACGACGAACGGCGGCAGGACGCCGAAGCCTCTCCGCTCCGCCGGATCGACCGGAAGACCAACGGTGAGATCCGGCAGACGGAACGCCTCGCCATGAACCGGACCGGCAGCTTCGACTGGGATCTGGACGCCCGCACCCTGGACATCGACGAGGCCGGGCTCATGGTGTTCGGCGTGGATCCGGCGACGTTCGACGCACGCCCGGCCGCACTTCTGGAGCACTTGGAACCGGCGGAACGGGCCCGGCTCGACGTCACGATCGACGAGGCCATCACCGGCGGCAGCAATTCCTACAGCGTCCACTTGCGCGTGCCGCTGGACGACGGGACCACGCAGTGGACCCACGTCCAGGCCCGCATCCTGCGATCGAAGGACGGCAGGGCCCACCGGATCGTGGGGGTCGTCCGGGACGCGACGGCGGAGGTCACCCATTCGGCCTTCGTTCTCGATCTGGAGAAACGGCGGCAGCGCCAGACCAATATCGTTGAACGCACAACGAGTGCGATGTCCCGCGCGGTGACCGTGGACGACGTGACGGCCGCCCTCACCGGGCCCGGCGGGCTGGCCCGCCTCGGCGCGGACGGTCTCGCCCTGGGGCTCGTGGAGAATTCCGCGCTGAACATCGTCGCGCTGAGCGGCGAGTCGCTCGAGGTGCTCGACGGGCTCGGCTCCGGTGGCCTCGACCGCAACCTCCCGCTCGCGGACACCATCCGCAGCGGACGCCCCCGGTTCATCACCTCCCTCGCCGCGCTGGGCCGTCGCTACCCGGAATTGGAGCCGCATCTCGGGAGGCTGAGGTTCCGGGCGGCGGCGTACCTTCCGCTGGTGGCCCAGGCCCGGTCGCTCGGCGGGCTGGCCCTCTTCTACCGCGAACGCACGGTCTTCAATGCGGACGAGCGCATTCTGTGCCTGGGCCTCGCCGCCATCGTGGCCCAGTCCCTGCAACGGGCGATGCTCTTCGACGAGGAGCGGGAGTTCGCCACCCAGCTCCAGTCCGCGATGCTTCCGCCCCGGATACAGGACGTCGAGGGCGGCGAGATCGCGGTCCGGTATCACGCCGCGTGGAGCGGCCGGCAGGTCGGCGGCGACTGGTACGACGTGATCACCCTGCCCAAGAACCGTTACGGGCTGGTCGTGGGGGATGTTCAGGGGCACGACACCCACGCGGCCGCGATCATGGGCCAGTTGCGCATCGCCCTACGCGCGTACGCCGCTGAGGGCCACCCGCCGGCCACCGTGCTGGCGCGGGCCTCGCGCTTCCTCGCCGAGCTGGACACCGAGCGCTTCGCCACCTGCACGTACGCCCAGGTCGACCTGGCGTCCGGAGCGGTGCAGGTGGTGCGGGCCGGGCACCTCGGCCCGCTGATCCGCCACCTCGACGGGCGGGTCGGCAGCCCGCAGGTGCGTGGTGGGCTGCCGCTGGGCACCTCCACGGATCTCCAGGACGAGGAGTACCCGGAAACCCGGCTCGACCTGGTACCCGGTGAGACGTTCGTGCTGTACACGGACGGCCTGGTGGAGGAACCCGGAGCCGACCTCGACTCCGGGATCGACGCGCTGCGCAACGAGGTGAGCGCGGGGCCCGCCGGGGCCGAGGCGCTGGCCGATCACCTGTCGGAACGGCTGTGGGAACGGTGGGGGTCGGGGGACGATGTGGCGCTCCTCGTCCTGCGCCGGAGCCCGGACGTGGGGTCGTCGCACGCGCCACGGCTCCACCAGTACATCCACCAGGCGGACCCGGAAGGCCTCTCGGACGCCCGCGCGATCGTGCGCCAGGCCCTGGCCGACTGGGACATGGCCGAGTTCGCCGACGATGCGGAGCTCGTCACGGGGGAGTTGTTGGTGAATGTACTCCTGCACACCGAGGGCGGCGCCGTCCTGACACTGGAAGTGCTGCCCGAACCGGTACGGCGGATCCGGCTGTCGGTCCAGGACCGGTCCAGCGTCTGGCCCCGTCGGCGTACGCCGGGCGAGACGTCCACCTCCGGCCGGGGACTGCTCCTGCTCGACGCGGTCGCCTCGCGCTGGGGAATCGAGCCCCGCGGCGAGGGCAAGGCCGTCTGGTGCGAGATCGGCCCCGCTCCCCCGCCGGCCACCGCGCCTCCGACGGACCCGGAGCGATGAAGGACCCGGAACGGTGACGGACGAACAGGGGTGACGGACGGAGAAGGGGGTACCGGAGGAAGTGAGGGGCCGCATCACCGCGGTGGCGCGGCCCCTCGACCACCGCTCGGGCGGCCTCAGCCACGGCTCGGACGGCCTCAGCCCGCCGGTCTCGAACGGCCTCCGCCTGTCGATCTCGGACGGCTCCGGCCGCTTCCTGCGTTCCTACGGCTCACGAGGCCCGCCGCCCCGACCTGCCGGCGCGGGCCCACTGAGAGCGGGAGCGTCAGTCCTGGGCGGTACGCCGCTTGCGGACGGCCCACAGGATGCCGCCGCCGGCCAGCAACACCGCGACAGCGGCGCCACCGATGGCCAGCGTCGACGACGAGCCGGTCTCGGCCAGATCCGGCGAGTTCGGGCTCGGGGCGGGCACGGCGGGCGCGGACTCCGAAGGCTGCTCGCTGGGGGTGGCGCTCGGCTCGGGCGTCCCGGTGGACGGCGTCCGCGACGGGGCCGGCTCGCTCGGGGTCGGCTCGGTCGGTGTGGGACGGGGCTCCTCGTCGCACACCTTCGCCGTCTCCGACTTGTCGATCGAGTACTTTCCGTCGCCGCCTCCGTCCTTGACGACCAGTCGGACGGTCACCGGCTTGTCGTGCTCGGGAAGCGTCAGCTTCTTGTGGAACTCACGGTCGAAGGTCTCGGTGGGGAGCAAGTCCTTGCCGTCCACCGTGACGGTCACCGTATTGGGGACGTCGCTCGTGTAGTCGGTGAGGTCAACAGTCACCTCGGAGCAGGTTACGGCCCAGGTGGGGGTGTGAGCAGCGGCCGGACCGGCGGAGATGACGCCTCCGGTCGGACCGACGACCGCAGCGGCCACGAGTGCACCCGCGCCACGCCACGATCTCCTGGGTATGGTCATGGAATCTTCCTCCAGATACTTCTCATCGCCCGTATGCCGGTGGGGCGCACAGTACTGCCATCGCCCAGGAACGACGCAGTCGCCCCGTGCGCATCCCCTCGCACCAACTCCCGGCGTCTCCCCGCTACTTCCGGCAGGACGAGCAGACCTCCCGTCGTCATGTCCTCCGGTGGTGGCCGAATGAGAGGGTGGGTTGCACATCTATCTGCCGCCGCACGCGCGCCCGAGCCTGGAGCATGACCCGTTCTATGCGAATGCTGCTGATCCGTCACGGCCAGACACCGTCCAACCTCGGCCACTTCCTGGACACCGCGCGGCCCGGCCCCGGCCTCACCGACCTGGGTCTGCGGCAGGCTGCGGCGCTGCCCGGGGCGCTCGCCGGGGAGGACATCCTCGCGGTGTACGCCTCCACCCTGACGCGTACACAGCTCACGGCCGCGCCCCTGGCCGCTGAGCGGGGCATCGAGGTCCGGATCCGTGACGGAATCCGGGAACTGTCGGCCGGTGACCTGGAGATGCGGGCCGACGAGGACGCCGTCCGGCAGTATCTGACGACCGCCTTCGCCTGGTCCGCCGGGGACGTAGCCCGCCGGATGCCCGGGGGCGAGAGCGGGTCCGAGGCGCTGACCCGCTTCGACGCGGTGGTGGCCGAGGCAGCGGAGGCCGGGGAGTCCGGAACCGTGGCGCTTGTCAGTCATGGCGCCGCCATCCGGGTGTGGACAGCCGCCCGCGCACGGAACGTCACGGTCGGGTTCGCCGCCGAACACAGCCTGGACAACACGGGCGTGGTGGTGGTCGAGGGCTCGCCGGACTCGGGATGGACGGCCCTCTCCTGGGCCGGGACGGTCGTCCCGGCGGTCACCGCGAGCGGCGCGGCGGACGGCGGCCCAGCTGGCCGCACGCTGCCGGGACCGGAGCTGGGACCGGCAACCGGTCATCCTTTCGCCTGATCTCCGCGCTCGCTTCCTCCGGCGGGGACAGGGCGGTGGTAGAACGCTACGGCGTCACAGGGCCTTGTGCATGATGTGAAGCCCCACATAGCCCTGGGTCGGGTGGTTGAAGCCCTCCGGAAGAGTGCCGACCACGTCGAAGCCGATCGACCGGTACAACTTGACGGCATGGGTGTTGGTCTCGACCACCGCGTTGAACTGCATGGCCCGATACCCTTCGGCGCGAGCCCAATCGACTGAGTGTTCGCACAGCGCGCGCCCCACTCCCCGGCCGGAGTGAGCGGGGTCGACCATATAGGTGGCGCTGGCTATGTGGGATCCATTGCCCATGTGGTTGCGGTTCATCTTCGCTGTGCCGAGCACCGTCCCGGCGTCGTCCACGGCAACGACCACGCGGCTCGGCGCCGCGACGAACCACCATCCCTCGGCGTCCTCCTTACCAAGATCGAGTGGATAGGTGAGCGTCTCGCCCGCGGAGACGATCGCATGGAAGAACGGCCAGATGGCGGGCCAGTCCTCGGAGATTGCTTCCCTGATCAACATCCGCACAGGATGACCTATCCGAACGATCGGCGCGAAAGTTTATCCGGTGCCCCGCACACGCCACCCCAGCCTGGCGAGCAACCTCTTCCGGGTCGGCACGCCCACCGCAGCAGGCCCGGACCGGACGGCCGGCGCCGCCCGGACTCCTCTGTCGCCCCCGGGGCGCGGGGCCGGCCGGTCCTCGCGTGCCCGGTCCAGCTCCAGCGCCAGGTTGACCCTCCTCCAGAGGATTTCGTCGGGGTCGTCGGCCGGCGTCAACTCCCCCATGGCCTCCCTCGCCGCCATCGACCCCGGACGTCCGAAGACCGGCTCCGGACGGACCCGTACGAGATAGGCACGTTCGTAGGGGTCGTCCACGACCTCCGCCAGTTGCACCGGATCCAGTGCCGATGCCTGGACCGCCGCCCGCGCCCAGGGGTCCGGCGTGCGGTCCAGCAGCCGGTCGATGCGCTGCGCACGCCAGTTGCGTGCCCGCCAGTCCGTGCCCGATTCCAGCATCGTGCGCATCCCCGGGGGCGTCCGCCCGGCAAGCAGCTCGGGCTCCCGGGCCGCGAACGCGGCAAGCTCGTCCGCGAGATAGAGCCAGACCACCGCGCGGTACCGGTTCAGATAGAACGTGACCGGTGAGACGCAGCCCGCCCGTGCCAGCCGGGTGAACCGTGCCGGAGCGATGTTCAGCAGGCCTGCTCCTTCCGCTGTGCCGACGGTACGGACCCGCTCCGCCAGGTCATCGGGGAAGCCCGGCTGCTCCCGCAGGCGCGCGATCTCCTCCTCACGCACCCGTGGCCGCCCACCACCCGGTGCGCCGACGACGGCGATCAGCCCCAGGTGCACCGCAAGCTCGAACTGCGCACGCCGCAGGCCCAGTTCCTGGGCCGCGCGCCCGGCCGCGACCGTCGACGCCGGGGCGGCGGACGAGGTGTGCCCACCCTCGCCTTCCGCCTCCGCGCTCACGCCCGCGGCATGAGCGCCGGCCCACGCGCTCGCGTCCTCGGCCGGCTCGCTCGCATCCTCGGCCCGCGCGCCCTGGGTCCTGGCGTGCGTTCGGAGCACTTCCCTGACCGTCATGACTGTCCTCCCCCGTCGGATCGAATACTCTGTGTGATCACAGTAGTCCGAAGGAGTCACCACCCGTCAGTCCTGTGGATAACTCTTCACCGACGACGGGAGTCGCAGGTCAGACGGGTCGGACAGGTTGACAGATCTGACAGGTCAGACAGGTCAGAAGGATCCGGTGTCCTCGGGCCCGCCCTGACGGACGGAGACTCCGAGGTGTTCGCCGACCCTGTTGACGAGCAAGGTCATCTCGTAGGCGACCTGGCCGACGTCGGCTTCGGCCGCGGTCAGTACGCACAGACAGCTGCCGTCGCCCGCGGCCGTCACGAAGAGCAGTGCCTCGTCGAACTCGACCATCGTCTGGCGGGCGCGGCCCGCCCGGAAGTGGCGCCCCGACCCGCGCGCCAGACTCTGCAGACCGGAGGAGACCGCCGCCAGATGCTCAGCGTCCTCACGGGCGAGTCCGGTGCTGGCCCCGGTGACCAGCCCGTCGTTCGACAGCACCAAGGCGTGCCGTATGTATTGCACCCTGCTGGTGAGATCGTCAAGAAGCCAGTCGAGTCCCCGGTCAAGCGGCATGTGCTCATCCTCCCCGTAACCTTCGTTCCCCGTACCCCGCTACGCGCGTAAGCCTCGCGCAACGGCCCCGTGGGGGCAAGCGTCCCTCACAGCCCGGGGTGCCGCTTCGCGCCATGCGGGGATCGGGCCGAGGATGGGCCCATGGCACACCACATGACCGATGAAGAATGGCGGGCCTTCCTCTCGGAGGGCACGCGCACGGCGAAGGTTTCGACGGTACGGACCGACGGCAGTCCGCACATCGCACCCGTCTGGTTCCTTCTCGATGGCGACTCGGTGGTCTTCAACACCGGCAAGGAGAGCGTGAAGGGGCGCAATCTCGCTCGCGACGGGCGGGTCTCCCTGTGCGTCGACGACGACCGGCCTCCCTACGCGTTCGCGGTGGTGCAGGGGCATGCCGAGCTGAGCGAGGACCCGGGGGAACTCCTGCGGTGGGCGACGCTCATCGCCCGCCGTTACGTGGCGGCCGACGCCGCCGAGGAGTTCGGCCGGCGCAACGGTGTGCCCGGCGAACTGGTCGTGCGGGTGCGGATCGACAAGGTGGTCGCGATGGCCGACTTGACCGGCTGACTGCGGGGGTCTCGACGCCGGGCCGTCAGCCGAAGGCGGCGAGGAGCCGGGCAGTGTGCATGCGCCCGGCATACTCGACCGTGCGGATCAGGACTTCCTTTCCGGAGGCCCGGTCACGGGCGTCGCACGGCACGACCGGCGTGCCCGGGTCGAGGTCGAGCGCCCGCTCGACATCGTGCTCCGTATGGTCAGGAGCGCCGGGGAAGCGGTTGACGGCGACGACGAAAGGTATCCGCCGTCGCTCGAAGTGGTCGACGGCGGCGAAGCAGTCCTCCAGCCGCCGGGTGTCGGCGAGCACGATCGCCGCGAGGGCGCCCTCGCAGAGCTCGTCCCACAGGAACCGGAAACGGTCCTGGCCCGGCGTGCCGAACAGATAGAGGGACAGGCCGGAGTGGACGGTGATACGGCCGAAA
Source organism: Streptomyces sp. NPDC048142 (assembly GCF_043202835.1). Classification (NCBI taxonomy): domain Bacteria; kingdom Bacillati; phylum Actinomycetota; class Actinomycetes; order Kitasatosporales; family Streptomycetaceae; genus Streptomyces; species Streptomyces sp. NPDC048142. The sequence goes on from NZ_JBIDBC010000022.1 coordinate 89,645, forward strand.
TCCATCGCTACGGTCGTGGTGGTCTTCCGCTCCACCCCGTCGGTGTCGTCCCGGTCCCGCCCGCTCTCGCTCAGAGTCTCTTCCGAGTGCAACGGGCGGATCTCGCTGACCGAGCCGACCAGGGTGGTCTTCCCGGCCCCGAAGCCGCCCGCCACGATGATCTTCAGGGTGAGCGCGATGTCCTCTCCGATCATGCTCCTGCCGACGTTCCCGGGAGTGCGGTGGGCGGTGCGGTGGCTCTCGTCGCTGTCGACGTGCTCGGAGGGCATGCGTCCCCTCTCTTCGGCAATGGCTTCGGGCTTCAGGAATCGCTTCGGGCCGACAGCATGGCAACCGGTCGGCTTCGTTCGAGTGGGTTGATCGTTCTTGACCGGTGCGGCTTCGCCACGGTCGTTCTTTGCCGCACAACGGACCTCATTGCGCCTCTCTTCGACGGGCCTGATGCCCCGCGCGGGCCTCGGGCTCATCCGGCGCGGCCCCTACACTGGTCTTTTCGGCTGCCTGGTACGGGCAGCGGTGCCGGGTCCGCGCAGACGGCCCGGGGACGAGGAGATACGAGCGTGTCGACAGGTTCCGGCGGCGGTTTCCAGGATCCGCCCGCGGAGGTGCTCGCGGAGGCCGCATCGGCGTTCGGGCTCCTGGCGACACCGGCACGGCTGCACATCGTGTGGGCACTGGCGCAGGGCGAGAGCGATGTGACAGGACTCGCCGAGCGGGTCGGCGGCACGCTTCCCTCCGTCAGCCAGCACCTGACGAAGCTGAAGCTGGCCGGTCTCGTCCGCTCCCGCCGCGAAGGCCGACGGCAGGTCTATCTGGTCGACGATCCCGATGTGGTGACGGTCGTCCGGCTCATGGTCGGTCAATTGGCCGAACGCGCCGGGCACTCCTCCCAGAAGCCCGTCCTCCTGCGTGAGCTCGGTGCCTGAGAGCGGTTCAGCCGCGGGTCCCGGACACCTCACCGCCGGCACGCCGGCCTCCGTCACACCGTTTCCCGGCACCGGCACCGGCACCGGCACCGGCAAGAATGCCTCGGCAGCATCCGGCGGGGGCCGCACGACCACCGCCCCGGCCTCCGGCACCGGGCCCACCTCCCTGCAGACGCTGCGCGCCCTCGACAGCGGGCCGCGCGGGCTGCTGGAGACGGAGGCCGAGATCCGGCTCGGCCGGACGGGCGAGAACGTGCTGCCCGCCCGGCGGCCCGTGCCCTGGCCCCGGCGCTTCCTGCGCAGCTTCCGGGACCCCTTCACCTCCGTACTGCTCTGCCTCGGCCTGGTGTCGGCCCTCGTCTCCGCCTGGGGCACCGCCTGCGTCATCCTGGCGCTCGTCGCGGTGAGCTGCCTGCTGCGTTCGGCGGAGGAGCACCGTGCCGACCGGTCGACCGCGGCGCTGCGCGAACTGGTGGCGACCACGGCGACCGTGCTGCGCCGCGCCTCGGACGATGCCTCTCCCCTCGAACGGGAGGTGCCGGTCGCCGACCTGGTGCCGGGGGACGTGATCCGGCTGCGGCCGGGCGATCTCGTACCCGCCGACGTGCGGCTGCTGCGCACCGACGGACTCACCGTGCATCAGTCGGCCCTGACCGGGGAGTCCGCGCCGGTGGCCAAGGAGGCCCTCGACGTCCCCGACCCAGCGCTGTCCGGGGCCGGACCGTTCGCACAGCCGCAGTGGTGCTTCCAGGGCAGCAGTGTCACCTCCGGCAGCGGTACGGCGGTGATCGTGGCCACCGGTGGGGAGACCCGGTTCGCCGCCGCCCATGACGGCAGGGCCGGGCAGCGGGGCGCGAGCGCCTTCGAGCGGTCCGTCCAGGGGATCTCCTGGACGCTGATCCGCTTCATGCTTCTGACCCCGCCCCTGGTGCTGATGGCCAATGCGGCGCTGCGCGGCCGGGGCCTGGAGACGCTGCCGTTCGCCGTGGCCGTCGCCGTGGGGCTCACCCCGGAGATGCTGCCGGTCATCGTCACGACGACGCTCGCGCGGGGCGCCGCCCGGCTGGCGCGCACCAGCGGAGTGATCGTCAAGCGGCTCCCGGCGCTGCACGACCTGGGCGCGGTCGATGTGCTGTGCCTGGACAAGACCGGCACGCTGACCGAGGACCGGCCTGTCGTCGCAGGGGCGACCGACGGTGCGGACCGGCCCGATCCGGACGTACTGCGGTGGGCGGCGGTCAGCGCGCTGTGGACGCTCCAGCTGGCGGAACTGCCCGCGGCCGACTCGCTCGACGAAGCGGTGCTGGACGCCGCCGACGAGTACGGTCCGTCCGCTGCCGGGGAGGTGGATCCGGACGCGTACGAGGGCGTCGCGGTGCTGCCCTTCGATCCGGTGCGGCGCGTCGCGACGGCGGTGGTCGGGCGGCCCGGCCGGCCCGGCGTCCACACCCTGGTCACCAAGGGTGCCGTCGAGGCCGTGCTCGACCGGTGCGCCATGGACCGGGAAGAGCGTGACCGGCTGCTCGCCCTGGCGGACCGGAAGGCCGGAACGGGACTGCGTCTGCTGGCCGTGGCCCGTGCCGACCGGGCGGCCGGGCCGGGCGCGTACACGCCTGCGGACGAGCGGGATCTGACCTTCCTGGGCCTGGTGGCGCTGCGCGATGTTCCGGCCCCGAGCGCCGCCGACGCGCTCGGGGTACTCGCGCGGCGGGGCGTGAGCGTCAAGGTGCTCACCGGCGACCATCCGGGCACGGCCGCCCGGGTGTGCGCGGATCTCGGCCTGCGCCCGGAGGGGCGCTCCGGCCCCGGTGATGTGGTGACGGCCGAGCTGGTGGACACCCTGTCGGACGCGGAGCTGGTCCGGGTGGCGGACCGGGCCACGGTGTTCGCGCGCTGCACCCCCGAGCACAAGGCCCGGATCGTCTCGGCCCTGCGCGCCGGCGGCCACACGACCGGCTTCCTCGGCGACGGCGTCAACGACCTGCCCGCCCTGCACGCCGCCGACGTCGGCATCTGTCCCCGCAACGCCGTGGACGTGGCCAGGGAGGCGGCCGATGTGGTCCTGGCGGAAAAGGACCTCACCGCGATCGACCGTGCGGTGCTGGCAGGCCGGCACAGCAGCGGGAACATCGCCACCTATCTGCGGATCACTCTCTCGTCGAACCTCGGCAACGTCATCGCCATGCTGACGGCCGGGCTGATGCTGCCCTTCCTTCCCATGCTCCCGGCGCAGGTGCTGGTGCAGAACCTCTGCTTCGACGCGGCGCAGCTGGCGTTCGCGTTCGACCGCCCGGCGGCTTCGGTCCTGCGTCGCCCCACCGTGCTGCGGCCGCGCGACTTCCTGCGCTTCATCACGGGTTTCGGCCTGCTCAACGCGGCCGCGGACCTCGCCACCTTCGGGGTGCTCGCGTTCGCCCTCCACCATGCGCCCGCGGACGGCGGGGAGGCGGCGTTCCACGCCGGGTGGTTCACGGAGAACCTGCTCACCCAGGCCCTCGTGATGATTCTGCTGCGGACCGGTCGCAGTGCCGCCGAACGCCGGGCGGGTGAGCCTCTGCGGGCTGCCGCCGCGGGTCTCGCCGCCGTCGGCGTCGTCCTCCCGCTCACTCCGCTCGGGCCGTCGCTGGGGATGAGCGCCCTGCCGCCCCTCTACTACCTGTTGCTCGGCTCGATCCTGGGGCTGTACGCGGTCGGGCTCACGGCGGCCCGCCGCCGCTACGAGCGCCGCCACCTGCCCGACGCGGCGCCGGAGCACGTAACGCAGGGCAAGCCGGGAGGCAAGGAAGGCCACACCGAACGCTGAGGGGTGCCCGTACCTCCTCGAAGCGACAGTTGTACGGTTGCGCAATGTGGCAACTGTCGCCCACTGGTGCGCCCGGGGCCGGGCGACGACCCGGCCTTCCCCGCCGCCGCTCATTTCATGGCTTGCGCAATCCGGGAACCCGGAACGCCGTGCCGAGCGTTCGTACAGGTAGCGGCCACAAGAGTGACAGCGGAACGGCACTGATCGCCGGACCCGGACGCGGTGAAGCCGCAGGATCCCGGATCGCACGTGCGGACCTACAGAACACTGGAGGAAATTCATGGGTGTGACCCTGGCCAAGGGCGGCAACGTCTCCCTGTCGAAGGAGGCCCCCGGTCTGACCGCCGTGACGGTCGGGCTCGGCTGGGACGTACGGACCACGACCGGCGCCGATCACGACCTGGATGCCAGTGCGCTGCTGTGCTCCGAGGCGGGCAAGGTCCTCTCCGACGGCCACTTCGTCTTCTACAACAACCTCAACAGTCCCGACGGTTCCGTCCGCCACACCGGGGACAACCTGACGGGTGAGGGCGAGGGCGACGACGAGTCGGTCGAGGTCGACCTGGCGTCGGTCCCCGCCGAGATCGCGAAGATCGTGTTCCCCGTCTCGATCCACGACGCCCAGAGCCGGGGCCAGAGCTTCGGCCAGGTACGCAACGCGTTCATCCGGGTGGTGAACCGGGCCAACGGCGTCGAGCTCGCCCGTTACGACCTGAGCGAGGACGCCTCCACCGAGACCGCGATGGTCTTCGGCGAGCTGTACCGGCACGGCGCCGAGTGGAAGTTCCGGGCCGTCGGCCAGGGGTACGCATCAGGCCTGGCGGGCATCGCCTCGGACTACGGCGTCAACGTCTGACCGGACAGCTCGGCTTCCGGTGATCGCGAGGCCCACGCCGGTTGCGCGATCATGTCCCCATGGCCAATGACCACACTCATGTCCTGGACTTCTTCACTCCGCGTGCGGCCGGCTGGGACAGCCGGTTCCCCGACGACGGTCCCGCCTGTACCGCCGCGGTCGGTCTGCTCGGGCTGCGCCCCGGCGACGCGGTGCTCGACGCGGGCTGCGGGACGGGGCGTGCGATGCCCGCGCTGCGGGCGGTCGTCGGGCCGCGGGGCACGGTGCTGGGCGCCGATCTCACTCCGGCCATGCTGGAGGAAGCGACACGGGCGGGACGAGGAGACAGCGGGACACTGCTCCGTGCCGATATCGCGCGGCTGCCGCTGCGCGACGGGGTCCTGGACGCGGTGTTCGCCGCCGGGCTGATCTCGCATCTGGCCCACCCCGAGGCGGATACGGCGGAACTCGCCCGTGTGGTCCGGCCGGGCGGGGTCCTGGCTCTGTTCCATCCGATCGGCCGGGCCGCCCTCGCCGCGCGTCAGGGACGCGTCATCTCCGACGACGACCTGCGGGCCGAGCCCAGGCTGCGTGACCTGCTGGCCGGTGCGGGGTGGCGGCTGGAGTCCTACACCGACGAGGACGACGGCTTTCTCGCCCTCGCGGTCAGGCAGGCCTGAGGCCGGGGGCGCAGCCAGGACCCGGTGCCGTACAGGAAGCGTCGAGCCGTACGGGACCGGCGCACGGCCCCCGGTCGGTGCGTCGGCCCGGTCCGCCCGGCCGAGGTGCACGGCTCGGTCGGGGCGGTCGCGTCACTCGACGGGCGACTGCGACGGCCCCCGGCCCGGAACCGGGCAGCCGCGGACGCCCGGCGTGGGGAACGTACCGAGCCCCGCGATCTCGTACCCGTCCGGATATCCCTTGATCTCGGGGTTCTGGCGCGCGTAGTGGGGAGTCCGCCGGGGTGGCAGGAGCCGGACGGCACGCGCCCGGAGCCGAAGCGAGCCCCTGGTCAAACCGCGGGCGACCGGCCCCGGGCGGCGGTAGCGGAAGGCCTTGAGCAACGAGTCGTCCAGGAGCGCGAGGCTGGCGCCGCGCACCACCGGGGCGAGGGGCGCCGGATACCAGGATCCCATCAGCGCCAGGGTGGCGTCGGAGACCCGGCGGGCTCCTTCGTCCCAGCCGAAATGCTCCTCCTCGTAGGCGTCGAGGGTGCGCTCGAAGTCCTCGTAGCTCACCGGGATGTCCTTGATCCCCATGCGGGCACCGAGCGTGCGGTAATAGGCGGCGAAGGCGCCCAGCTCGTGGCAGCAGAGGCGTCGCCAGCCGAAACTGTCCAGCCAGCGCTTCGGGGTGACGACGAACGTGCACAGGACGTAGCGCATGTCGTCGTTGCTGATGTCGTAGCTGCGGTGCATCTGGTTGATCCGGCGGACGGCTGTGCGGCCTTCGTCGGTGTCGAAGCCGTGCTCCGTCACCGTGTCGAGCAGCAGGGCCGTGTCGTCGTAGCGCTTCTGGGAGCGCTCCGTCAACTCCGCGGTCTCGTCCAGGAGTCGACCGATGCTGGGCACGGCATAGGTGCGGTAGAGGGCCAGTTCGAGAGCGCGGGTGATGTCCCAGGGGAACTCGTAGGTGACGGTGAGGCGGTAGATCTCCAGGAAGTCCCGCTCGGGGTCAAGTCGCTGAATCTCTTTCAGCCGGTCGTACCGCTTCACCATGCTGTCCCCCTCGTTCGGCCGGATGCCCAAGCTTACTCGGATGCCTCCCGCGCGCCCGGACCTGGCGGCCTCCGGCACCCGGACGGGGTGGTCCACGACTGCGGTCCGCCGCTGTTCGTCAGGGCCTCGACGAGGGGGCTACCGAGTAGTTAGGGTGCGCCGACGGGCCAAGGGACGCAGGACCGAGCGATGGGCAGGCGGGCGATGACCGACAGGGAGAACACCGTGGCCGGTGCGGGCGATGCGGTCGCCGACGACTCGCTGCTGGTGCTGACCGCGATGCTGCTGACGCCTGCGCGGTTCCCGAGCGTGCTGGGTGACGACTACGTGGCCGCGTGCGACGCGCTCGCGCTCGAACCGTACGAGGAGGGCTACGGACTCGTTCTCGGGCAGGACGGCGAGGGGGCTCGATGGACCGTGGTGGTCGAGGACGCCTCCCAGGTGGCCGTCGCCATCGCCGCGTGGGACTGCGGCATGGAGCACGACCTGTCTCCCGACGAGCGCTCCATGGTGTGCGCGCTGCCGGGCTGGCCGATGGACCTGGCCGTCTCGGCGCCCGGTGTCCCGGATCCGCACGATCCGGAGACGGACGGGAAGGGCCCCGCACCGCTGTCCCCTCCCGACGCGGAGGCCTGGGGCCCGGCGCAGCGGCGGCTCGGGGCGGACGACATCGCCGCGCAGTGGCCGGTGTGGCGCGAGCAGATCGACGAGGCGCGGTTCCCGCGGCCAGGGGCCGAGGGAGAGCCGGAGAACGGCACGGAGCGCGAACCGGAGGACCGCACCGGGGGTGAGCCCGGGAACGATTCCTCGCCGTCCCTCCGGCACCCCGGCGTACGCAGGGCCCTGTCGGAGGCGGAGGCATATACGAAGGCTCCGCCGCCACCCGGGCGGATCCGCTCCTCGTACGCCACCGCCGACGCACGGACCTTGCGCGTCGACGGCCCGGGGTGGTCGATGGTGGCCCGGACCGACGACATCGCCCTGTTCCTGCTGGACGAGGAGCCGGGCATGGTCATCCCCGTCGGCCGTGGAGCCGCCCTGCCCAGCCTGCTCACCGCTCTGGACGGGCTGGCCGTCCACCCCACGTGAAACCGCTCACGGGCGTCCGGCCTCAGCGGCCGATCTCCTTGCGGTTGATCCTGCGGAGCCTGCGCCGCTGGGACGGGTCAAGCAGCAGATAGCCCGCCACGGGAACTCCGATCACGATCAGCAGCGCCCACCAGAATCCGATCAGGGGCCACAGGATGGCTGCCGCGACAACGCCCCCGATAGCGATCTTCGCACCATTCGACATGGTCCACGCCTCCTTCGCGACCGGCGCCGCTCCTGTTGTGTGAACGCCTCCGCGCTCCCTTACGTTCCCCATCGGCCTTGCGTTCCCCATCGGCCGCGCTATCGCAGCGGCTCACCGACCTCGTGCATGTGCGACAGCGCCTGCCGGTAGGACTCGATCAGGCCGGTCTCCGCGTACGGCATGCCGATCCCGGAGCAGTGCGCCTTGACCAGGGGCTGAGCGAGCCGCAGGTTGGGGCGCGGCATGCTCGGGAAGAGGTGGTGCTCGATCTGGTAGTTCAGCCCGCCGAGGAACCAGTCGGTCAGGACGGCGCCGCGTACGTTGCGCGAGGTCAGGACCTGCCGCTGGAGGTGGCCCCAGCGCTCGCCGTCGGGGTCGGGCATCTCCATGCCCTTGTGGTTCGGGGCGAAGGCCATACCCAGGTGGAGGCCGAACAGCGCGTGCAGCACCAGAGCGAAGACGATCGCCTTGCCCGGGGACAGCGTGCTCAGCAGCAGCGTCGCGTAGAGGGCTATGTGCGCGGTCAGCAGCAGCGCCGAGACGGCCCGCTCCCGGAGGGGCTGACGGCGCAGGAACTGGAATCCGTAGATCTTCAGCGCGATGCCTTCGAGCAACAGCATCGGAAAGAACAGCCGGGCCTGGTTCCTGGTCAGCCAGCGGGCGAAGCCCTCACGCTGCGCCGCCTGCTTCTGGGTCCAGACCAGGGCTCCCACACCGACATCGGGATCCTTGTCGATGTGGTTGGGGTTGGCGTGGTGGCGTACGTGCTTGTCGTTCCACCACGCCTCGTTCATGCCGAGCAGCAGATTGGCGTGTACGAGACCGATCAGCCTGCTCGTCCTGCGGTCACCGGATATCTGCGCATGCCCCGCGTCATGGGCGACGAAGGCCGTACGGGTCCACAGGACCGCCCATGGCAGCGTGAGGAGCAGGCTCCACCAGGTGTCGCCCAGCAGGACGAAACCGGTGATCACCGCACCCAGGGCCGCCAGGTTGACGGCGATGCCGAGCACATACCGGTCCGTGCGGCGCTCCAGCAGGCCCTGGTCCCGCACGCCACGCAGCAGCGGCGCGAAGTCGCTTCCGGCCGCCGCCCCACGGGTGCCGGCCGGGTGGTCCGGACTGCTCTCGTCGGCGGGATCCGCAACAGTGGCTGTCGCCTGGGGCATGACGTCTCCGGTTCTCTGGAACATATGCGCTGACCTCATCGAACGTACGGACCGGGGGCCGGCGGGGGCCATGGCGCCACCACCCGGGTCTTCCTGGGGCAGACCCCGTGCCCGATGGTGGGGCTGGCTGCACCATCGAGACCGGGAAGAGAGATGAGTGACGCGCGCCACACAGTCACACGGGTCGCCGTCGCGCGGAGTGGAGTACCCTCGGCGACTCCGCCCACTAGTCAAATTTGAGGAATCTGACATCGCTGTGCACAAGCACCCTGCGGCAACGCCCTCCGAGATCGCCGAACTGTCCCGCTGCTCCGCGGTCTTCGTCCCCGCGGATCCGGCCCGTACCGGCAGGATCGCGTTCTGGAATCCGGACGGTAGCACTCCTTTTGACACCCTCGGGACTTCGGCGGAACTGACCGTGGTCGCAGCCGACCTGCGCCCCCGTACGGTTTCGGCGCTGTGCTTCCCCGTACGGGACGCCCTGCCGGTGCTGACCCGGGCGCGCTCCGTCGCGCAGGCCTCCCCCGCCACGGCCTTCTGGGGCGCCGCCGCGCTGCTCGCTCTCCAGTTCGTCGCCCGCGGCCTACTGCTGCCGGGGCTGAGTGCCACCGACCACGACGCCTGGCGGATCGGACCGTTGAGCGCCGAGGATCTCGAACGGATCCGGGAACTTGCGGCGTCGATGCCGCCGACCGCGCACGCGACTCCCGTTCCGGACGAGGGCGACGGGAAGCCGGGCGGACCCGAAGGGCTGGGCGGTGCAAGCGGCCTGGGCGCTTCCGGCCGGCCGGCCGGAACGCGGGAGCCGAGCGCGACGAACGGCTCCGCCGACGAACCGCTGCTGCCCGAACCGGAGCGTCTGCTCCGTGCGTTCCTCGATGCCGTGGCCGACGCGATGCCCCGCACGCCGGCCGCCGGATTCGCCGCCGCCGGGCCCGCGTTCACCGCCCAGCAGCCGCAGCACCTGCCCGGGGGACGCGCCTGGGCGGCCGATGTCGCGGCCGGTCACGACGCGGGCGTACGGCTCTCGCTGCGTATAGAGGTCACGGGCGTGACGTCGGGGAGGAGCGGTCCGGAGGCACCCGCCGGCACCGCCCCGGGCGCGGTGGGGCCGGGGTCCGGTCCGGACGTGGTCACGCCGTCGTTCCGTGCCGTGCCGCAGATCCACAGTGTCAGTGATCCCTCCTTGGTCGCCGACGCGGCCGAGGTGTGGGCGGGCGGCTCACGGACCGCCGCCGCGTTCGGGCCGCGGGCCCGGATGGACGCCCTCCTCACCCTGCGGCGGGCCGCCCGTGCCTGGCCGCCGCTGGCGCCGTTGCTCTCCGCCGCGGTGCCGGACTCGGTGGAGCCGGCCGACGAGGAGATCGCCGAGCTGCTGGGACCCGCCTCGCGTGCCCTGGCCGCCGCCGGTGTGCAGGTGCACTGGCCCAGGGAACTGGCCAAGAAGCTCACAGCGCGCGCCGTGATCGGCCCGGACGACGGAAACCCCACGGACCGGGACGTCACGGACCGGGAGGGTGACGGGCTGGGGGCCGGGCCACGGGGGCGGACCGCTGCGGACACGCCCTCGTTCCTCTCCGCCGACGCCCTGCTGTCGTTCGACTGGCGGTTCGCCCTGGGCGACCGGAAGCTGACCCGCGAGGAGCTGGACCAGCTCGCCGAGTCCACCAGGCCCATCGTGCGGCTGCGCGACCAATGGGTGCTCATCGACCCCGAGGAGGCGCGCAGGGCCCGGGAGACCCAGGACCGCAAGGTCACCCCGATCGACGCTCTCGGCGCGGTGCTGACCGGTTCCACGGAGGTGGACGGCCGTCGCGTCGAGGTGGCGGCGACCGGATGGCTCCAGGGGGTACGGGACCGGCTGGCCGATCCGGAGTCCTCCGCCCGGCAGGCGATCGGGCAGCCCGAAGCTCTCACCGCGACCTTGCGCGACTACCAGTTGCGCGGTCTGAACTGGCTGAACACGATGACCTCGCTCGGCCTCGGGGCCTGCCTCGCCGACGACATGGGCCTGGGCAAGACGATCACGCTCATCGCCCTGCATCTGCACCGGCAGAGCGACCGCGACGCGGCCGGCCCGACGCTGGTGGTGTGTCCGACGTCGTTGATGGGCAACTGGCAGCGGGAGACCGAGAGGTTCGCGCCGGGTACCCCTGTCCGCCGCTTCCACGGTGCGTCGCGTTCCCTGGAGGGCCTGGCGGACGGCGAGTTCGTCCTGACGACCTACGGCACGATGCGCCTCGACGCGCCCCGGCTCGCCGCCGTGTCCTGGGGCATGGTCGTCATCGACGAGGCGCAGCACGTCAAGAACCCGCACTCGGCGACGGCGAAGCAGTTGCGCACCCTCGGGGCCCGTGCCCGCGTCGCGCTCACCGGTACCCCGGTGGAGAACAACCTCTCCGAGCTGTGGGCGATCCTGGACTGGACCACGCCCGGCCTGCTCGGCCGGCTCGGCACCTTCCGTACGCGGTACGCCGCCGCGGTCGAGGGCGGCGACGACCCGGGTGCCGCCGAGCGGCTCGCGGCGCTGGTGCGGCCGTTCCTGCTGCGCCGGCGGAAGGCCGATCCGGGGATCGCGCCCGAGCTGCCGCCGAAGACCGAGACCGACCGGGCCGTGTCGCTGACGCCGGAGCAGACCGGCCTGTACGAGGCGGTGGTCCGCGAGACCCTGGCGGAGATCTCCGCCGCCGACGGCTTCGAGCGGCGGGGGCTCGTGATGAAGCTGCTCACCGCGCTCAAGCAGATCTGCAACCACCCCGCGCAGTACCTCAAGGAGGAGCAGCCGCGGATCGCGGACCGGTCGGGGAAGGTCGAGCTGCTGGACGAACTCCTGGACACGATCCTCGCCGAGCAGGGGTCGGTGCTGGTCTTCACGCAGTACGTGCGGATGGCCCGGCTGCTGGAGGAGCACCTGGCCGCGCGCGGGGTGGCCACGCAGTTCCTGCACGGCGGTACGCCGGTGGTCCGCCGCGAGGAGATGGTGGCCCGCTTCCAGGCGGGCGAGGCGCCGGTGTTCCTGCTGTCCCTCAAGGCCGCGGGCACCGGGCTCAACCTCACCCGGGCCGGTCATGTCGTGCACTTCGACCGCTGGTGGAATCCGGCGGTCGAGGCGCAGGCGACGGACCGGGCGTACCGGATCGGCCAGACGCAGCCGGTGCAGGTGCACCGGCTGATCGCCGAGGGCACGATCGAGGACCGGATCGCCGAGATGCTCGCCCGCAAGCAGGGCCTCGCGGACGCGGTGCTCGGCTCCGGCGAGGCGGCGCTGACCGAACTGACCGATGCGGAACTGGCCGACCTGGTCGAGCTGCGAGGGGGCGCACGATGAGCGACGGTTACGAGGACGACTTCGCGTACGAGGAAGCGTACGCGGACACGTACGGGGCGGATTCCCGGGCGGGCGGCACGGACGCGCCCAACGCCTGGGACGGGAACGACGACGGATCCGACGGCGGGACGTCGCCGGGCGGCCGGCGCGGACCGGAGCGTACGTTCGTGGCGCTTCCCCCCGCGCAGGGCCGGGGTTTCGCCACGTCCTGGTGGGGCCGGGCGTGGCTCAAGGCCCTGGAGGACACGGCGCTGGACGGACAACAGCTCAAGAAGGGCCGGCGGCTGGCCCGGGAGGGCAGGGTCGGGGCGGTCTCCGTACGGCCGGGCCGGATCACGGCCGTGGTGCGGGACCGTGACGGCACGGCCCACCGCAGCGACGTCCTGCTCCAGCAGCTCGGCGCGGGAGCCTGGGACCGGTTCCTGGACATGGCCGTGGACCGGGCCGGGCACATCGCGGCGCTGCTGGACCGGGAGATGCCGCCGCACCTGGTCGAGGACGCGGCGGGCGCCGGGGTCGATCTGCTGCCCGGCATCGGCGATCTGGAGCCGGAGTGCACCTGCGGCACCTGGGACCACTGCCCGCACTCGGGTGCTCTCTGCTACCAGGTGGCGCGGCTGCTCGACGAGGACCCGTTCGTCCTGCTGCTGATGCGGGGACGCGACGAGCGGCGGCTGCTGGACGAGCTCCAGGTGCGCAGCACCGCCCGCGCGGTCCTGGCGGGGGGCGACGGGACGCGGGAGCGAGCCGACGACGCGGGGCCGGAGCTTCACGGGGTCCCTGCCGGGGAGGCGTTCGCGGCGGCCGGGATCCTGCCGCCGCTGCCCACTCCCCCACCGGCCCCCGACGGGCCGGGGACCGGGCCGTCGCTGGACACGGAGACCGGGCCCGTGCCCGGGATCGACCCGGCGGCGCTGGAGGTGCTGGCGGCCGACAGTGCGGTGCGGGCCCGCCGGATGCTGCTGGACGCACTGGCCCCGGGGCACGAAGGACAGCCGCTCCCGGTGGAGCTGACCCCGCAGCAGGACGCGGTGCGGCTGGCCGCTGACGCCCGGCCGGAGCAGCGGATCGGGGCACGGCTGGCCACGGGGTCCGGCCGCCCGCCCGCGGACCTGGACGCGGCGGTCCGCGCCTGGCGGTACGGCGGGGTCGCGGCGCTCGCCGTGCTGGACGAGGAGTGGACGCCGGATCAGGAGCAGCTGGGGCGGGCCCGCGCCCGGCTCGGCGAGGCATGGGAGGCGGGCGAGCGGCCGGCGCTGCGGGCAAGCGGGCGGGCCCGCTGGACCGTTGTGGGCGCCGACGTCCAGCTCCGGCTCGACCCGAACGGGCGGTGGTGGCCCTACCGCAAGGAGCGCGGTCGTTGGGTGCCGGCGGGACCGGCGGACGACGACCCGGCGGGAGCGCTGGCGGGGGCCGACGGGGATGTGGCGGACGGGACCGATGGGACGAACGGGACGGACAGCGTGAACGGGACGGACGCAGCGGTCTGAGACGCCCGGGGCCGGGCTGACAGGCCGGGGGCTCCCGGGTCGGGGCAGGGGGTGGAATCCGGGGTGGCCGGTGCGTTCGCCCCTCCGCGGGGAAGCCGCGCATCCGGACGCGCGCGAGGCCGAAGCCCGGGAGGCCAAAGCGCTGGAGGCAGACGCGCGTCCGGAAGGCGACTGCGGGGAAACTGTGGGGAACCGGATGTCCGGCGGGCTCGTCATCTGCATCGGCGGGTACTGATCCGCGAGCCGGGGGCCTCACCGGCTCAACTCCGTACGCCCAGCACCCGCCCCGGCCTCGTCCTCACCCTCAGCCCAGCCCAGCCCAGCCCAGCCCCAGGAGTGTCGTTGCACCGCAGAAGGATCATTCAGTGCGCCGCCGCAGCGACGACGGCGGCTCTCCTGCCGGCCTCCGCTCGGGCCGTGGCGACGCCGCAGGGCACCACCGACTACGCGACGGCCTTCTGGGCTCCCGCCGCCCCCGCCAACTACACCGTCCCCGCCCGCCCTTCGGACCGCCGGGTCGACCGCGTCGTCATCCATGTCGCCCAACAGTTGTTCACGCCGACCACGGGCATCTTCCGCACCCCCTCCAAGCAGGTGTCGGCCCACTACGTGGTCCGCTCCGGCGACGGCCATGTCGCCCAGTGCGTACGCGAGAAGGACATCGCCTGGCACGCGGGCGACTGGAGCTGGAACACCCGGAGCATCGGCATCGAGCACGAAGCCTGGGTGGACCGCCCGGAGTTCTTCACGGACGTCATGTACCTGCGGTCCGCCAGACTCACTGCGGACATCTGCCGACGCCACCGCATCCCCAAGGACCGGGAGCACATCGTCGGCCACCACGAGGTACCGGGCAGCGACCACACCGACCCCGGCGTCCACTGGGACTGGGAGCGCTACCTCCGGCTCGTCGGCGAGGTCACCTGAGCGCCCTCCCCCGCCGCAGCCCGCGGTGATGACTCTCCGCACCGAGGTTGTCGCGGAGGCCTCCGGCGACGACGATGGGAGAGCCCGACGGCCCTTGGACGGGAGGGTTCACGTTGACGGATCCCTGGGTGGCCCTGGCGGCGGACACCGATCCCGGCGAACGGAGCGGCGAGCTGCGCCGCGCCCACGAGGTGTTCACCACGGCGGGACGGCTGGAGCAGCCGGTCCGTGCGGTGGTCGGCGCGTCCTGGCGCCGCTCGGCACGGGCGCGGGTCAGCCCGGACGACGCCCCCGCGGTGGAGCTCGGCCCGGACGAGCTGGGCCCCTATCGGGCGGCGCATCCGCTGGCCCGTGCGATGCCCGTGATCCGCGAACTGATGGGCGCGTACGCGACGGACGGGGAACATCTGCTGGCTGTCTGCGACGCCCACGGCCGCCTCCTGTGGGTCGAGGGGCATACGACGGCGCGGCGGCGGGCCGGCCTGATGAACTTCGTGGAGGGCGCCCGCTGGGCCGAGTCCGTGGCGGGAACGAACGCGCCGGGAACGGCGATCGCGGTGGACCGCCCGGTGCAGGTCTTCGCGGCCGAGCACTTCCTGCGGCCGGTCCAGCAGTGGACCTGCGCGGCGGCGCCGTTGCACGACCCGCACACCGGCCGGGTGCTGGGAGCCGTGGACATCACGGGCGGCGACCGTCTCGCCCATCCGCACAGTCTGGCGTTCGTCCAGGCAGTGGCACGAGCCGCCGAGTCGCAGCTCGCGCTGCTGGCCCCGCCGCCGGACGTCGAGGTGGTGCGGCTGGGCGCGCTGGGCCGGGACGAGGCGCTGCTGGAAGGACGGGGGCGGCGGCTGCGGCTCAGCCGGCGGCACAGCGAGATCCTGGTCGCCCTGGCCCGCCGGCCGGAGGGCCTGAGCGGTGAGGAGCTGCTGGTCGAGCTGTACGAGGACGAGTCGGTGACCCCGGTGACGCTGCGGGCCGAACTCTCCCGGCTCCGGCGGCTGCTGGGGCCCGAGCTGCTGGGCTCGCGTCCGTACCGGCTGGCCGTCCCGGTGGACGCCGACTTCGACACGGTGACGCGCCGGCTGGCTTCGGGCGCGGTGGCGGCGGCGCTGGACGCGTACGCGGGCCCGCTGCTGCCGGGTTCCCGGGCCCCGGCCGTCGTACGGCTGCGGCGACGGATCACCGAGCAGCTGCGGGCGGCGCTGATCGCCCGGCGGGATCCGGGGCTGCTCGCCGACTGGGCGTACAGCCCGTGGGGCGAGGAGGACCTGCCGGTGTGGCGCGCGCTGGCCGGGGCGGCTCCGGCGGGCCAGCGGGCGGCGTTGCTGGCCCGGGTCCGGGGCCTCGACGCCGAGCAGCGCGGCTGAGGGCATCGCGCAATTCCTGGCGGGCGCACGACGACAGCCCTTGGCACGACGCACCCTTCCTTCTCCCCTTCTTCTCCACCGCAGCGCCGCTGCAACGGCCTTGCAACGTCCCCGTCCCTAGCCTCGCGCCGAGGGCCGTCCGACGTCGGGCGGCACCGGATCCGGGAGGCCACAGAGATGACCCGTTACGCTGCGCCGGGCACCGAGGGCGCGATCGTCACGTTCGCGTCCCGCTACGACCACTGGATCGGCGGGCAGTACGTCCGGCCGGCCCGGGGGCAGTACTTCGAGAACCCGAGCCCGGTCAACGGCCGCCCGTTCACGGAGATCGCGCGCGGCACGTCCGAGGACGTCGAACTGGCCCTGGACGCCGCCCATGCGGCGGCTCCGGGCTGGGGCGCCACGTCCGCCGGGGACCGGGCCTCGGTGCTCAACAGGATCGCCGACCGGATGGAGGCCCGGCTGGAGGAGCTGGCGGTCGCCGAGAGCTGGGAGAACGGCAAGCCGGTGCGGGAGACGCTGGCGGCCGATATTCCGCTGGCCATCGATCACTTCCGCTACTTCGCGGGGGCTCTGCGCGCCCAGGAGGGTTCGCTCAGCGAGATCGACGACGACACCGTCGCGTACCACTTCCACGAACCGCTGGGCGTGGTCGGCCAGATCATCCCGTGGAACTTCCCCATCCTGATGGCCACGTGGAAACTCGCCCCGGCGCTCGCCGCGGGCAACGCGGTGGTCCTCAAGCCGGCCGAGCAGACGCCCGCCTCGATCCACTACTGGCTGAGCCTGGTGGCGGATCTGCTTCCGCCGGGCGTCGTCAACATCGTCAACGGCTTCGGAGCGGAAGCCGGCAAGCCGCTCGCCTCCAGCCCGCGCGTCGCGAAGATCGCCTTCACGGGTGAGACCACGACGGGGCGGCTGATCATGCAGTACGCCTCCGAGAACATCAAACCGGTGACGTTGGAGCTGGGAGGCAAGTCGCCGAACATCTTCTTCGACGACGTCTCGCGCGCCGACGACGACTTCCTCGACAAGGCGCTCGAAGGGTTCACCATGTTCGCCCTCAACCAGGGCGAGGTGTGTACGTGCCCGTCACGCGCTCTCATCCAGCGCGGCCACTACGGTGCGTTCCTGGAGGCGGGCATCGCCCGCACGGAGCAGATCGTGCCGGGTCACCCGCTGGACACCGACACGATGATCGGCGCCCAGGCGTCCAACGACCAGCTGCAGAAGATCCTCTCGTACCTGGACATCGGACAGCAGGAGGGGGCGAAGATCCTGACGGGAGGTCAGCGCATCGAGCACGGCGGCGAGTTGGCGGGTGGCTACTACGTCCAGCCGACGGTCTTCGAGGGCGACAACCGGATGCGGGTCTTCCAGGAGGAGATCTTCGGCCCGGTCGTGGCCGTGACCTCCTTCACGGACTTCGACGACGCCATCAGCACGGCGAACGACACGCTGTACGGGCTGGGGGCCGGAGTCTGGACCCGCGACGTCAACACGGCGTACCGGGCGGGGCGCGGGATCAAGGCGGGCCGGGTCTGGACGAACTGCTACCACGCCTACCCGGCGCACGCGGCATTCGGAGGCTACAAGCAGTCGGGCATAGGCAGGGAGAACCACAAGATGATGCTGGAGCACTACCAGCAGACCAAGAACCTCCTGGTGTCGTACTCGGCGAAGAAGCTGGGCTTCTTCTAGACGCCGACGAAGGGCGCCTGACCAGGTGGTTTCCCTCCAGGCGCCCTTCGCGGCGGGCATCCGGTCCATGGAGCGGGATGCCGGGCCGTTCACGGGCCGCGCCGAGCTTGCGCTGCTTCAGGCGCCCCGACCCCATGGCCTTCCTTTCGCACCGACCTGGATCGCCTCGCACCGACCGGGATCACCGGAGTGCGGTGTCACATCGCTTTCGCGGGTGACAGGGCGTAGGTGCGGCTGGAGGAGAAGAACTCCAGGGCCGCGCGGCCCTGTTCGCGCGGGCCGTGGCTGGATGCCTTGGCGCCGCCGAACGGAAGGTGGAAGTCGACACCGGTGGACGGGGCGTTGATCCGGATCATCCCGGTATCGATCCGGTCCAGGCCACCGATGGCGGCGTCCCAGTCCGTGGTGTGGACCGAGGTGACCAGGCCGTACGGAGCGGAGTTGGTGATCCGCACCGCGTGGGCGAGGTCGTCCGCGGACAGCAGGGCCGCCACCGGGCCGAAGACTTCCTCGCGCAGCAGCCGGTGCCCTGGGGGCGGCTGCTCCACGAGGGTCGGGGCCGCGTACCAGCCGGGCCCCTCGGACACCGTGCCGCCGGCGAGCGCGGCCAGGCCGCGCCAGGCCTCGGCGACCTTGTCGCGGGCGTGTTCGCCGATCAGCGGCCCGCATACGGTCGCCGGGTCGGCCGGGTCGCCGACCACCAGGGCCTTCAGCGCCTCGGAGAGCGCCTCCCGCAGAGGGGCCAGGGCCGCGCCCACGGCGATCACCCGGCTGGTGGCCGTGCACTTCTGACCCGCGTACCCGGCGATCGAGACGGCGATATGAGCCGCCGCCTGCTCGATGTCCGCGTCCGGCAGGACGATCGCGGCGTTGAGGCCGCCCATCTCGGCCTGGGCGGGAATGCCGCGTGCCGCGGCCGCGCGCGCCACCGCCCGCCCGACGGCGGTCGAGCCGGTGAAGGAGATGATGTCGGCCGCGTGGACCAGGGCGTTGCCCTCGGCGGCGCCTCCCGGAATGACCGTGAACGCTCCTGCGGGCAGCGCTCGTTGGACGATCCCGTCGAGCCGCCGGGCACAGGCCGTCGCCTCGGGGGCGGGCTTGAGCACCACCGTGTTGCCGACGGCGAGGGCGGGCGCCGCCTTCCAACTGGGGATCGCGTAGGGGAAGTTCCACGGCGTGATGAGGCCCGCGACGCCGTACGGGCGGCGGCGGCTGAGCAACAAGCCCTCCCCTGCGGCAGGTTCGTGGACGGCGCCGACGGGCTCGTACGGAGCCTGGGCGTAGTACCGCCAGATCGCGACGGTCCGCGCGACTTCGGCACGGGCCTCGGCGAGCGGCTTGCCGACCTCGCGCACGGCGAGTGCGGCCAGTTCGTCCGCTGCCGCGTCGATGGCGGCGGCGACCGCGCCGAGCGCCGCCGACCGGGCCGCCGCGCCGGCCGCCGACCAGCCCGGCTGGGCGGCGCGTGCCCGCTCGACGGCATCGGCCGTGGCGAACGCCCCGGGTGAGGCGATCCGCACCAGGACGTCGTCGGGGTCGGCGGGATTGCGGGAGATAAGCGAGAGGGCTGCGGCGTTCACAGGAGGAACCTCCGGGGAAGGGGTCGTCCGGGTCGAGGAAGTACTGGGCGGGTGCCGGTGATCCGGGCGCGCCCGGTGACGGCGGGCGCTGCGGCGGGACGTCCGCCGTAAGGGCCGCCGGGTTCGGACACGGGTGAGTAACGGAACCGCCGGCACCTTGTCAGTACCATTTCACATTACTATGTTACGGGTCACATTCCAGCAGCCCCAGGCTTCCGACTGTTCACGGAGTGACCACTGATGAACAAGCGCACCCCGCACGCCGCCGTCACCGCCTTGGCGGCGGCCGTCGCACTCACCGCCGTCGGCTGCACCGACGGCAAGAACGTCGGCGGCGGCCAGGGCGAGGACACCGGGAAGAACCCGGCAACCTCCAACGTAGGCAGGACGGTTGGCGGAACCCCGCAGAAGGGCGGGACGCTGACCGTGCTGTCCAACCAGGACTTCACACACCTCGACCCGGCCCGCAACTGGGTGGTGACCGACATGGACTTCGGCACCCGGCTGCTCTACCGCACCCTCGTGACGTACAAGGCCGAGCCGGGCGCCAGGGGCGGGGAGCTCACCCCCGACCTCGCCGAGGACCTCGGCACACCCTCCAACGGTGCCAGGACCTGGACCTTCAAGCTCAAGAAGGGCCTCAAGTACGAGGACGGGTCGCCGATCACCGCCGCGGACGTCAAGCACAACGTGGAGCGCTCCTTCTCGCCCGACCTGCCCGGCGGACCCGACTACGCGGCGCGCTATCTCGCCGGCGCCGACGGCTACCGGGGCCCGGCCGGGGGCAAACATCTCGACTCGGTCAGGACGCCCGACGACCACACGATCGTCTTCGAACTCCGCAAGCCGTTCTCCGAGTTCCCCTACGCCACAGTGCTCCCCACCTTCGCCCCGGTGCCCAAGGCCCAGGACAAGGGCCCCCGCTACGACAACCGCCCGTTCTCCTCGGGCCCCTACAAGATCGAGAGGTACGACCGGGACAAGCAGCTGGTCCTGGTCCGCAACCCGCACTGGGACCCGGCGAGCGACTCGGTCCGCAAGGCGTACCCGGACAAGCTGGTCGTGGTCATGGGGCTCAAGGCCAACCAGATCGACGACCGGCTGATCGCGTCCCGGGGCCCCGACTCCTCCGCCGTCTCCTGGGACAAGATCCGGCCGGAGAGCGCCCCCAAGGTCCTCACCGACTCCGGCGTCAGGGCGCGGCTGCTCGCCGAGTCCTCCAGCTGCACCGAGATGGTGCAGATGCACACGGGCCGGGCCCCGTTCGACGACCTCAGGATCCGCCAGGCCGTGCAGTACGCCCTGGACCGCGAGTCCGTGATGACGGCGTCCGGCGGGCCCGCCCTCAACGAGCCCGCGACGGCCATGATGCCGGGCTCGCTCTTCGGCGGGAAGCAGCCCGACACCCTGTCCATCCCCCTCACCGGTGACGTGGAGAAGGCCAAGCAGCTGCTGAAGGAGGCCGGTAAGCCGGACGGGTTCTCCACCAGCATCACCGTCTCCAACGGCGACAAGGGGGTCGGCGAGGCGGTGCAGCAGTCCCTCGGCCGGGCCGGGATCAAGGTCACCGTCGAGACGGTCGACCCGTCCGCCTTCTACGACTCCATCGGCGACACCAAGAACCGTACCGACCTCATCTACACCGGCTGGTGCCCGGACTATCCCTCCGGGTCCACCTTCCTGCCGTTCGTCTTCGACGGCCGCTACATCAAGGAGAAGGGGAACTCCGGCAACCACTCGCTCTTCCGCGACGAGCCGACGATGAAGCGGATGGACGAGATCGCCGCCATGACGGACGCCGCGCAGGCCGGCGAGGCGTGGCAGAAGCTCGACGGGGAGATCCTCGCCAAGGCACCGACGATGCCCGCCGTCATCGAGCGCAAGCCGCTGCTGGTCGGCACCAATGTCGCGGGGGCCTTCGGCCACACCTCCTTCGGGGGGCAGCTCGACTACGCCACCGTCGGCCTCAAGGACCCCTCCAAGAGCAGGAACTGAGGGCACATCAGGTCATGGCCACTTCCTCCCCGCCCACCGTCACAAAAACGTCCGGCGGCCCCTGGCAGCTCGCCCGCGCGGAGCTGAGCCGCCGTACCTCCGTGAAGATCTCCCTCGCCGTGGTCGCACTGTTCTCGGTCATGGCGATCGCCGCTCCACTCATCGGCTCACTGGGCGGCTGGTCGCCCGACGAGTTCGACAAGACCGCCATCGACCCCTATCTGGGCGGCCAGCCGATCGGCCCGCTCGGCGGCATATCGTCCGAGCACTGGCTCGGCGTCGAACCCGTCACAGGCCGCGACCTCTTCTCCCGTGTGGTGCACGGCGCCCAGGTGTCCCTGCTCATCGCCTTCTCCGCGACCGCGATCGTCGTGGTCGCGGGGACGGCGGCCGGGGTCGCGGCCGGCTACTTCGGCGGCCGCACCGACGCCGCACTCTCCCGGCTGATGGACCTCACCATGTCCTTCCCCTCCCTCATCTTCATGATCGCGATGATGTCGGTGGCCAGGGACGTCAACCGGGTCGTGCTGATGACCGCCGTCATCGGTCTCTTCGGCTGGCCCGGCATCGCCCGGGTCGTGCGCGGCCAGACGCTCTCCCTCAAGCACCGGGAGTATGTCGACGCCTCACGGGTGGGCGGTGCGGGACCCTGGCGGATCCTCACCCGCGAGGTGCTGCCCGGGGTCGCGGGGCCCGTCATCGCGTACACCACCCTGATCATCCCCGGCATGATCGCCACCGAGGCGGCCCTCAGCTATCTGGGCGTCGGCGTCCGGCCGCCCACCCCGTCCTGGGGCCAGATGATCGCCGAGAGCGTCAACTTCTACGACACGGACCCCATGTACTTCGTCGTCCCGAGCCTCTGCCTCTTCCTCACCGTGCTCGCGTTCACGCTGCTCGGCGACGCGCTGCGGGACGTCCTCGACCCCAGGGGCAGCCGCTCATGATCCTCCACCTCGGCCGGCGGCTGCTCGGCGTACTCGGCGTGCTGATCGCCGTCGCCGCCGTCACCTTCACCATCTTCTACGTACTGCCTTCCGACCCGGCGGCCGCTGCCTGCGGCAAGTCGTGCAGCGCCGAACGCCTGGCGGCGATCCGCACCAACATGGGCCTCGACCAGCCGCTGTGGCGGCAGTTCATGGAGTTCGTCACCGGAATCTTCACCGGCCGCACCATGGGCAGCGGCCAGTACGCCCTGCACTGCGACTTCCCGTGCCTCGGTTACTCGTACGAGAACAGCCAGGAGGTGTGGGACCTGCTCGTCGACCGGCTGCCGGTCTCCGCGTCGCTCGCGTTCGGCGCGGCGGCGATCTGGCTGCTGCTCGGGCTGACGGCGGGTGTCGTCGCCGCGCTCCACAAGGACAGCCTCACCGACCGCGTCCTGATGGTCGGCTCGGTCGCCGCCGCCTCGCTGCCCGTCTACTTCACGTCGATGATGCTGATCTACGGGCTGATCCGGGTGGCCGGGCTGCTCCCCTATCCGAGTTACGTCTCCCTCACCTCCAGCCCGCTGGAGTGGGCGTCCAACCTGCTGCTGCCGTGGCTGGCCCTGGCCGTCCTGTACGCGGCCATGTACGCCCGTCAGAGCCGCAGTTCGATGATCGAGACGATGGCGGAGCCGTACATCCGCACCGCCCGCGCCAAGGGGCTGCCGCGCCGCACGGTCGTCGTCAAGCACGGGCTGCGGGCGGGAATGACCCCCGTCCTGACCATCTTCGGCATGGACCTGGGCGGGCTCCTCGCGGGCGCCGTGATCACGGAGTCGATCTTCGGGCTACCGGGCATCGGGCGGCTCTTCTACGGCGCTCTGTCCACCGGGGACCAGCCGGTGATCCTCGGCGTCACCCTGCTCGCCGCCACCTTCATCGTCGTCGCCAACCTGGCCGTCGATCTGCTCTACGCAGTCGTCGACCCCCGAGTGAGGTACTGATGGGCGACACCCGACCCATGCTGTCCGTACGTGACCTGACGGTCACCTTCGCCACCCGGAACGGTCCGGTGCGGGCCGTGGACTCACTCGCCTTCGCGGTGGAGCGGGGCCGGACTCTGGGCATCGTCGGTGAGTCCGGCTCCGGCAAGTCCGTCGCCTCCATGGCCGTACTCGGACTGCACACCGACGCCGAGGTCACCGGGTCCATCCGCCTCGACGGGCAGGAGTTGGTGGGGCTCACCGAGCGCGAGCTGAACCGGCTGCGCGGCCGGAAGATGGCCATGATCTTCCAGGACCCGCTCTCCAGCCTCCACCCCTACTACACCGTCGGCGAGCAGATCGCCGAGCACCACCGGGTGCACTTCGGCAGCGGCCGCAGGGCCGCCAAGCAGCGGGCCGTCGAGGCACTCGCCGAGGTCGGCATCCCTGAACCCGGGCGCCGGTCCGGGGAGTACCCCCACCAGTTCTCCGGCGGGATGCGCCAGCGCGTCATGATCGCGATGGCACTGGCCTGCGAACCCGAGCTGCTCATCGCGGACGAGCCGACCACCGCACTCGACGTCACCGTCCAGGCCCAGATACTGGAGCTGATCGCACGGCTCCAGCAGGAGCGGGGACTCGCCGTCGTCATGATCACCCACGACCTGGGAGTGGTGGCCCAGCTCGCGCACGATGTCCTGGTGATGTACGGCGGCCGCGCCGCCGAACAGGCCGGTGTCGACGAGCTGTTCGCGAGACCGGCCCACCCCTACACCCAGGGCCTGCTGGACTCGCTCCCCCGGCTCGACGACAGCGACGAGGAACCTCTGCGGGCGATCCCCGGAAGCCCTCCGTCCCTGCTCACCCCCGCCCCCGGCTGCGCCTTCGCCCCCCGCTGCCCCCGGGCGGAACGAGCCCCGGCCGCCGATCGGTCTCGCTGCGAGAGCGAACCGCCGGCGCTCGGCGGCCCGGCCGGACACCCGGTTGCCTGCCACTTCCCCGCGTACGCACCCTCCACCCCGGAAGGCGTCGCCCCATGACCACATCCTCCCGGCCCACGCTCCCCGCGAGCCACGTGACGCCCGAACCCCTGCTCTCCGTACGCGACCTGACGATGCGCTTCCCCGGCAGACGCCGCTCGTCGCCACCGGTCCGGGCGGTCGACGGCGTCGGCTTCGACGTGGCGGCGGGCGAGACGCTGGGCCTGGTCGGCGAGTCCGGCTGCGGCAAGTCGACCACCGGACGCATGATCGTCCGGCTTCTCGAACCCACCTCGGGCTCCATCTCCTATGACGGCCGCGACATCACCCGGCTGTCCCAGCGCGAGCTGAAGCCGCTCCGCAAGGACATGCACATGGTGTTCCAGGACCCGCACTCCTCGCTCAACCCGCGCCGGACCGTGGCCCGGATCATCTCCGATCCGCTGCTGGTGCAGGGAAGTTCGGCGGCCGCCGCCCGCAGGCGGGCCGCCGAGCTGATGGACCTCGTAGGGCTGATCCCCGAGCACATCGACCGCTATCCGCACGAGTTCTCCGGCGGCCAGGCCCAGCGCATCGGCATCGCCCGCTCGCTCGCCACCGGCCCCCGTCTCGTGATCGCCGACGAGCCGGTCTCCGCGCTCGACGTCTCCGTACAGGCGCAGATCGTCAACCTGATGGAGCGGCTCCAGCGCGAACTCGGCCTCGCCTACCTGTTCATCGCCCATGACCTGTCGGTGATCAAGCGGGTCTGCGACCGGGTCGCGGTGATGTATCTGGGGCGGATCGTCGAGATGGGCACCAAGGAACGGGTGTACGCGGCCCCCGCCCACCCCTACACCCGGGCGCTGCTGTCCGCCATACCGCAGCCCGATCCGGCGGCGGAACGCTCCCGTGAGCGGATCACCCTGCTCGGCGACCCGCCGAGC
The DNA here is from genome assembly GCF_043202835.1 of Streptomyces sp. NPDC048142. Taxonomy (NCBI): domain Bacteria; kingdom Bacillati; phylum Actinomycetota; class Actinomycetes; order Kitasatosporales; family Streptomycetaceae; genus Streptomyces; species Streptomyces sp. NPDC048142. The sequence continues at coordinate 114,593 of NZ_JBIDBC010000022.1, forward strand.
CCCGCCGCTCCACCGCCCGGCTGCACCTTCCACCCGCGGTGCCCCAAGGCGCAGGAGGTCTGCCGGACCGAGGCACCGCTGCTGCGGATCGCCTTCCCGGGCGAGGCCAGAGAGGTCGCCTGCCACTTCCCCGGGCCGGCCTGACCCCCGGTCGTGCCCCGGATGTCCGGCGCTGTCGCCGCCGGGAGGGCTGACGGCCTTGCCGCGCGCCGCCCACCCATGCGTTCAATCCCTGGTCGGGGTCTCCAGCAGCCGGATGCTGAACGGGTGCCGGGCAGCGGTGAGCAGTTGCCGCGCCGACGCCTCCTCGACGAGGTCGCCGGCCTCCAGCACGGCGATGCGGGAGGCCAGTGCGGCCGTGGTGAGGTCGTGGGTGATCAGTACCAGGGCCAGGTCGCCCCGCTCGCGCACCAGCCCGGCGAGCGTGTCGAGGATGGCCCGCCGGGTGACCGTGTCGAGGCCGGAGGTGATCTCGTCGCAGATCAGCACGCGCGGCCGGGCCAGCAGGGCGCGGGCCAGTGCGGCGCGCTGGAGTTCACCGCCGGACAGCCCGTCCGGGCGACGGTGTACGAGGGCGTCGGCGAGGCCGAGGCCGACGAGCGTGGCCAGCGCCTCGGCCAGGGCGTCGGCCTCGGTCTTCCCCTGCAGCCGCACCGCCGTCCGGGCCACCTGATGCAGGATCGGGCGGTTTTCGTCGAAAGCCGCCCGTGCGTCCTGGAAGACGTACTGGACCGCGGCGAGTTGCCGACGCGTACGGTCCCTCAGACTGCGCGGCAGAGGGATGCCGTCGAGGAGGATCACGCCGTCGTGATGCCGGTGCAGACCGGCCAGACAGCGGGCCAGGGTGGTCTTCCCGCTGCCCGAGCGGCCGACGACCGCGAGGCATTGGCCGGCCTGGAGGGAGAGTTCGGGCAGGCGGAGCACGGCTGTCCGGCCGTGGCGGGCCGTCAGCGGGCCGACCCGGAGGACCTCGGCAGCCTCAAGGGCCGGTTCGATACGGGCGGTTGGGGAGCCGGACGCCAGGAGTCCGGCCGTCCAGGCGTGCCGGGGCGCACGCCACAGGCGCTCGGCCGGTGCGGACTCCACCACGTGGCCGTCACGCATGACCAGCACCTCGTCGGCGAGTGCGCGCACGACGTCCAGGTCATGGCTGAGCAGGACGACGGCGATACCTTCCCTGGAGACGGCGGCGAGCCGGCCGACGATGCTCCGCTTCGTCAGCGCGTCCTGTCCGGTGGTCGGCTCGTCGGCCACCACCACCTTGGCGCCGAGCAGCAACGCCTGTGCGAGGACGACGCGTTGCTGCTGGCCGCCCGACAGCTGGTGGGGAAAGCGGCGCAGCATCGCCGTCGTGCCGGGGAGCTGGGCCAGCTCCAGGGACCGCAGCACCCGCTCGCGGACGGCGGCCCGGCGATCCCGTAGCGGCAGGCCGCGTACCTGCGTGCGGGCGATGTCCCGCAGCAGGGCGCCGATGCGGCGCGCGGGGTTGAGTACGGCGCCCGGGTGCTGCGGGACATAGCCGACCAGTCCGTCCGGCGCCCGTACGTGACCGCTCACGCGTGCGCCGGCCGGATACTCCCCGAGCAGCGCGAGACCTGTGGTCGTCTTGCCGCTGCCGGACGCGCCCACCAGGGCGGTGATCCGGCCGGGGAACACGCGGAGGTTCACTCCGTCGACGATCGCCCGGTCGCCGACGATCACCCGCAGGTTCTCGATCTCCGCGACCGCGTTCACGGGGTTCACGTCCGCTTCCTCTTCCTCAGTCCGGCATCGACGAGCAGGTTGGTCCCCATGGTGAGGGCGATGATGAGCAGGGCGGGCACGACCACGGCCCAGGGCTGGACGAACAGTCCGGTGCGGTTGCGGTCCACCATCACCGCCCAGTCGGCCGCGTCCGGCTCGACACCGACGCCGAGGAACGCCGCGGTGGCGACGAGATACAGCACGCCGGTCAGCCGTACGCCCGCGTCGGCGGCGAGCGTACGGGTGAGGGACCTGCCGACGTAGCCGACCGCCGTGCGCCACCAGGTCTCCCCCTGCATGCGCAGCGCTTCGACCGCCGGGCGTGACGCGGCCTCCGACGCCGCGGCCCGTACGATCCGGGCGGCGTCGGGGATGTTGACGAGGGCCACCAGCAGGGTGAGGCCGACAGCACCCGGCGCGAAGACGGCGGCGGCGAGCAGGATCATCAGCAGCGACGGCACGGCGAGCAGCACGTCGAGAGGGCGCATCAGCAGTTCTTCGAGCCAGGTGCGGTGGGTGAGGGCGCTGAGAAGCCCGACGGGAAACGCCACGAGGTAGGCCAGGGCGGTCGCGGCCAGCGCCACGAGCACCACCGAGCGCCCGCCGAGCAGGATCTGGCGCCAGACGTCCCGGCCGACGAAGTCGGTGCCGAGCCAGTGTCCGCCGCCGAGGGTGAACGAGGCGGCGCGAGGCCCGGGGGCGCCCGCGAGCAGCGGTCCCAGCAGCGCCAGAGCGAGCGGAACGCCGACCACGACGGCGCCGAGTACGTAACGGGACTTCACGCGGCCACCTCCGACCGGGGGGCGAGGCGGCGCGCGACCAGGTCGGCGCCGAGGTTGAGCACGACCGTGGCGACGCCGAAGACGACGGCGAGTCCCTGGACCACGGGAACGTCGCGTTCCGCGACGGCGTTCATCAGGACGGTGCCTAGGCCGGGGATCACGTACAGCGCTTCCACGACGATGACACCGCCCAGCAGCCAGTCGATGGTGCGGGCCAGTTGCTGGGTGGCGGGCGCCATGGCGTTGGGAAGGGCGTGTCCGTACCGGACGCGGAGGCCCGGGACGCCGTAGCGGCGGGCGTGTGCCACGTACGGCGAGGCCAGCGCGTCGATCATGCCGGCGCGTACGAGGCGGGCGAGGGAGCACACCGGGCGGGAGAGCAGGACGAGCACGGGGAGCACCAGGGCGGCGGGATGGGCGAGGAGGTCGGTGCCGTATCCGACGGCGGTCGGCGGGAGCCAGCCCAGGCGCAGGGCGAAGACCGTGACCAGCAGCACGCCGAAGGCGAACTCGGGCACCGCGTACACACCGAGCGTCACCGAGCTGACGAGCCGGTCGACGGGTCCGCCCTCGTGGCGGGCGGCGAGCACGCCGAGGCCGACGCCGATCGGGACGAGGAGCGTGATCGTCAGGGCGGCGAGCAGCAGCGTCGGTCCGAAGCCGTCCGTGATGTACGTGCTGACGGGCCGCCCGGAGGCCAGGGAGGTGCCGAAATCACCGTGCGGCAGCCCGGCGGCCCACGCGGCCAGGCGTTCGTGGGCGGGCCGGTCGAGATCCATCGCCTCGCGGATGGCGGCGATGCGCTCCGGGTCCGGCTGATCACCGGCGAGGGCGACGGCCGCGTCGCCCGGCAGCGCCTCGGTGAGGGCGAAGACGAGCAGCACGACGGATGCCGTCTGCGCCACGCCGAGCAGCAGCCGCCTGGCGATCCAGGCCGGTGGTCCGCTCACGCGAGCCATACCTTGTCGAAGCGCGCCCAGTCGAGGGAGTTGGCCGGCGCCGTGGAGTCGACGCCCCGGACGCCCGGGGCGGTGCCGAGGATCCAGTCGGCGAAGCCCCAGATCAGGAAGCCGCCTTCGGCGTGCAGCCGGCGCTGCATGCGTTCGTGGACGGCGGTCCGGGCGGCCTTGTCCTTGGTGGACTGTGCCTGTTGGTACAGGGCGTCGAAGTCCTTGTGGTGCCACTTGGTGGCGTTGGTGGTGGAGTCGGTGAGCAGGCGCTGGGAGATGTGGGCCTCGATGGGCATGGCGCCGGAGCGGTAGGAGCAGATGGTGCCGGAGTCGAGGATGTCCTTCCAGTAGCTGTCCTTGCTGCCGGTCCTGACGGTGATGGTGACGCCCGCCCTGGCGGCCTGGTCGCGGAAGATGGTGGCGGCCTCGGTGAATCCGGCCGCGACGGGCGAGGTGTCGAGGGTGACTTCGAGGCCCTCGGCCCCGGCCTGCTTGAGCAGCGCCCTGGCCCGGTCGAGGTCCTGTTCGCGCTGGGGCAGGCTCGCGGCGTAGTACTCGTACCCCTTGCCGAACAGGTCGTTGCCGATTTCCCCGGCGCCGGACAGGGCGCCGTCGACCAGTTCCCCGCGGTCGGCGATCAGGAAGAACGCCTCCCGCACCCGCCTGTCGTCGAAGGGCGGACGGTCGGTCTTCATCGCGAACGCCTGCATGGCGCTGTTGCGGAGCCGGATGATCTCGATCTGCCCCTTGCCCTCATGGGCGCGGCCGGTGGCGGGGTTGAGTTCGTGCGCGTACTCGATCTGGCCGCCGAGGAGGGCGTTGACGCGGGCGGACTCCTCGTTGGCGACGACGAACTCCAGCTCGTCCAGGTAGGGGGCGCCGTCCCAGTGGTCCTCGTTGCGCTCGTACACGGCCGACTTGCCCGGGGCGAAGGAGACGAAGCGGAAGGGGCCGCTGCCGACGGGACTCCGGTCGAAGTCCTGCTCGCCCTCCGGCACGATGTACGCGCCGAACGCGGCGAGCACATTGGGGAATTCGGCGGTCGGGCGCTTGAGGACGAACTCGACGGTCCGGTCGTCCGGTGCGCGGCTGGCTTCGAGGTCGACGGGTTCCAGGGACGCCCTGGCGCGGAACGCCTTCTTCGGGTCGGTGATACGCCGGTAGCTGTACAGGACGTCCTGGGCGGTGACCGGCCTGCCGTCGTGGAAGCGGGCTTCGCGCAGCGTGACCTTCCAGCGGTCCAGGCCGGCGTTCGACTCCCACGCGGCGGCCAGGCGCGGCTGGGCGGACAGGTCGGGGCCGTAGTCGGCGAGCTTGTCGAAGAGGGCCTTGGCGCGGGCCACGTCGACGAAGAGGTTGGCGAGGTGCGGGTCGAGCGTCTCGCTCGCGCCGCCGCCGGCGAACGCGGCGCGCAGCCGTCCGCCGCGCCGGGGCTTGCCGCCTCCCTTGGCCGGGTCGGCGGCCGGTTCGGACCCGGCGCACCCGGCCAGGACGAGGGCGCCGAGGCCGGCGGCGCCTCCGGCGACGGCGAGGAAGCCGCGGCGGCGCAGACCGGGGAAGCGTGGGTCGTTCACGGGGCTTTCGTTCACGGAGCTTTCGAGCACGGGGACGTCGTTCATGGCGATGTTCCTTGCTGCTGTGCGAGCGGATGGACGCTTGGGGGGCGGCTCAGGGGGTGCGGCGGGCGACCAGGTGCAGCCGGTCGCCGTCGGCCGTCCCGGTGGGCAGGTCGCCCTCCTGCCAGGGCGGTTCGGTGCGCGGGCCCGGCCCGTCGTGCAGGGCGAGCACCTCGAAGCCGTGGGCCGCGAGGACGTGGCGCAGCTCCTGGGGGAAGAGCAGGCGCCAGGCGGATCGCTGCTCGGCCGGCGGGGAACCGTCGTCGGCCGTCCACACCCGCGAGCGGCGCAGCAACTGGGCGGTTCGGTCCACGGACAGGGTGGTGGTGGAGCGGTAGGCGGTGCCCTGCCAGGTGAAGCCGTTGACGGCCGGGGTGTCGAGGAGGTCCGTGCGGCCCAGGAAGTAGGCGCCGTTGCGCATCTCGGCGACGAGCAGGCCACCGGGCGCCAGTGACCGGCGGCAGGAGGCCAGGAAGCCGTCGAGCTGGTCGTTCGTGTGGCAGTACAGCAACGCGCTGTCCAGGCACACCACCGCGTCGAAGGCACACTCCCCCGCGTCGAATCCGTGCAGGTCGGCCCGCATGTAGTGGGGGCCGGGGTGCTGGACGCGGGCGTACTCCAGCATCGCGTCGGACAGATCGGCGCCGGTGACCGTCCGGCCCGAGCGGTGCAGGTGGGCGGCGTCGCGGCCGGTGCCGCAGCCGATGTCCAGGACGCGGGGGCCCGGGGCCCCGTACCGGCGCAGGCAGTCCTCGCTCCAGCGCCCGGCCAGGCGTCCGGGGTCGGGGAAGCGGGCCCCGTACAGTGCGGGGTTGTCGGTGAGGAGGTTGGTGGTGGCGGTCATGGGTGGCGCGCTCCTCATGCTGCCGCGGGTGCGGATGTGGGTGCGGGTGCGGGTGCGGGGCAGGCGGGCAGGACCCGGCGGCGGTGCAGCCGGGCGACGGCGGCGGCGGAGGTGAGGCCGAAGGCCAGGCAGCATGCCCACGGCAGCCATGGCGAGTCCGTGCGCTCGCCCGCGTCCATGGCCCAGCCGACGATCGTGTTGCCGACGGCGGCGGCGATGCCGGAGACCACGTAGAACAGGCCGAAGTAGGTGCCGGTGAGTTCGGCCCGGCCGAAGCCGGGGATCAGTTCCATCACGAACGGCTGGGCCGTCATCACGCCCAGGTGGAGCAGCGCGGCGCCGGCCAGGACGGGCAGGGCGCGCCAGGCCGTCTCCGCGAGTCCTTCGGGGGGCGTGCTGTGTCCCGAGACGGCCATCGGCGGTACGAACGAGAGGGCCATCAGCGCGAGTCCGGCGCTGATCCAGCGCCCCCTGCTTCCCCGCCCCTTCAGTGCCCGGGTGATGGGCAGCTGAAGACAGAGGTGGGCGAGGGTGCCGACGAGGAAGACGAGTCCGGCCGCGCCTTCCCATCCGGTCGCCCGCCGGGCCCCGTCGGGCAGCAGCAGGTACAGCTGGTTCTCCAGGGTGAACATGCCGACCATGGCCAGGGCGAAGGCCAGGAAGCCCCGGTTGCCGATCACCTCGCGCCAGTCGGCCAGGACACTGTTCCCGGTCGGCGTGACCTGGCGGGCCGGGAGTGCCAGCGCCTGGGCGACGGTGAGTACGGCGAAGATCCCGGCCGCGGTGAGCGCCGCGGCGCGGAAGTCGACCAGCAGCAGGGCACTGCCGAGCAGCGGTCCGATCAGGGCGCCGGTGGTGGCGAAGACGTTGAACAGGGCGAACGCCTCCGCCCTGCGCTCCCCCGCCTCCAGGGTGAGATAGGCCCGTACGGCCGGGTTGAAGAGCGCCCCGGCCAGGCCGCTGAGCACGGAGGCGGCGAGGAGTACGGGCAGTCCGTCACCGAGGGCGAACAGCCCGAAGCCGACGGTGCGCAGGGCGCATCCGGTGATGATGACACCGCGTGCTCCGAGCCGGTCCGATGCCGTTCCGCCGATGAGGAACAGCCCTTGCTGGCTGAGGTTGCGCACGCCGAGGACGATGCCGACGACGGCCGCCGACATTCCGAGGTTGTCGCTCATGTGCAGGGCGAGGTAGGGGATCAGCAGGTAGAAGCCGGTGTTGACGCCCAGTTGGTTGACCAGGAGCAGCCGTATCGCGAGGGGGAAGCCGCGTATCTCGTGCCACGTCTTCACGCCGGGGCCTCCTCGGCACCTGACCGGCACACCCCCAGGCCAGGACCGGGACCGGCGCGTACCGTGCCGTCGCCGCCGCCGATGCCCGTCCACGGATCGGCGGCGAGCAGCAGATGACCGTCGAGGTCGACCCAGCGGGCGCGATCGGCGAGGTGGACGGCGGGGGCGATGCCGAGGGTGCTGGCGGTCAGGCAGCCGAGCATCAGTTCGGTTCCGGTGCCCGCGATCAGTTCGGCGATGCGGAGGGCGGCGTCGACGCCGCCGCATTTGGCGAGTTTGACGTTGATGCCCTGGACGCGTCCGGCGAGGCGGCGGGCGTCCTCGAAGCCGACCGCGTCCTCGTCGGCGATGACCGGCAGCGGCGAGCGCTCCGCGAGCTTCGCCAGCGCCTCGGGGTCGCCGGGGGCCAGGGGCTGTTCGACGGCCTCGACACCCAGCTCGGCGTAGAGCGGCAGCAGTCGCTCGGACTCCTGGACGGTCCACGCGCCGTTGGGGTCCAGCAGCAGCCGGGCGTGGGGGGCGGCGGCACGGACGGCCCGTACGCGGGCCAGGTCCTCGGCCGGGTCCGGTGCGCCGGCCTTGAGCTTCAGGATCGAGAATCCGTCCCGTACGAGGCGCACCGCCCGGTCCTCGGCCCCTTCCGGTGTGGTGATGCCGATGGTGCGGGCGGTCGCGGCGAAGGGCGGTGCTCCGTGAGGGCTCAGGAGCCGGTGGACGGGGACGCCCGCGCGTTTGCCGACCAGGTCGAGCAGCGCTGCCTCGACGGCTGCCGTCACGGCCGGCGGGGCGGCGGTCCTCCCGGTGGTCCCCCCGGCGCCGGCCCGGAGGGATTCCAGGGCGGTCTCGGGGTCGGCGAAGCGGGCCAGCCACCGGGACTCCGCGTGCAGCAGCCGCCCGAGGGTCTCGGCGTCCAGGTCGTAGTAGACGCTGGTGACGGCCTCCCCGTGACCGCGCAGGCCCTCGTGCTCGATGGTCAGCCAGACCGCCTCGCGGGCCGCCATCGTGGAGCGGGATATGCGCAGCGGTTCGGTGAGTTCGAGGCGCACGGTGCGCCGGCCCGCCTTCACTGGTTCTCTTCCCGGGTCGCGGCGACCGGATCGGTGACCGTGCCGCACCGGGCCCAGCCGGTGGCCTCCACGGCCTTGGGGTGCGGTATCTCGACGGGGCGGGTGGCGGCGGTGGCCGGGTCGATGCCGTGGGTGGCGGCGAAGTCGTCGTCGAACACGCTGCCGAGGTAGCGGTGCGGTCCGTCGGGGAAGACCGTGGCGACGACCGCGCCCGGGTGGACGCGGGCGGCCCAGGCGGCGACGAGGGCCACCGCCCCGGTGCTCCAGCCGCCGCTGACGAAGGAGGAGCGGGCCAGCCGTCGGCACGCGTCGGCGGCCTCGGCGGGTCCGACCCAGTGGACCTCGTCGAAGGCGTCGTAGTCGACGTTGCGCGGATGGATGCTGCTGCCCAGGCCCCGCATCAGCCGGGTCCGGGCGGGCTGGCCGAAGATCGTCGAGCCGGTGGCGTCCACGCCGATGAGCCGCAGGCGGGGCCAGTGGCGGCGCAGCGGGCCGATGATCCCGGCACTGTGGCCGCCGGTTCCGACGCTGCACACCAGCACGTCGAGGTGGTCGAGCCGGTCGACCAGTTCGGCCGCGAGGGAGGCGTAACCGGCCGTGTTGTCGGGGTTGTTGTACTGGTCCGGCCAGTACGCCTGCGGGAGCCGCGTCAGCAGTTCGCGCAGCCGGGCCAGCCGGGCGGCCTGCCAGCCGCCCTCGGCCGCCGGGCGGTCGACGAGCTCCAGGCGAACCCCGTGAGCACGCAGCAGTTGCCGCATCGAGGGCTCCAGCTCGATGTCGCCGACCAGCACGACGGGGTGGCCGAGGGCCTGGCCGGCAAAGGCCAGTCCGATGCCGAGCGTCCCGGAGGTGGACTCCACCACGGGTGCGCCCGGGAGCAGTTCGCCGCGTTTCTCGGCGCCCAGGAGCATGGAGACGGCGGCCCGTGCCTTCATGCCGCCGACGCCGAGCCCTTCGAGTTTGGCCCAGAAGCCGGGCTGCGGGCACGGCAGGTCGACGGTGACATGGGCGAGCGGGGTCCGGCCGAGCAGGTCGAGGAGTTCCCGGTTGCCCGTGGTCTCTGCGGTTGCGAGGAGTGCCGTGGTCACAGGGAGCTCCCGTAGCGGTGGATGGTCCCCGGGCCGCCGTCCAGCCAGAAGAAAGGGTACGGCTCCGCGCAGACGGCGCTGACGCCGGAGCCGATCAGCCGCGGCAGGACCGCGCTGCCGGTCTGCGCGAACATCACCAGGGGCGTGCCGTGGTGCTGGGCCCGCTGTCGCAGCGGCTCGAAGCTGCCGTTGCCGAGGACCATGCCGGAGGCGAGGACCGCGTCGCAGTGCTCCAGCTCCGCCAGGGCGTCGGTCCGTACGGGCTCGCCCCATTCGGTCGTGCCGCCCTTGAGGTCGCAGGGGATGTACGCGAGTCCGCGCGACCTCAGTGCCTCCAGCAGCGAGTTGACCACGCCGATCACGAGCACGGTGGCTCCGGGCGCGGCGTCGATCAGCTCGACCACGGCCTCGGCCCGCGCCCGGGACTTCTCCAGGGACGTTCCGGCGGGCAGCCGGCGGGGCTGTGCGCCGTGAGCGGGGGTGTGCGGCAGTACGTGCATGAGGTAGGCGTCGAGGGCGGCGACGCGGACCGGCGTCAGCTCGTGTGCCAGCAGGCCTGCGATGTCCGCGCCGACGCAGTCCTCGACGGCGCCGTCGGGCAGCTCTCCGGGCTCTACGGCACAGGAGCCCACGGCTTCGGCGAGGCGCAGGCTGAGCACTTCGTTGCGGTAGCCGGAGCCGCGCCCTTCGTGCCGTACGGCCTGCCGGGTGGTGAAGGCCACCGCGATGCGCTGGGTGCGTGGGTCGGGGCCGAGGGCGCCGGCCAGGACGCGTCCTTCGAGGTCGTCGTACGAGGTGGCCAGGGGGCCCGCACCGGTGAGGGCGGTCATCGGGTCGCCACCCGGGGACGCAGCTGCGCCAGGAGGGCTTCGGCGCTCGCGCGGGCGCCCGAGCCCCGCGCGTCTCCGGCCATGACGTGGCCGAGATACTCGTTGTTGCTGCCCGCGGCCCTGACGGCCTTGCCGGGGTCGGCGAGCTGGAGTTCGAGCAGGCCCTCCGCGGCACGGACGACGTCCGCGCCCTCGACGCTCTCCAGAACTCCGTCCTGGTCCGGCACCAGGAAGCCGATCGCCGCGCTGGACAGTCCGGTGGCACGGCGGCGCAGGTCCGGCTCACGGCCGAGGGCCACGTCCACGCAGGCGGCGGCGAGGTCGATGCCGGTCACGTGCCGGACGAGTTCGGTGATGCGGTTGCCGGCCGGCCGGGGGTTGACCTCGACCAGGCGTGGACCGTCGGCCGTCAGCTTGATCTCGGTGTGGGCGACGACCTCGTCCAGGCCGAGCGCCTCAAGTGCCCGGCGCGCGGTCCCCTCCGCGGCTGCGGTGTCCCCGGCGTCCAGGGTTGCCGGGAACATGTGTCCGGTCTCGATGAACGCGGGTGCGCCACCGACGCTCTTGTCGGTGACACCGATGACGTGCACGGCCCCGCCGAACGACACGGTTTCGACGCTCACTTCCGGACCGTCGAGGAGTTCTTCGAGCAGCACCACGGGGGCCCGGCGCTGCCCGCGCGCGTTGACGGGAAAGGCGGCGAGCGCGCGGTAGGCGCTCACCAGCGCGGCCTCGTCGTCGACACGGCGGACGAACATCCCGGCGCACAGATCCACGGGCTTGAGCACCAGCGGGAAGCCGATGTCGCGGGCCGCGGCGGCGGCTTCGGCCCAGTCCGCGCACACCGCGAAGCGCGGTCCCGGGACGCCGGCCCCGGCCAGGACCCGGCGGGTGGCGTCCTTGCGGCACGCGTTGCCGACCGACTCGGGCGTGGGGCCGGGGAGTCCCAGCAGTCCGGCGATCCGGGCGGCTGTCGGGAGGTAGTAGTCGCAGGAGGTGATCACTCCGTCGAACCGCAGTGCCTCGTGGGCCTGCTCGACGAAGGACAGCAGTGCGTCGGTGTCGTTGGTCTCCGCGGTGAGCACATGGCGGGCCGCGAGGAGCGGGTGGGCGGCGCCCTCGGGGGCGGAACGCAGGTAATGGTGCAGGTCGCGGGTCAGGAAGGTGAACTCGTGACCGGCCTCGCGCACGGCCCGTGGCAGCAGTCTGCTCATGGATCCGACCCAGCTCTCGACCATCAGCAGATGAGCCACGTTCTCCCCTTCACACAGCGCGGTTGAGGCTTCTCGCGGTCAGGGCGACCGTGTCGTCACTTGACCGAGCAGGACACTATCGATAATCGTTTTCATTGTCACCTGACGGAGTGGAGGTTTCCCCGCCCCGCCCCGCTTCGGACCCGGAACCCGACGCGTCCCCCGCACCACCGCAGACGTTCACAGGAGAGCCCATGCACCGCCCCCCGGCCCCCTACACCGTGCGCCCCGCGACCTCGGCCGACGCCGAAGGAGCCCGCCGGCTCATGCTCGACACCTTCTACCGGGACTTCGGCTACGGCTACGTGCCCGCGTGGCACCAGGACGTCATCGACATCAAAAGCACCTATCTGGACGACCCGCGCCATGTGCTGATGGTCGCCCTGCACCACGGGGAGGTCGTCGCCACGACGGGTATCCGGTCGGCGGGGCCGGCCCATCCGCCACACCCCCGTTGGCTCGCCGAGCGCTACCCGTCGGCCACCACCGCACAGCTCGTCCGGGTCTACGTGCACCCGGATCACCGGCGGCACGGTCTGGCTCGCACCCTCGTGGACCGGGCCTGCGCCTTCGCCGCCGAGACACCCGGCTACGACTGCGTCTACCTGCACACCAACGTCGACGTCCCAGGCGCCGAGGCGTTCTGGCGCAGCATGGCGAAGGAGATCTTCGACGCCCGCACGACCGGGGAGCACGGGCCCGGTGTGGCCACCGTGCACTTCGAGATTCCGCTGCTGTAGCGGGGGACGGCGGGACGGGCCGTGACGGGAAGCTCTGAATAATGGTTCACTTCTTTCATGGCCTACCGCAAGACCCCGGCCGAGATCCGTCGGCTCGCATCCGCCCGGGAACATCTCGTCGTCCGCGCCACCGAGGTCGTGGCGGAGGTCGGCTGGGCGCAGGCGTCGGTGACGGCCGTCGCCGACGCGGCCGGGATCGCCGCCGGCTCCGTCTACCAGCACTTCTCGTCCAAGTCCGCGCTCGCCGTGGAGGTCTTCCGGCGCGCCGCGCAGCGTGAGGTGGACGTACTGGGCGAGGTGCTGGAGGGCGACGGCGATCCGGCCGAGCGGCTGCGCCAGGGTGTGGAGGTGTTCGCCCGCCGGGCCCTGGAGAACCACGGCCTGGCGTACGCGCTGCTCGCGGCGCCCGCCGAACCGGCGGTCGGCGCGGAACGTCTCGCCTTCCGGCGGCGCTACCGGGCGCTGTTCGCCGCGGTGATCGACGAGGGGATCGCCGCGGACCTGCTGCCCGGCCAGGACGCGGAGATCACCGCCGCGGCACTCACCGGCGCCATCGGCGAGGTCCTCGTGTACCCGCTGAGCACCTCGGCCGCGCACGACACGGACCGGCTCGTCGACTGCCTGACCGCCGTGGCCCTGCGCTGCGCGGGTGCGGCCCCCTGACCCGCTCCGCACACCCCTCGCCCCCGTGCCCCCTCACCTCTCGTGCCCCAACCCCGGCCGTCCCGCCTCCCGGAGGAGATTCGATGCCCACATCCACCTCACCGCACAGCAACCCGACCGCCGTGACGCACGAGGTGACGAACCAGGCGCCTCCGCTCACCGGTCACGACGCCGCCGACGACGCGGTGCTGCTCGAAGGGATACGCCGCGAGGGCGCCGAGTGGCACCTGGACGAGCTGCACCGCTTCGGCCGCTACGTCGGCAGCGAGGAGGCGCAGCACTGGGCCGACCAAGCCAACCGCCACGAGCCGGAGCTGCGTACCCACGACCGCTTCGGCAACCGGATCGACGAGGTCGAGTTCCACCCCTCTTACCACATGCTGATGGACGCCTCGGTGCGTGCGGGTCTCGCGGGCGCCGCGTGGGCCGACGAGCGCCCCGGGGCTCATGTCGCCCGCGCCGGCGGGTTCATGCTGGCCACGATGCTGGAGCAGGGGCACCTGTGCCCGGTCTCCATGACGTACGCCGTCGTCCCGGCGCTGCGCCGCTCCCCCGACCTCGCCACGACGTACGAACCGCTGCTGACCAGCCGCGTGTACGAGTCCGGGCTGAGCACCCCCGCCGCGAAGCGCGGCCTGCTCGCCGGCATGGGCATGACGGAGAAGCAGGGCGGCACCGATGTGCGGGCCAACAGCACGACCGCCGCCGAGCAGGCCGACGGGACCTGGCGGCTGCGGGGGCACAAGTGGTTCACCAGTGCGCCGATGAACGACCTCTTCCTGGTGCTCGCCCAGTCGCCCGGCGGCCTGTCGTGCTTCCTGGTGCCGCGTGTGCTGCCGGACGGGAGCCGGAACACCTTCCGCATCCAGCGGCTCAAGGACAAGCTCGGCAACCGCTCCAACGCCTCCGGCGAGCCCGAGTTCGACGACACCGTCGCCTGGCTCGTCGGTGACGAGGGCAAGGGCGTGCGCACCATCATCGACATGGTGACGATGACCCGCCTCGACTGCGTGCTCGGATCCGCCGCCGGCACCCGTGCCGCGCTCGCGCAGGCGGCCCACCACGCGCGCCACCGCTCGGTGTTCGGCGCCAAGCTGATCGACCAGCCCCTGATGCGCAACGTCCTGGCGGACCTGTCCCTGGAGTCCGAGGCCGCCACGACCCTGGCCCTGCGCCTGGCGGGGGCCGCCGACCGCGCACACCGGGGCGACGGCGGGGAGCGCGCCTTCCTCCGCCTGGCCACCGCCATCGGCAAGTACTGGGTGTGCAAGCGGCAGCCCGCCGCGGTCGCCGAGGCCCTGGAGTGCCTCGGCGGCAACGGATACGACGAGGCGTCCGGCATGCCGCGGCTGTACCGCGAGGCCCCGCTCAACGGCATCTGGGAGGGCTCCGGCAATGTCAACGCCCTCGACATGCTGCGGGCGTTGACGCGTGAGCCCGAATCCCTGGGGGCCTTCCACGCCGAGATCGAGGCGGCGGCCGGGGCGGACGCGCGCCTCGACGCTGCCTGGCGGGAGCTGCGGGCCGAGCTGGCGCGCCCGGAGGACGCCCAGCTCCGGGCCCGCCGGGTCATCGAACGGGCCGCGCTCGTGCTGCAGGGCTCCCTCCTGGTACGTCACGCACCGGGGGCGGTGGCCGACGCGTTCTGCGCGTCCCGCATCGCCGGGGACCGGGGGCTCGCCTTCGGCACCCTCTCCGCGGGCACGGACTTCGCGGCTCTGCTGGGGCGGCTGCCCGCCTGAGCGTCGCGCTCACGCCACCCGCGCACAGCCCGCGCAGGTCGCCCGCCGGAGGCCCGCTCACGTCGCCTGCGGCCCGCTCAGGTCACCTCACGTCTCTTGCGGGCGGTGCGCGCCCGGCGGCCGCCCCGGTTCGCCACGATCGCGGAGGTAGGTGTCCAGTTCGGCGGCCCCGGCCAGCATCGCGCGCCCCCGGGCGGCCAGCCGGGCGTTCCAGTCGCGCAGGGCGGCCGCCAGCGGCTCCAGGCCGCCGGCCGCCCGGACCTGGGCGATCAGCGGTGCGATCTGGTCCAGCCGGTAGCCGCCCCGCCTGAGCTGGTGGGCCAGGCCGGCGTCCCGTACGTCGGTCCCGGCGTACACCCGGTAGCCGGTCCGCGGGTCGCGGCGCGGAGTCACGAGCCCGGCACGCTCCCATTTCCGGAGTGTGGCGGGCCTGATGCCCAGCTTTCCCGCCAGCGGTCCCACGAACATGCCGCCGGAGTTCGACGCGTCGTCATCGGGAGCGGGTGCGGTGCCGGGTCCCAGGTCGCGGAGGGCGCTCTCGACGGCGTGCAGCGTCCGCCGGTCCTCCAGGAGCTGGGCGTGGCTCTCGTCGATGAGGCGGAACGCCTCCTCCGGCTCGTCGCGGTTCACCGCTCGCATGATCGACGTCGCGGCCCCGTGCCCATGACCGGGGACCAGCGCGAGGAACGCCTCAAGGGCGCCCGCGTGCAGCGGCGTGTAGGTGCGATAGCCATGGGACGTACGCCCGGCGGCCGGGAGGATCCCCGCCGCCTCGTAGTTCCTGACGGCCTGCGTCGACAGTCCGTGCCGGCGGGCCAGGTCCACCGGGCGGTAGCGACCACCTCTTTGAAGGTTGTGCCTCATGAGCCGCACAATATCGCGGAAAAGTCTCCACCGAGGGTTCAGCGATACGGTTGAAGCCATGGCCAACGACATCAAGGACATCGCCCACGCCGTCGAGGCGGCCACCGTCATGGGACTGTTCGCCTCCCCGCCCCGGATCCTGACCCTGGGCGAGCCCACCCACGGGGTGGACGCCCCTCTCCGCCTGCGCAACGCCCTCTTTCGGCAGCTGGTCGAGCGGGAGGGCTACCGGGCCATCGCCATCGAGAGCGACTGTGTGGCGGGCCTGCTGGTGGACGACTACGTGACGACGGGCGCGGGCACGCTCGACGCGGTGATGGAGCGGGGGTTCGGTCACGGTCTCGGGGCGTCCGCCGCCAACCGTGAACTGGTGCGCTGGATGCGCGCGTTCAACGACAGCCGGCCCGCCCCCGACCAGGTCCGCTTCGCCGGCTTCGACGGCCCGCTGGAGATGGCGTACGCCGCGAGCCCCCGGGAAGCCCTCACCTCGCTCCACCGCTGCCTCACGGACCACGTGGACCCGGGCCTGCTCCCCTGCACCGCCGGGACGCTCGACCGCCTGCTCGGCGCCGACGACCGGTGGACCGACCCCGCGGCGATGCTGGATCCGTCCGCGTCCTTCGGACGTTCGGCCGAGACCGGGGAACTGCGGCTGCTCGCCGATGACCTGGGGGCGCTGCTCGGGGCGTGGACGCCGCACCTGATCGCGGCGGACTCGCGGGACACGTTCGACCGTGCGCTCCTGTACGCACGGGCCGCCGCGGGTCTGCTGCGGTACCACTACTGGATGGCCGACACGTCACCGAGCCGCCTGGCACGGCTGACCGGCCTGCGGGATCAGATGATGGCCGACAACCTCCTCGCGCTCGCCGAACGCGGGCCGGTCCTGGTACACGCCCACAACAGCCATCTCCAGCGGGACATGAGCTCGATGCGCATGGCCGGCCGGCCGCTGGAGTGGTGGAGCGCGGGCGCCATCGTGAACGCCCGTCTGGGCGAGGAGTACGGCTTCCTGGCCACCGCCTTCGGCACGATGCGGCACCAGGGGGTCGGCATCCCGCCGCCGGACACCCTCGAAGGAAACCTGTACACGCTCCCCGACGAGCCCTGCCTGGTGGACGCCTCCGAGCTGGCCGCCGCCCTCGGCGCCACGGGCCCCGTACGGCGCACCTCCCCGTACTTCGGCTACGCCCCGCTCGACCCGGCACATCTGGCCCGCATCGACGGAGTCGTGTTCATGAAGGACGTCCCGGAGGACTGAGGACTGGGAACCGGGAACTTGGGGGCTGAGGACCTGGGGTGAATCCTCTCCGGGCCGGAATAGTTGGACCGGGCCGTTGTTGATCTCACCATGACTACTGAGATTTCCGGTACGAGCAGGGCATTCGGACGCGTGGGGATCTGGAGCAGCGCCCTGCACCCTTCGCGGGTGGACGACGCGGGCAAGGGGGCGATCGCGGAGGCGCTCGCCGAGCTCGAAGGGCTGGGGTACGGCACCGTCTGGATCGGGGGCAGTCCGACGCCCGAGGACGCCGCCGCCGTCGTGGCCGCCACCCGCTCGATCACCGTGGCCACCGGCATCCTGAGCATCTGGAACCACACGGCCGAGGAGGCGGCGGCCGCGATCGCGGCGATCGATCCGGTCGCGCGCCGTCGCTTCGTCCTCGGTCTGGGCGTCAGCCACGGGCCGATGGTGCCGCAGTACGCGAAGCCGTACAGCGCGATGGTGACCTACCTCGACGCCCTCGACGCCGCCGAACCGTCCGTGGGATCCGGACACCGGATCCTGGCGGCGCTCGGGCCGAGGATGCTGAAACTCGCGGCCGGCCGGTCGCTGGGGGCACACCCCTATCTCGTCACCACCGAGCACACCGTGGAGGCCCGCGAGGCGCTCGGCCCCGACGCGCTGCTCGCCCCGGAGCTGACCGTGGTGCTGGACACCGACCTCGACCGGGCCCGCGCCACCGCGCGGACGATGCTGGGGATGTATCTCCAACTGCCCAACTACACCGGCAACCTGGTGCGCCTGGGGTTCACGGAAGACGACTTCGACGGCGGCGGCAGCGTCCGCCTCCTGGACGCCCTCTTCGCGCTGGGCGACGCCGAGCAGGTGAGGCGCCGGACACAGGAATACCTCGACGCCGGGGCCGACCACGTCGCGTTGCAGGTGCTCACCGCCGAGGAGGGCGGCGGCGGGCTGCCGCGTGCCGCATGGCGTGAGCTGGCCGAGGCTTTCGGCGACGCGCTCTGAGGGCCGCCCCCTCCTCCTCCCGTCAACGCGTCGCACCTGTCGTCCCGTTCGGGTGGTGTGCGGCGCGCCGGGAGGAACCGGGCGCGGCTCTGGGCAGCCTCCGTGCGACCGATCGTGGAGGGGGAGTCGTGGGAGTGTCACGCGAGTACGGGCGAGCCATCAGTGAGGGCCCGACGCCGGCCGACGCGGCAGGGGCGCCTGCCCTGCCCTACCCGAGCGGCTGGGCCGCGCTGGCCTTCTCGCACGAGCTGCGGCCGGGCACCGTGCTCACCCCGGCCGCTCGCGGGGCGCGACGTCGTCCTGTATCGCACCGGCACGGGAGCGCTCCGCGCCGTCCGTCCGTACTGCCCGCATCTGGGCGCCCATCTCGGTCTGGCGAAGGTCGAGGGGGAGGATCTCACGTGCCCCTTCCACTTCTTCTCGTTCGGCCCCGACGGTAGGTGTGTGCGCACGGGATACGGCACGCCGCCGCCCCGGTCACCGCTGACGCGGTTACCCGTCCACGAGGTGAACGGGGGTGTCTTCGTCTGGCGGCACCACGACGGCCGGGATCCGGACTGGTCCGTCCCGCAGTGGCACGAGATCGGGCACAGGCCTCCGCGTACGGCCGCCTGGGAGTTGGCCGGCAACGTCCAGGAGGTCATCGAGAACTCTGTCGACCTCGGTCACTTCGCCACCCTGCACGGCTGGACGAAGGCCGAGATCGACGGGCCCGTGGCGTACGACGACGCGACGTTCCATCTGTCCATGCGCGCCCATGAGTCGGCGCCGCTTGTGGGTGACTTCACCGTCGATGTGCGCGTGGACGGCTATGGCCTCGGCTGCCTGCACGCCGATGTGCACACCCCGCGCTTCGGGCTGCGGATGTGCACGATGGTGATGCCGACGGCCATCGGGCCCCACCGGATGCAGTTCCGGCAGCTGAACCGCATCGCCTTCGACGATCCGGGCCGGCTGCCGCCCCGGCTGGCCCGGATCGTCAGCCGTACCGCGGCCCGGCTTCTGGATCGCCCTGTCTTCCGGTCGAGTTGCGAGTTCACCGCCGCCGATTTCCCGATCTGGCATCACAAGCAGTACCAGCAGCCGCCCCGGCTGGCTTCCGGTGACGGGCCGATCGGCCCGTTCCGGCGCTGGGCCAAGCGGTTCTATCCGCAGACGCCCGGCAGGGGCGC
The DNA here is from genome assembly GCF_043202835.1 of Streptomyces sp. NPDC048142. Taxonomy (NCBI): domain Bacteria; kingdom Bacillati; phylum Actinomycetota; class Actinomycetes; order Kitasatosporales; family Streptomycetaceae; genus Streptomyces; species Streptomyces sp. NPDC048142. The sequence goes on from NZ_JBIDBC010000022.1 coordinate 133,490, forward strand.
GGTGCCCCTGCCCCACCGCAGCGAGGGCGAGGACCGCACCGTGCTCTCCTGACCCGCCCCGAGCCGCCCCTGCCCCGCCCCCACCCATGCCTCGCCCCACGCGCCCGAGCCGCGGCCCTCCTGTACCCCGCGCCCCGGCCGTCCCGTGCCGCCCTTCCGGCATCACGGAGGCCGGGGCTCGCACTTCGGGCACCATTCGGGCGGTGATCGCGGGAAAGCGGGCTGCCCGCGCGACCGGTTCAGCGGCCTTCCTGCGCGTGACCAGCGGCGTCACATCCGGGAAACGGGCACGAACGGGTCGAGGGGATCCGGTGAAGCCGCTGGTCGTTGCCCTGGGACTGCTTGTACAAACGACACATGAGCCCGAACGGACAAGCGGGCTCCGCCCGCAACGGGCCCAGCAGCAACCAGGGAAGTGTGCCGTGGACACCGAGGAACGCCGTCGGGGAATACTGGAGACGGCCCGGCGGGAGGGGTCGGTCGGGGTGAACGCCCTCGCGGACCTGTTCAAGGTCGCCAAGGAGACCGTCCGCCGCGATCTGCATGTGCTGGAGGAGCACGGACTCGTCCGCCGGACCCACGGCGGCGCCTACCCGGTGGAGTCGGCCGGTTTCGAGACCACGCTCGCCGTCCGCACCACCCGTAACGTTCCGCAGAAGTCGCGGATAGCGACCGCCGCAGCCGATCTGCTCGGTGACGCCGAGACGGTCTTCGTGGACGAGGGCTTCACCCCGCAGCTCATCGCCGAGGCGCTTCCCCAGGACCGGCCGCTGACCGTGGTCACCGCTTCCCTGGCCGTCGCCACCTCCCTCGCCGGGGCGGAGAAGACCTCGGTGCTGCTGCTGGGCGGCCGGGTGCGCGGCTCGACGATGGCGACCGTCGACCACTGGGCCTCCCGGATGCTCGCGGACTTCGTCATCGACCTCGCGTATCTCGGGGCCAACGGCATCTCCCGCGCGTACGGCCTCACCACCCCGGACCCCGCCGTCGCCGAGGTGAAGACGCAGGCGCTGCGCAGCTCGCGACGCAGGATCTTCGCCGGGGTCCACAGCAAGTTCGGGGCGGTGAGCTTCTGCCGGTTCGCCCGGGTCGGCGACTTCGAAGCGATCGTCACCGATGCCGGGCTCCCCTCGGCCGAGGCCCAGCGCTACTCCCTCCTGGGCCCCCAGGTCATCCGCGTCTGACCGGCCCACCGCCCGTAGCACCGTACGCACCGCCGCCGACAGCACCGTCCGCACCCGCCCCGCACCCACCGTCACCCGCAAGGCTCCCGCACCCGCGCACCCGCTCCATCCTCACCGTCGGGGCCTGGCTTGTCATGCCCCGACGGCGACCCGGTCACCGAGCCGCTACGACTGATCAGGAGCCCCCATGCCTCACCTGCCTCATCCGGACCGGCCAGGGCGCCGCCGCCGACCACGCGTACGCGGTCGGGCCCGCGCCGTGACCGCCGCCCTGGCCCTGCTCGCCACCGGCTGCGCCGGAGCGGGCGGCACCTACTTCGGGGGCGGCGACGCGCTGAACGTACTGATGGTGAACAACCCACAGATGATCGACCTGCAGAAGCTGACCGCGCGGCACTTCACGAAGGAGACCGGCATCAAGGTCCACTTCACGGTGCTGCCCGAGAACGACGTGCGCGACAAGATCAGCCAGGACTTCTCCAACCAGGCCGGCCAGTACGACATCGCCACCATCAGCAACTTCGAGCTGCCGTTCTTCGCGAAGAACGGCTGGCTGCACCCCCTGGACGACTACGCGGAGGCCGACACCGCCTTCGACCAGGACGACATCCTGCAACCGCTGCGGGACTCGCTGACCGCCGAGGACGGCAGGCTCTACGCCCAGCCCTTCTACGGCGAGTCGTCCTTCCTGATGTACCGCGAGGACGTCTTCGAGGAGCAGGGCCTCACGATGCCCGAGAAGCCGACCTGGGAGCAGGTGGCGAAGCTCGCCGAGCGGACGGACGGGGCGGAGCCCGGGATGAAGGGCATCTGCCTGCGCGGACTGCCCGGCTGGGGCGAGGTCATCGCCCCGCTGACCACGGTCGTCAACACGATGGGCGGCACCTGGTTCACCGAGAACTGGGAACCGCGGCTGACCGCACCGGAGTTCAGGAAGGCCACGAAGTTCTACGTCGATCTCGTGCGGAAGCACGGAGAGCTCGGCGCCCCGCAGTCCGGGTACGCCGAATGCCTGAACAACATGACCCAGGGCAAGACCGCCATGTGGTACGACGCCACGGCGGGCGCCGGGTCCCTGGAGGCGAAGGGCTCCCCGGTGAAGGGGAAGATCGGGTACGTCCCCGCCCCCGTCGAGCGGACCAAGAGCTCCGGCTGGCTCTACACCTGGGCCTGGGGTCTGCAGAAGGCATCCACGAAGTCCGACGACGCCTGGAAGTTCGTGTCCTGGGCGTCGGGCAAGGAGTACGAGGAGCTCGTCGGCGCCACCCGCGGCTGGTCCAACGTGCCCGCCGGCAAACGGGCTTCCACCTACGCCAACCCCGACTACCGCGCGGAGGCGGGCGCGTTCGCCGATGTCACCGAGCGGGCCATCTCCGAGGCCGATCCGAAGAATCCGGGCACCCAGCCCCGCCCGACGGCGGGCATCCAGTTCGTCGGCATACCGGAGTTCACCGATCTGGGCACCCGGGTGGCGCGGGAGATCAGTGCCGCCATCGCGGGCCGCCAGTCGGTGGACGCCGCGCTCGCCGCCTCCCAGAAGCTGGCCGAGAAGGTCGCGGAGGAGTACCGATGACCGTCACCGCGACCGGAGTGACCACGCCCCGGCCGGCTCCGGCGAAGAAGCCGGGCGGCAGCAATCGGCGGCGTGCCTGGGCGACCCGCGCACCCTTGCTGCCGGCGCTGGTCTTCCTGATCGCCGTCACCCAACTGCCCTTCGTGGCGACCCTGGTGATCTCCCTCTTCGACTGGAACTCCCTCAAGCCGGAGAAGCGCCACTTCACCGGTCTCTCCAACTACGCGTCGGTCTTCACCGACGAGGCGTTGCGCGAGTCCGTCGTGACGACCGTCGTCCTCACCGCGTCCGTCGTGATCGTCAGCGTCGTGCTGGGGCTCGTCTTCGCCCTGCTCCTGGACCGCGCCTTCTTCGGCCGGGGCTTCGTGCGCACCCTGCTGATCACCCCGTTCCTGCTGGTGCCGGTCTCCGCCGCGCTGCTGTGGAAACACGCGCTCTACAACCCCGAGTACGGGCTGTTCAACGGGGTGCTCACCTGGTTCGGCGAGCTGTTCGGCATCGAGTCCGTCGCGCAGCCGGAGTGGACGTCCGAGATGCCGCTGATCGCCATCGAGGCGTCGCTCGTGTGGCAGTGGACGCCGTTCATGATGCTGATCCTGCTGGCCGGGCTGCAGAGCCGGCCGGCCGAGATCATGGAGGCCGCGCGGCTGGACGGGGCCGGGCCCTGGCAGACGTTCCGCCATCTGACCCTGCCGCATCTGCGCCGCTACCTCGAACTCGGCATCCTGCTCGGGTCGGTGTACATCGTGCAGAACTTCGACGCGGTGTTCACGATCACCTCCGGCGGTCTCGGCACCGCCAACCTCCCGTACACCGTCTACGAGACCTTCTACCGGGCCCATGAGTACGGGCTGGCGTCCGCCGCGGGCGTGGTCGTGGTGATCGGCACGATCGTCATCGCCACCTTCGCGCTCCGGGTGGTCTCCTCCCTCTTCCGTGAGGAGGCGAGCCGCGCATGAGCGCCTCGACCACGACATCCACCTCCGCGTACCCATCCACCGCCGCGTACCCATCCGCATCCGTCAACGCCTCCACGCGCAAGGGCCGACGGCGTTCGGCCGCGCTGGGCGTGACCGCCTGGGTCGTGGGGATCGGTTTCTGTCTGCCCGCCCTGTGGATGGTGCTGACGTCCTTCCACGCGGAGGCCGACGCGGCGACCAACCCGCCGTCGCTCGCCGCCGCGCTGACGCTGGACGGCTACCGCACCTTCTTCGGCGGCGGAGGCGGCCCGACGCCGTGGCCGCCGCTGGTCAACTCGCTGGCGGCCTCGTTCTTCTCGACCGTGCTGGTGCTGCTGCTCGCGCTTCCGGCGGCGTACGCGCTGTCCATCCGGCGGGTGCGCAAGTGGACGGACGTGATGTTCTTCTTCCTGTCCACCAAGATGCTGCCGGTGGTCGCCGGGCTGCTGCCGGTGTACCTGTTCGCGAAGAACGCGGGGCTGCTGGACAACATCTGGCTGCTGGTCCTGCTCCACACCTCGATGAACCTGCCGATCGCGGTGTGGATGATGCAGTCCTTCCTCGCGGACGTCCCCGTCTCCATCATCGAGGCGGCGCAGGTCGACGGGGCCCGGCTGCCGACGGTGCTGCGCCGGGTCGTCGCCCCGGTCGCCGGTCCCGGTATCGCCGCGACCGCCCTGATCTGCTTCATCTTCAGCTGGAACGAGCTGTTGTTCGCGCGGGTGCTGACCGGTGTGGTCGCCGGGACCGCCCCCGTCCATCTGACCACCTTCGTCACCAGCCAGGGCCTCTTCCTCGCCCAGCTGTGCGCGGCGTCGGTGGTCGTGTCCCTGCCGGTGCTCGTCGCCGGCTACGCCGCCCAGGACAAACTCGTCCAGGGCCTCTCCCTGGGAGCAGTCAAATGAGGGCAGCCATCGTCGAAGCCCCCGGCAAGGTCTCCGTGACCACCGTCCCGGACCCCACGCCCGGCCCTCGCGAGGTGGTCGTGAAGGTGGCGTCGTGCGGGCTGTGCGGCACCGATCTCCACATCCTCCAGGGCGAGTTCGCACCGACCCTGCCGATCGTCCCGGGTCATGAGTTCGCCGGGGAGATCGTCGGCCTCGGTGCGGACGTCACCGAACTGTCCGTCGGCGACCAGGTGGCCGTGGACCCCTCGCTGCACTGCCACGCATGCCGTTACTGCCGTTCGGGGCGGGGCAACCTCTGCGACAACTGGGCGGCGATCGGTGTCACCGCGCCCGGGGGCGCGGCCGAGTTCGCGGTGGCGCCCGTCGCCAACTGCGTACGCCTGCCGGAGCACATCGAGGTCCGGGACGCGGCGCTGATCGAGCCGCTGTCCTGCGCGGTACGCGGGTACGACGTGCTCAAGGGCAACCTCGGAGCCCAGGTGCTGATCTACGGGTCCGGGACCATGGGGCTGATGATGCTGGAGCTGGCCAAGCGCACCGGCGCCGCGTCGGTGGACATGCTGGATGTCAACGCCCGGCGGCTGTCCACCGCGACGGCCCTGGGCTGCACGGGCGCGGCCGCCCGTGCCGAGGAGCTGGACCGGCCGGGCGGCTGGGACGTCGTCATCGACGCGACGGGCAACGCCGGGGCGATCCAGGACGGCCTGGGGAGGGTCGCCAAGGGCGGTACGTTCCTCCAGTTCGGGGTCTCCGACTACGCCACGACCGCGGTGATCGAGCCGTACAGGATCTACAACCAGGAGATCACCATCACCGGTTCGATGGCCGTGCTCCACAGTTACGAACGGGCCGCCGCGCTCTTCGCGAGCGGGGTGCTGGACGCGTCGGTGTTCATCAGCGACCGGCTGCCGCTGGAGCAGTATCCGCAGGCGATCGAGCGCTTCCGGGCGGGGATCGGCCGCAAGATCGTGGTGGAGCCGTGACGGGCACGTCCCCTTCGGGCCCCGGCGGTGTCCGTCCCGGCCGTGCCGGTACGGGTGGTGGACACGGTCGGCGCGGGGGACGCGTTCATGGCGGGGATGCCGGCCTGACTCGGGGCGGAGGCCGGCTGGGATCCGGCGCTGTCCGCCCGGCGGGCGAAGGAGATGCTGGAGTACGTGGTCGGGACGGCCGCTTCGGTCTGCGCCGGGGCGGGAACGGAACCCACGGCCCCGCCCGGGGTGTGAACCCGTCGTCCATCGGGCATCACCATCGGGACCCGAGTTCCACACGGCCCTCCCCCGGCCCACGGAAACCGCCCGGCCCCACCAGGCTCCTGCGCCCGGTGGGGCCGCGGCGTCGTCTCAGCTCTGTGGACGCTTGCCGTGGTTCGCGCCGTTCTTGCGGCGGGCCTTCTTCTTACGACGTCGCTTCGAGGACATCGAACCCTCCTTCTCTCTGCGGTGTGCTTCCGTTGCGGGCGGTCACCGGGCGGTGCGGCCCGGAGATCACCGGGCCGCCTGCCCAGGGACACCGTGGCAAACACCCGGTGCGCATGCAACCGCGGTGCGCCGCCGGGCGGGTGTGGACAGGTGTGCGGAGGTCGCAGGGCACCGGTTGACGTCGTCGGTGGCGCTGGGTCAGCCGCTCAGGGCCGGTAGCGCAGCGGATGGTCGTCCGGCACCTCGACGACGGCGATCCGCACGCCGTCGGGGTCGGCGATCCACATCTCGACCAGTCCCCAGGGCTCGCGCCGCGGCGGCCGCAGGACGCTCACGCCCTTCGCCCGCAGTTCGGCGTGGGCGGCCTCGGCGTCCTCCACCTGGAGCCAGATCCGTACGGCCGACGAGGGCGGCTCCCCGCCCCGGCCGGAGACCTCCAGGAACCCGCCGCCGAGGAAGTAGACCGTGCCGCGCTCGGGGCCCGTACCGAACTCCCGGTAGACGGCGAGGCCCAGGGCCTCGCCGTAGAAGACGCGGGAACGCTCGGGATCGGTGGGGTGCAGCAGGATCCTGCTGCCCAGTACGTGCACCATGAGCCGAGCGTACGCCTTCCGCCCCGCGGAACGGCTTCCCCGGGGTCGTCAGTTGGTCAGCTCGTCGACGAAGTCGTCCATGCACCGGTCCTCGGCCGTCTGACCGCTCGACTGGTTCAGGCAGTCCTCAAGGTCCTTGAACTCCTGGGAGTCGAACACGGAGACGACCACCACGAGGACGACCACGGATCCGATGAGCCCGAGCGCCCCGAACGCGGCGCCGACTATCGCCATCACCCGGCGCGGCGCGCGGCCCTGGCGGGTGCGGAGCGCTGCGATGATGCCGAAGACGATGGCGAGCAGGCCGAGGAGCAGCCCGCCCACCACGGTCCAGAAGGACAGGCAGGCGATGAGGCCGAGTACGAGTGCGGCGACCGCGAAGCCGTTCGTCGGCGCGGGCGCCTGGCTGCCGTAGGGGCCGTGATCGGCTGCGGGCTGTCCCGGGTACGAGGAATCCGGGTACGAGGGAAGGGACATCGGGAAGGTACTCCTGTTCTCCTGGCTACCCGTGCACCTGCCCCGCGGGCCGGTCTCCATGCTCCGCCTTGGTCACACTCCGGCAACTAAACGCGCTGGCCAGGGGCTTCTCGGTGGAGCTTCGCCGAGAGGTGGTGCTGCAGCGGGCGGCCGATCGCGGCGAGATCGTGGACGAAGGCGAGCGTATCCTGATCCGTCAGGGTGTAGCGGCGGCGGGTGGCGTCGACCTGCTTGGCGGTGGGGGCGAGGGACACCTGTTCGGTGGCGAGGTCGACGGCGCCGTCGCGGGCGTGGCCGACCGAGATCTCCGCGATGCCGGTGGGCTGGGTGATCAGGGCCTCCACCCGCCCGTCCGGCTGCAGGCGCCACCATCCGCTCTCCCGGGCGGACGGCCGCAGGGGGTGCCCGTCGGCGTCGAGGAGCCAGGCCCGTGCCTCGTACGCGAGGAAGGGCCGCCCGTCGTGGCTGAAAGTGACCTCCTGCACATACGTGAAATCCGCCTCCAGCGTCGGATACGCGCCGCGGCCCGTGCCCCGCCAGGTGCCGAGGTACCCGGTCACCGGTGCGAGCAGCGGATGCGGCGCGGGGGCCGCGTCGGGGCGGAGGGCGTCGGGGAAGGGGAGTTCGCGAACGGGTTCGGGCATGGGGGTGCGCTCCTGGGTCGGGGCCGGTGCAGGTTCGCAGCCTAGGTGCTGCCCGGTGAACACGGCGGCGGCCCCGCACAGAGTGTGCGGGGCCGCCGGCAGGGGAGCAGCTGTGGGCGATCGGAGCGTTGCCGTCGAGGCGGCTGGTGCGGGGATGGCCGGGGGTGGCGGGCGGGGCGGTCATGTCGGCGCCCCCGCCCGTCCGGAGAGGCCGAGGGGGTCTCGCGCAAGATCCGCGGCGCGCGCGGCCCCGGCGGGCCTGTTCGGGCCTGTCGGGCCTGTCGGGCCTGTCGGGCCTGTCGGGCCTGTCGGGCCTGTCGGGCCTGTCGGGCCTGTCGGGCCTGTCGGCCAAGGAGGACGGTCCGGGTCCGGTCAGAGCCCGAGATCGCTCAGCCGGGCCTCGTAGCGGATGGTGAGGTCCTCGGAGTCGCCGGCCGGATTGTCCCAGAGGGCCTCCAGCTCGGAGCGTACGGCGTCGGGCAGCGCCTCGTACCGCTCGGACCAGGTGTCGGAGTTGGGTATCCAGTAGCCGACGACCTTGAAGCGCTCCGCCGGGAGCCCCAGCTCGCGCCGGAGGTAACGGCGTACCGCACGCAGGGCGTTGGTCTCCCCCGCGACCCAGACGTACCCGCCCGCGAGATCCGTGCCGGGCGGGACGGCGGCGGCCACCAGGTCGGCCAGCCGGCTCGGACCGTGGCCGTTTCCGCCGTAGGTCCAGGTCACCTTGGAGTCGGGCAGCTCCCGCAGGGGCAGCACGGCCGAGGGGCCGGGCGCCTCCAGAACCACCCGGGTCCTGACCTGGTCCGGCGTGTTCTCCAGCAGGCGGGCGGCGGCGGGCAGACCGGTCTGGTCGGCGACCAGCACCTGCCAGGTGAGATCGGCCGGGGGGCTGTAGAGCCCGGTGGGGTCGTTGACGCCCACGACGTCCCCGGGCCGCGCCTCGGCGGCCCAGCCGGACGCCACCCCGCCCTCGTGGAGCACGAAGTCGATGTCGACCTCGCACGCCTCCGGGCGCACCGCGCGGACCGTGTACGTGCGCATCGGCGCGACGGGCCGCCCCTCGGGGGTCTCCCACCCGCCCTGCTCGGTCGTCCGGGGCAGGGAGACGTCGGTGCGGTCCGGGCCGTGCGGCAGGAAGATCCGCACGTACTCGTCCCCGACGCCGGTGGACCCGAAGTCCGCCAGGCCTTCTCCGTGGAGGGTGACGCGGGTCATGGTCGCGGTGAGCGGCCGCACTCGGACGACGACGGTTCGGTGGATCGTCATGGACACTGCCCCTTCGTACGCGTGGTCGGCCTGAGCGCCTCGCCCGCCGGGACGAGAGAACCGAATTGACTTAGGCCAGCCTAACCTTCTTCGAGTGTCGGTTCGAGACCGCACCGGCCGGAGCTCCGGGCGCTGTGCCAGAATCCGGCGCATGCCACTTCGCTACCCACGCCCTCTTCAGCCCGGTGACCGCGTCGGGATCACCTCCCCGTCCAGCGGCGTGCCCGAGGAACTGCGCGAGCGGCTCGCCGTGGCGGTGCGCGATGTGCGGGCGCGGGGGTACGAGGTCGTGACCGGCCGGTGCATGGACGGCTCCGGGCACATCAGCGCGTCCGCGGCCGACCGGGCGGCCGAGTTGACGGCGATGCTGACGGACCCCGGCATCAGGGCCGTGGTGCCGCCGTGGGGCGGGGAGAGCGCCATCGACCTGCTGCCGCTGCTCGACTGGGACCGGCTGCGTACGGCCGAGCCCACCTGGCTGGTGGGCTACTCGGACCTGTCCACCGTCATGACACCGCTGACCCTCCTCACCGGGACGGCGACCGTGCACGGGAACAACCTCATGGACACCCCCTACCGGGCGCCGGAGGGGCTGGCGTCCTGGCTGGACATCGTCGCCGCGCCGCCGGGCCACCGGTTCACCCAGATTCCGCCGGAGCGGCACCGGGCCACGGGCCGGGACGACTACGCCGAGCACCCGGACGTCCACACCTTCACGCTGGACACCCCGGGCCGGTGGACCCGACTGGACGGCGGCGGCGACGTGGACGTCGAGGGGCGGCTCGTCGGGGGCTGTATCGAGATGCTGGTCAACCTCGCCGGCACGCCGTACCTCGACGCGTCCGCCTTCGCCCGGACGCACGCCCCGGAGGGTCTTCTCGTGTACGTGGAGGCCAGCGGCGACGACGCGTTCGCCATCTGCCGCAATCTGCACGGGATGCGGCTGGCCGGATTCTTCGACGCGGCCAACGCCGTACTCGTCGGCCGGACTTCAGCCCCGGACATGGCCTCGCTCACCCAGCGTCAGGCCGTGCTGGACGCGCTCGGACCGCTGAACGTGCCGATCGTCGCCGACGTCGAGTGCGGCCATGTGCCGCCGTTCCTGCCGCTGGTCAACGGGGCGCGCGCCCGGGTCGTACACACGTCGACGCGCAGTGAGCTGACCCAGACGCTGGACTGAGCACCGTGGCGTCCGCAACGGCCCCGAGAGCCTCGGACACAGCTCGCGCACCAGCAAGTGGCTGCCGGGGCGGCGCTCGACAGGCAGCTGACGACAGGTCCTAGGGCCTGTATCGAGTCGTGATCAATCTGCGGGATTCGCCCTCGCTTCGGGGGTGGATCGTGTAGTCCGGTGTGCATGACGCGGAGACAGTTG
>NZ_JBIDBC010000023.1:0-141539 GCF_043202835.1 Streptomyces sp. NPDC048142
AGCAGCCTCGGCTACCGCAGTCCCGCCGAGTACGAGACCGCGCTCGCGGCCTGACCACCACACCAATGGTGTCCGTCAAAGCGGAGCAAGCTCAGGCGGTCGGGTCGGGACTGGGGCTCGGGCCCGGGTCTGTGGGGCTCGGGTCGGTCGGGTCCGTCGGGTCGGGGCCCGGGTCGGTGGGGTCGGGGTCGGTGGGGTCGGTGGGGCCCGGATCGGTCGGGCCCGGATCGGACGGATCGGGGTCGGTCGGGTCCGGATCGGTCGGGTCCGGGTCCGTCGGATCGGTCGGGTCCGTCGGATCGGTCGGGTCCGTCGGGTCCGTCGGGTCCGTCGGGTCGGGGCTCGGTGAGCCGGGGTCCGGCGGGCCGGGCGGGGGCGTCGGGCCCGGCGGCCGCGTGGGCTGTGGGCCGACAACGATGCCTCCGTCGCCCTTGCCCGGACGTTCCGGCGTGCCGGGGCCGTCGCCGACCGGGGCCTTGGGCGGGGTCTTCCCGCCGGGGCCTGGGCCGGCCGGGAGGACTCCCGTGCCGTCGGCGACCGGATGGCTGCCCTCGCGGTAGAACTCCAGCCAGGACAGCACCGTCCGCAGATAGGTCTCGGAGCGGTTGTAGCTGAGGATCGCCCGGTCCAGGTCGGCGCGGCGGGCCAGATCGCGGGACCCGGCACAGAGGTAGTGCCCGGCGGCGAGCGCCGCGTCGTAGATGTTGTTCGGGTCCCGGCGGCCGTCGCCGTTGCCGTCCGCGCCCCAGGCCGCCCAGGTGGACGGGATGAACTGCATCGGCCCGACGGCCCGGTCGAACGTGCGGTCGCCGTCGTACGCCCCCTTGTCGGTGTCCCGGATCAGGGCGAAACCGTTGCCGTCGAGCGCGGGGCCGAGGATAGGGGTGAGCGTCGTCCCCCGCGCGTCGACCCGCCCGCCGGACGCCTGGCCGGACTCGACCTTGCCGATCGCCGCGAGCAGCTGCCACGGCAGCCGGCAGCCCGGATCGCTGCGCCCCACCGCTCTCTCGGCCTTGCGGTAGGCGGCCAGCACCGTGGCCGGGATGCCCGCCTCGGACCAGACACGGGCCACCACGGGATCGGGTTTCGTCCCGGGCTTCAGAGGCGCGGGCGGCTTCGGGGACCGCAGCGGCGGTAACTCGGTGTGGTAGACGTCGTCTCCCGGCACCTCGGTCCACACGACATCGTCCGAGGACGCCGCCTTCTCCTGCCGGGGCTCGGGCCGCGCGAACCCCGGGGCCTGGGACGCGGTGAGCACGGTCATCGCGGCGACGGCGGTGGCCGTGGCGCCGAGCCGGCGGCGCACCGTGCGGTTGACACTCATGCGGGCTCCCCTCTCCCCCGGCGTCCGGGGTTCTCTGCCGGTCTCCCGGGGGCCCGGGGTCCGGGCTCCCGGCTTCAGCGGGTGAACGTGTCGATGGCGGCGATCAGCCAGGTGTCCCCGCGTCGGACGGCGTCCACGGCGAACATGGCCGCCGCGTACGTCGTCTCCTCGTCCTTGCCGGTACGGGTGTTGCTCTGGTCGGCGAAGATCAGCAGGCGGGCGCGCTCGCCGTCGAGGAACTCGACCCCGCTCCCGGTGACGGTGGTGGTCAGGACGAGCTTCTGCTTCGGGGCCTGCTCCCGTACGTCGGCGAGCATGTCCTTGTGCTGCTGCACGGCCCGGCCGGTCAGATAGGTGCTCGCCGCGCGGTCGGACCGGGCGGGTGAGGCGTAGTCGTACGAGAACACCGCACCGACCGCCTCACTGATCCGGCCCTTCACCTCACTGGTGCGGCCGATGTCGGTGAGCGCGGTGTTCTGCCGGGCCGGCTCGTCGCGGAGGCTGCCGGCCGAGGCGAACGCCCAGGCGGCGAAGGCTCCGAGGACGACGGTGAGGACGCACAGGACGACGACGGGGAGCGGGACCCGGGGGCGGGATGCCTTGACACGGGGAGCAGCCGCCGGGGCATCAGGATCCGTGCCGGTCTCGGCAGTGGCATCGGTGCCGGTCTCGGTGTGCGTGCCACGGCCGATGCCGGTGTCGGTGTCGGTGTCGGTTTCCGTGTGGCGGGCGGTGTCGGTGCTTGCTTCGGCCTGTGGTCCGGCGTCGGTGGCGACAGCCGTGTCCGGCGCGGGTGCCGGATCCGTCTCGGCCCCCGGCGTACGCGGTGGAGCCGTGGCCAGTCGGCGGCGGCGGTTGACGAGGTGACGGGTCGTCGACATGGGCGGATCCTCTCCGGGGCGTGCGGGGCGGGCGGATGCGGGGCAGAGAGGTCAGCCGGCCGTGCCGCCGACCGGCGCCTGGCCCAGCGCGCTGAGCTTCCACCCCTCGGCGGTCCGGGTGAGGCTCCCGAGCAACCGGCTCTCCTTCACCGCCGGTTCGCCCTTCGGTGCGGTCACGGTGACCCGGAGCGCCACCATCACCCCGGCCCGGCCCGCCCGTTGGTCCAGTTCGGTCACCGCACCGGAGAGGACCTTGGCCGTGCTCACCGTCTTCGCCTCGGCGATCTGCTGAGCGAACGTGTCACGTCCGTCGATGAGTTGGCGGTGCAGATCGCCCGTGGTGGACTGCTCCCAGTTGTCGAGCCCCTTCTCCAGTGAGCGGTGGTCCAGGGTGTTCATGTTCTGCACCGCCTGTTCGCCCGCCGCCAGCACGTCGTCCCGCGCCTGCGCGAAGACCGCCGCGTCGTCGTGCGTGGCCTCGTAGCGCAGCCAGCCGCCCCAGCCCGCCGCTCCGGCCGCGCACACCGCCAGGGCCAGCGCCGCGATCACCAGCGGATTCCTCGCCCGCGCCCGTGCCGACCCCGCCGGTGCCGGCCTTGCCGGTGCCGCGTCCTGCCGTGCCGTCCGCTCGCGTGCCATGTGCTGCCTCTCCCCTGCCTGCCGAACCGGACCGGTGCGCCATCGCCTCCGGCCCGCCGTCATGTGGAGCCGATCTCGACGATCCACCAACGCCCGTCGCGCAGTTCGGCGGTCACCGTGAGCTGCGCGGAGGCGGTGGCGGGGGCGCGGCCCCGGCGCTCGTAGACCTGGTCGAGGAAGACCAGGAGGTGGGCGCTGCTGCCGGTCAGCCGGGTCACTCCGGCCTTGACGACGTCGGTGGTGAGCGTCAGTTCCTGGTCGGTGGACTGCCGCTCGACCTGGCCGAACAGCGCCGCGTACTGCTGGAGCGCCTGGTCCGCCAGGACCTCTTTCGCCGCCGCCCTGGTGGCGGCGGTGGCCCCGGGGCCGTACGAGAAGACCTTCCGGAGGGCGCTGCTGACGTCGCCGGTGACGCGGGCGGTCGCCTCGGCGTCGGTGAGCGCGAGGTTCGCGGTGGCCGGGGTGTCCCGCAGGTGGCGTCCCTCGGCGTACAGGGCGCCCCCCGTGGCGATCAGGGCGACCGTCAGGAGCGCGCCGAGGACGCGCGGCCACCGGCGGTGGGACGCGTCCACGGAATCCGTCAGATCCACCGCGTCCGTCACGTCTGCCGTGTCCGTCACGTCTGTCGCTTCCACCACGGCCGCCTCTGCCGTGGCGTCCGCCGCGTCCGTCGCGTCCGTCGTCGTGCTGTTCACCGTCGGCGTTCCTCCCCGCGGCCTCATCGGCTGCCGCCCGTCCCGATCGCCGTGAGCGACTTGACCTTCCAGCCGTCGGACGTACGGGCGAGGGTCGCCGCGAACCGCTTGCGCTGGGTGCCGGCCGGGCCGGTGCGCGGGGTGACCTCGACGTCCACGGTGGCGATCAGCTCCGCCGTGCCCGTGCGCTCGTCCAGTGCGGTCAGCGCCGCCGATGTGACCTTGCCCCGGGCCGTGTCGCCCGCTGTCGTCAGGGACTTCGCATCGGTGTTCCGGGTCCGCTCCAGCTGGTCGTGCAGCGGTCCCGTGGAGGAGTCCAGCCAGGCCCGTAACCCGTCGTCGACCCGCTTCGCGTTCTCGCCGTCCAGGCTGTTCAGCGTCGCGAGGTGCCGTTTGCCCTCGGTCAGGGCGGTGTCGCGGGCCTTCGCGTAGGACAGCGTGCGGTCGCCGCGCGCCTGCCCGTACGACCAGGCCCCCAGGCCGCAGAGCAGGGCGGCGACGAGCAGCACGGCCCAGCCGGTCCGGCGTCGGGTGCGGGGGGTCATGAGCCGCCTCCCAGGCCGAGCAGCCCGGCCATGCCCTCGGTCGGCGGCTGCGCGGTCGCGGAGGCGCCGTCCACGGTTCCGGGCAGCTTCATCGAGCCCGGAACGACCGGTTTCGGCACCGGGCCGCCCTTGGGGGCGTTGGCGCTGCCCCGGACGTTGATGCCGGTGCCGGGCGAGGACGTGCAGCGGGCGGCGGTGTTGACGGCGGGCCCGGCCGAGGTGTTGAGGCCGTTGCGGTAGACCGTCCCGCCGTAGCCGGCGGTGCAGGGCAGCGGTTCGAAGAAGGTGACGGACATCCCGAACCGGGCGCCGTCGTCGTCGACCGCGCTCGCTCCGGCGGCGGCGACGGCGGGCAGCTTCACGAGGAGTTCCTCCAGGCCGCGTTGGCGGGTGACGGCGACCTCCGAGGTGGTGAGGAGGTTGGCGACGACGACGCCGAAGGCCGGGTCCAGGTCGCGCAGCAGTCCGCTGATCTGGACGGCGGCGTCCGGGGTGGTCGCGATGAGGCGGCGCAGGTCGGCGTCGGATCCCTTGAGTTCGGCGGCCAGTTCCCTGGCCCCCGAGGCGAAGCCCTTGAGGGCCTGGCCCTGTTCGGCCTGGGTGCGCAGGACGCGCTCGCCGTCGGCCATCAGCCGGGTGGTGACCGGCAGGGCCTTGTCGGCGGCCTCGATGAAGTCGCCCCCGGTGTCCAGCAGGACCTGGAGGTCCTCGCCGCGCCCTTCGAAGGCGGCCCCGAACTCCTCGACGACCGTCCGAAGGCTCTCCAGGTCCACCGAGCTCGCCAGGTCGTCGACGCTGGTGAGGACGTCGGTCGGGGGCGCGGGGATGGTGGTGTCGGCCTCGTCGATGACGGAGCCGTTGCCCAGGAAGGGGCCGTCCCCGCGGGTGGGCCGCAGATCGACGTACTGCTCGCCGACCGCCGAGAGGTTCGCGACGACGGCGGTGAGGCTGTCCGGGATCGGCGGGGCGTCCTTCTCGATCCGCAGCTCGGCCTCGACGCCCTCCCCGGTCAGCTCGATGGGGCCGACCCGGCCCACGGAGACGCCCCGGTAGGTGACGTTGGAGTGGGTGTACAGGCCGCCCGTCTGCGGGAGTTGGACCGTGACGGTGTAGTAGCTGCGGAGTCCGACGTAGTGGCCGAGATCGGCGTACCGCACGCCCAGATAGCCCAGCACCAGGACGGCGATGACGAGGAAGGCGATGTTCTTCAGCCGGATGGCGAGGGTGATCACGGTGTCGCCTCCTTCTCGGTCTTCGGCGCCCCGGACACGTCGGTCCCCGGTGTGCCCGAAGCGGTGCTCTTCGGCGTGCCCGACACGGCGGGCAGCGGCAGCGGGAGCGCGCCGCGGGCCGCCGCCACGCCTTCGCCCTCGGACGGAGGCAGCGGGATCCCGGGCTCGTCCGGGGTGAGCGCGGGGATGATCTGCGTACCGGGCAGGGCCGTCACATCCAGGTAGACGTTGAGGTAGTCGCCCTTGACGCCGCGCAGCACCTCGTCCGTGAAGGGGTAGGTCAGCAGCACCTGGAGGGAGTCGGGGAGGTCCTGGCCGGAGTCGGCGAGTGCCTTGAGGGTCGGGGCGAGCGCCTTGAGGTCGGCGATCATGTCGGCTTTGCTCCGGTTGATCGTGTCGACGGCCACCGTGGAGAGCGTGTCGAGGGAGCGCAGCATGGTCAGCAGCGAGCCGCGCTGCTTCTCCAGGACCTTGAGTCCGGGGCTGAGCCCGGTCAGGACCGTTCCGACGTCCTGTTTACGGGTGGCGAGGGTGGCGGCGAGCCGGTTGACCCCGTCGAGGGCCTTGGTGATGTCGCCCTTGTTCTCGTCCAGGTTGGTCACGAGTGTGTCGACCCGGTTGAGCATGGAGCGGATCTGCGGTTCCTGCCCGGCGAGCGCCTTGTTCAGCTCGGTGGTGATGGTCTTGAGCTGGTTGACGCCGCCCCCGTTGAGGAGCATCGACAGGGCTCCGAAGACCTCTTCGACCTCCGGGTTCCGGTTGGTGCGGGAGAGCGGGATGCGTCCGTCGGCGGCGAGCGAGCCGCGTCCGGTGCCCTCGGGCGGCGGGGTCAGCTGGATGAACTTCTCGCCGAGCAGGCTGGACTGTTCGAGGCGGGCGTAGGCGTTGGCGGGGAGCTTGATCTTCCCGTTGACCCGCATGGTGACCCGGGCCCGCCAGCCGTCCGGGGCGAGGGCGATCCTTGTGACGCGCCCGACGGACACGTCGTTGACCTTGACCGAGGACTGCGGGGCGAGGCTGAGGACGTCGCCGAACTCGGCGGTCACCTCGTACGGGCGGTCGCCGAGGTCCGCGCCGCCGGGCAGCGGGAACTGCTCGATGCCGGTGAAGGAGGGAACGTCGGGGCGGACCACGACCAGGGCGGTCAGGGCGCCGGTGGCGAGCAGGGCCACGGTTGCGACGGCGGCCCGTACGACGGGTCCGCGCCGGGCGTCGTCGTTCATCGTCGCGCCCCCTTCTGCTCGCCGGGCTGCTTCTCGGACTGCTTGCCGGGTTGCTTCTCGGACTGCTTCTCGGGGGTGCCGTAGACCGTGCCGACCTCCGGCAGCGGCAGGACGGGCAGCGCCTTGCGGCGGTTCGCGTCGACGGGGGCGAGGCCGGTGAGCCGGCCGGCCGAGGCGGCGGGGTCGACGAGCGGTCCGCCCATGGACAGTTCGTTGAGGTTGGTGCGCCCGTTGAGGGTGCGGTTGGCCGGGTCGTAGGCGTTGAGGACGTTGCCCGCGGCAAGCGGGAGGGTGTCCATCGCCTCGGCCAGCGAGGCTCGCTGGTCGACGAGTGCCTGGGTGACGGGCACCAGGGCCTCGACGTTCTTCTTGAGCGCGCCGCGGTTCTTGGCGATGAAGGCCTTGACCTGGCCGAGGGCGGTGCCGAGTTCCTTGAGGGCCGCGCTGAGGTTCTTCTTGTCGTCGGCGAGGAAGGAGGTGACCGTGTTCAGCTGCTGCTCGGCGCTGCGGACGTTGCCGTCGTTCTCCTTGAGCATGGTGGTGAAGGTCTGGAGGTGGGCGAGGGTGTCGAACAGGTTTCCGCTGCTCTTGTCGAGCGTCTTGGTGGCCTTGCCGAACTGCTCGATGGACTCCCCGATGGCCTTGCCGTTGCCGTCGAGGTTCTTCGCCCCGGTGTCCAGCAGCCGGGCGAGCGCCCCGTCGGCGTTGGCCCCGTTCGGGCCGAGCGCGGTGGAGAGTTCGGTGATGGAGGCGTACAGCTCGTCGACCTCGACGGGGGTGGCGTTGCGGGCGGCGGGCAGGACCGCGTCGTCGGCGAGCCGGGGGCCGCCGTCGTAGGCCGGGGCGAGCTGGATGTAGCGGTCGGCGACGAGGCTGGGGGCGACGACGACGGCGTGGGCGTCCTCGGGGACGTCGATGCCCCGGTCGAGGCGCAGGACGACCTTCACCTCTTCGCCGCGGGGCTCGACGGAGTCGACGGTGCCGGCCTTGACGCCGAGGATGCGCAGGTCGGATCCGGCGTAGACGCCGGTGGCCCGGTCGAAGTAGGCGGTGACGGTGGTCTTCCCGTCCTCCTCCAGGGCGCTCACACCGGTCGCCGCCGCGACGGCGACGAGGGCCAGTCCGGTGCCGATGCCGATGATGCGGGTGCGTCTCATGTCAGCGGCCCCCTTGCTGCCGGGGTGGCATGCATCCGGTCGCCGGGGGTGTGCCGGCGGGAAGGTAGTTCTTGGGCACGACGCCGCAGACGTAGTTGTCGAACCAGCGCCCGCTGCCGAGGGTGTTGCCGACGAGCCGGCTGTACGAACCGGTCATCGCGAGGACCTTGTCCAGGCTCTTGCGGTTCTTCACCAGGACGGCGGTGACCCGGCCGAGGGACTCCAGGGTCCGCCCGAGCTGCTTGTCGTTGTCCCGGACGAGTCCGGTGAGCTGGGTGCCGAGGTCGCGGGTGCCGGTGAGCAGCAGATGGATGGAGTCGCGGCGGGCCCGGATCTCGCCGAGGAGCAGGTTCCCGTCCTCCAGGAGCGTCTCGAAGCTGCTCTTCTTCCCGGCGAGGGTCTTGGTGAGCTGTTTGCTGCTGCGGAGCAGGGTGGCGAGCTGGGCGTCGCGTTCGGAGACCGTACGGGAGAGGGCGGAGAGTCCGTCGGCGGCGCTGCGGACGTGGGGCGGGGAGTCCTTGAAGGTGGCGGAGATCGTCTCGAAGCTCTTGGCGAGCTGTTCGGTGTCGATCTCCCCGATGGTCTCCCCGAGCCCGTTGAACGCCTGGGTGACGTCGTACGGGGAGGTGGTGCGGCTCGCGGTGATGCGGGAGCCGGGGTCCTGCGGGGCGTCGCCGAGGGGGTCGACGGCGAGGTACTTCTCGCCGAGCAGGGTCTTGATGGCGATGCCCACGGTGGAGGAGTCGCCGATCCAGGCGTCCTTCACCCGGAAGTCGACCCGGACCTTCGCCCTGTCGAGCGAGACTCCGGTGACCTCGCCGACCTTCACCCCCGCGATGCGTACCTCGTCGCCGTCGGCGAGTCCTGCGGATTCGGTGAAGTCGGCGCTGTAGGAGGTGCCGCCCCGGACGAAGGGCAGGGAGTCGGCGCGCCAGGCGGCGAGGCCGACCAGCGCCAGGACGAGGAGTCCGACGACGGCGACGGCGACCGGGTTGCGTTCCCGGATGGGGGTGATTCTCATGCCAGGCACCTCGGTTGGGTGATCGCGATGCCGCCTGGCGGCGTGCTGCCGTCGTCGTGGGTGACACCGCTGACCTTCGCTTCGCAGAGGTAGAGGTTGAGCCACGATCCGTAGGACGTCAGCCGGCTGATGGCCGCCATCTTGGCCGGGGTCTTCTGCAGGAAGTTCTCGATCTGCGGGGTGCCCTTCTCCAACTCTCCGCTGAGTCTTCCCAGTTGACGGATGTCGTCCTTGAGCGGCTTCCTTCCGTCCTGGAAGAGGTCGGCGGTGACGGTGGTGAGCGCGCCCATCGCGGTGATGGCCTCGCCGAGCGGTTCGCGGTCGCCGGAGAATCCGGTGACGAGCTTCTGGAGGGTGACGACGAGGTCGTCGAAGCCCGCCTCCCGGTCGTTGACCGTCTTGAGGACCGTGTTGAGGTTCTTGATCACCTCGCCGATCACCTTGTCCTTCGCGGCGACGGTGGTGGTGAGCGAGCCGACGTGCCGCAGGATGCTGTCGACGGTGCCGCCCTCGCCCTGGAGGACCTGGACGATGGAGCCGGCGAGCTGGTTGACGTCGGGCGGTGACAGCCCTTCGAACAGGGGCTGGAAACCGTTGAAGAGCTGGGTGAGGTCGAGCGCCGGGGTGGTGCGGGAGAGCGGGATGGTGTCCCCGGGCGCGAAGGCCCGGCCGACGGGTCCGGCGCCCCGGTCGAGGTCGACGTACCGCTGGCCGACCATGTTGAGGTATTTGATGGACGCCGTCACCGAGGCGGGGAGGGAGCGCCCCTTGCGCACGGCGAAGGCGACCTCGGCGACCCGCCGGTCGGCGACCTTCACGGATTCGACCTGGCCGACCTTCACGCCGGCGATCCGGACGCTGTCGCCGGGGATGAGGCCGGTGGCGTCGGTGAACCTCGCCTTGTACGTGGTGGTGTCCCCGACGCCCGTGTTGGCGATGGAGAGCCCGAGGACGGTGGTGGCCAGCACGGTGACCACGATGAAGACGAGGGACTTGGCGACCGGTCCCACGAGCGAGCGGCGTTTCACTTGAGCTTCACCTCCGCACCGCGGAAGGCCGGACCGATGAGCACGCTGCTCCAGTCGGCCAGGTCTCCCGGCCGGACCTTCAGCGAGGGTGCGATCAGTTCGTTGACGAGCCGGGACTCCTGGGGCGAGTTGGGCAGGCCGAGCGCGGTGTCCGTGTCGCCGCCGCCATCGTCGGGGTCCGGCGGCGGTGCGGTGACGTCGGCGGCCCGGCGGGTGTCGGCGGTCGGCGCGTGCTTGCCGACGTACGGCACCGAGTAGCAGTGCGGTCCGCCGGAGGCGCTGTAGACCGGTGTGTCCTTGCCGGGGACGTACTTGCCCTTGGAGGGAACGGACTTGACCGTCACATGCAGTCCCGGCTGGTCGGATCCCTTGCCGAGGGCCTTGTCCATCGCGGGCACGAAACCGGCCATGGTGCGCAGGGTGCAGGGGAACGCATCGGCGTATTCGGCGAGGAGTTCGAGGGAGGGCCTGCCGGCGGCGGAGAGCCGGATGAGGTTGTCCTTGTTCTCCCGCAGGAAGGAGGTGACGTCCCGCGCGGCGGCCGTGGTGGTGCCGTAGAGACCGGCGAGCCGTGCTTCCTGGTCGGCGAGGGTGGAGCTGGTGACCGTGGCGTCGGTCAGCGCGTCGAGGACGTCCGGCGCGGCGTCCGCGTACAGCGTGCTCACCTTGACGAGTTCCTTGATGTCGGCGTTGAGCGTGGGGAGTTGGGGGTTGAACTTCTTCAGGTGACCGTCCAGCGTGGTCAGCGTCTCGCCGAGGCGTTCGCCGCGGCCCTCCAGGGCCTGGGAGACGGCGCCCAGGGTGGCGGCGAGCTTCTCGGGCTTCACGGCGGTCAGCAGCGGCAGGACGTTGTCCAGGACCTGTTCCAGCTCGATGGCGTTGCTGGAACGGTCCTGCGGGATGACCGCACCGGCGCGCAGGGCACCGCCCGTGGGGATGCGGGGCGGGACGAGTGCGACGAACCGTGCGCCGAAGAGGGTGGTGGGCAGCATCTGGGCGGTGACGTCGGCGGGGACCCGGCCGAGCTGGTCCCGGTCGATGGCCAGGGTGAGGCGGGCGCCCTCGCCGTCGGTGGCGATGGAGCGGACCTGCCCGATGACGACGCCGCGCAGCTTCACATCGGCGTGTGTGTGCATCTCGTTGCCGACCGAGCCGGTGCGGACGGTGACGGTGGCGTCGTCGGTGAAGTCCTTCTCGTACACGGAGACCGAGACCCACACCAGGACGGCGGGCACCAGCAGGAAGGCGATTCCCGCCAGTCGCCGGCGGACCGTGCGCGTGCTGGATGTACGCATCAGCCGGCCACCTTCACGGTCGTCGTGGCGCCCCAGATGGCGAGCGAGAGGAAGAAGTCGGTGACGCTGATGAGGACGATGGCGTTGCGCACCGACCGGCCGACCGCCACGCCCACGCCGGCCGGTCCGCCGGTGGCGTGGAAGCCGTAGTAGCAGTGGGCGAGGATCACCAGCACGCTGAAGATCAGCACTTTGAGCACCGACAGCAGGACGTCCTGCGGGGAGAGGAAGAGATTGAAGTAGTGGTCGTAGGTGCCCGCCGACTGCCCGTTGAAGAAGATGGTGATGTAGCGGGAGGCGACGTACGAGGAGAGCAGCCCGATCGCGTACAGCGGGATGATCGCGACGACTCCGGCGATGATCCGGGTGGTGACGAGGTAGGGCATGGAGCGGACGCCCATCGCTTCCAGGGCGTCGACCTCCTCGTTGATCCGCATCGCGCCGAGCTGGGCGGTGAAGCCCGCGCCGACGGTGGCGGAGAGGGCGAGTCCGGCGACCAGGGGGGCGATCTCCCGGGTGTTGAAGTAGGCGGAGATGAATCCGGTGAACGCCGAGGTGCCGATCTGGTTGAGGGCCGCGTATCCCTGGAGTCCGACGACCGTCCCGGTGAACAGGGTCATGGCGACCATCACGCCGATGGTGCCGCCGATGACGCCGAGTCCGCCGCTGCCGAAGGCGACCTCGGCCAGCAGCCGCTGCACCTCCCGCAGATAGCGGCGCAGGGTGCGCGGGATCCAGACGAGTGCCTTGACGTAGAAGATGAGCTGGTCGCCCGAACGGTCGAGCCGGCTGAGCATCGCCATGGGTCAGCTCCCCTTCGCGGGGACGATCTGGAGGTAGATCGCCGTGAGGACCATGTTCACGAAGAACAGCAGCATGAAGGTGATGACGACGGACTGGTTGACCGCGTCGCCGACGCCCTTGGGGCCGCCGCGCGGGTTGAGGCCCCGGTAGGCGGCGACGATGCCCGCGATGAAGCCGAAGACGAGGGCCTTGAACTCGCTGATGTAGAGGTCGGGCAGCTGGGCGAGGGCGGAGAAGCTCGCGAGGTACGCGCCGGGGGTGCCGTCCTGCATGATCACGTTGAAGAAGTAGCCGCCGAGCGTGCCGACCACCGAGATCAGTCCGTTGAGCAGGACGGCGACGAGCATGGTGGCCAGCACCCGGGGGACGACGAGGCGCTGGATGGGCGAGACGCCCATGACCTCCATCGCGTCGAGTTCCTCGCGGATCTTGCGCGATCCGAGGTCGGCGCAGATCGCGGACCCGGCGGCCCCGGAGATCAGCAGCGCCACGATGATCGGGCTCGCCTGCTGGATGACGGCGAGGACGCTGGCGCCGCCGGTGAAGGACTGGGCGCCGAGCTGCTGGGTGAGGGAGCCGACCTGGAGGGCGATGACCGCGCCGAACGGGATGGAGACGAGGGCGGCGGGCAGGATCGTGACGCTCGCGACGAACCAGAACTGTTCAATGAACTCCCGCACCTGGAACGGTCTGCGGAAGATGGCCCGTGCCACCGCGACGGCGAGCGCGAACAGTTTCCCGGTCTCACGGAGCGGGGCGAGCAGCCGGGACGGGCGCCGCTGCTCGGGTGCGGGGCGGGCGGCGGAGGCGGGGCCGGTGGCCGGCGGGGGTTTCTCGGGCGGCTCGGGCGGCCGCACCGGCATCGGGGCGGTCACGCGCGCGCACCTCCCGCGGCCGGGGTGTAGCTGTTGAGGATCGCCGTACGGGCGGCCTCCGGCAGCTGGCCCATCATCGACATGACCCGCTCCCGGCGGCGCAGCGCGCCCTGGCGTACGGGCATCCCGGGCGAGGGCTCCAGCTGGGGGACGACGGTGCGGAGTCCGGTGCGCAGCGGGGCGGTGTCGCCCCGCTGCTCGGCGGCGAGGGTGGCGGCGTCCTTCTCCTCGGACATGCCGATGGGTCCTTCGCGGCGTCCGGCGAGGAACTGGGAGACGACCGGGGTGTCGCTGGTGAGCAGCACCTCACGCGGGCCGAAAGTGACGAGGTTGTGGCAGAACAGCATGCCCATGTTGTCGGGGACGGTCGCCGCGATGTCGAGGTTGTGGGTGACGATGAGCATCGTCGCGTCGATCTGTGCGTTGAGGTCGATGAGGAGCTGCGACAGGTAGGCGGTGCGGACCGGGTCGAGCCCGGAGTCCGGCTCGTCGCAGAGGATGATCTGCGGGTCCAGGACCAGGGCGCGGGCGAGGCCGGCCCGCTTGCGCATGCCGCCGGATATCTCGCCCGGCAGTTTTCCCTCGGCGCCGAGGAGCCCGACGATATCGATGCGCTCCATGACGATGCGGCGGATCTCGGATTCCTTCCTGCGGGTGTGCTCGCGCAGCGGGAAGGCGATGTTGTCGAAGAGCGACATCGAGCCGAAGAGTGCCCCGTCCTGAAACATGAGGCCGAAGAGCTTCCGGGTCTCCATGATGGCGCGTTCGGAGCTGTTCACCATGTCGACGCCGTTGATGAGGACGCGTCCCTGTTCGGGCTTCAGGAGCCCGATGATGGATTTCAGGAAAACGGTCTTTCCGGTTCCGGAAGGACCGAGCATGACGCTCACTTCACCGGCGGGCAGCGTGAGGCTGACGTCCTGCCAGATGTTCTGCTTGCCGAAGGACTTCGTCAGGCCCTCGACGACTACTTCGATTCCCATCGGCCCTCCCTCGAAGTGGCGGTGAACGTGTTCATCGTTATGCGCTCCGGCTCTGAGAAAAACGACGGCGGCTCGTCACACATGCACCAGGGGGCGCACGTTATGTCCGCCGAAACCGCCAGGGCAAGCCGTTGAACAGCAGAGATCGACGAACGCGGGGCTGAGAATGGATCACTTGTCATTCAGTGACAAGGCCGTTTCCCGACCTTGTCGAAATCTGCGCAAGCACCCGGGCATCCTCCCCGGGGTGACCCGGGACCGGAGCGGAACGAACCGGGACCGGGCATGCCCGACGAACAGGTGCACAGGCATCTCCGGTCGGCACGTCTGGGACGCTACGGGCCGGTAACCTGACTTCGCAATACTGGGTACAGATTTTCCTCGGCGAGAATTCATGTGCGGCGGAGGATTGTTGCCGGGTGAGTAATCCGGCCGCCAAACCTGTCGGATGATGAGGAATCACACGGACGGCGGACGGCCCCGGGGGCCGGACAGGAAGAGCCCTTCCGGTCCTGGGAACCGGAAGGGCTCGGGGTGTTCACGCTTCGGCGGCCGTGGCGCCGCCTGAGGGCTGTCCCGTCATCCCTGGTGGATCAGCGCGCGGCGTCGGATGCGGTGCATCGCAAGGCGGAGGGACGTCCGCGTACTGGATGTATTCGGGCGTTCCGACAACGCGGCGAGGTGCCGTAGCTGTCGTCGTGCGCCCGCCAGGGATGACGGGACAGCCCTTGGGCTCACCGTTCGGGGTCGGGCACCTTCGGCGGGCAGTCCGGCCCTTCCGGGTTCGTGGCCACGCACAAGGGCGCCTGCGTCATCTTGGTGTAGTTGTCGGCCTTCTTGCCCGGACTGGAGATGGCCGAGGTGAAGATCGGGTCGAGGTCCTCGGTCACTCCGCAGCCCTCGAACGGCGGGATGTGGGCGTACCCGGTCAGACTGCCGCCGAACGCCACCAGGTAGCCGGCCGGCGGATAGCTCTGGCCGTAGCCTCGCAGGACCTGTTCGAAGGACCGTTCCGTGCGGCAGTCGGGCCCCACATCCAGGGGCACCCCGTTCACCTCGACGTCGGACAGCCGCATGACGAGCTGGGCCGTGACCGTCGTCTCCTCCGGGTAGGTCGGCGTGTTGGTGACCGTGTGGGTGTGGATCGCGGCCGGGGGGCCCACCTGCTCCAGCGTCATGGTCGCGGTCGTCGGCATGAATCCGTAGCTGAGGAACGTGGCCTTCGTCGGGGGGAGTTGGCGGCGTCCTTCGTAGTCGAAGTCCACCTCCGAGGTGACGTCGACGGTCGAGGCGCAGGAGTCGTTGATGTAGCGCTTGTTCAGCACCACCTTCATGAACGCCGGCCCCAGCGCCGCCGCGCCGTCCAGCTTGGCGGCGTTGGCGTAGCCGGCCGCGTAGGTCTCGGCGGTGGTCATCACCCACTCGGGCGGGATCTCGATCGGGCAGCTGCCCGGATCCTCGTCGGCGAGGGCTTCGCGCCGTTCGTCGGCGAGGGCGTCGATCCGCTCCCGCGCGGTGGGCGGCAGGCCCTCGTCGGGGCGGCTGGGCGTCGGTTCCGGTGCGGGGCCGCTCTCCTCCGGCCGGGGGGCGGGGGCCGTGGGTCCGGTGTCGCCGCGGACCGTGATCGCGGCCAGTTCGGGCTCCTGGCCCGGGACCGGTTCGCAGGCGACGTCGAGTCCCGGGGGCGTGGTCGGCTCGCCGTCACCCGTGCGGCCGGCGAGCGACAGGGCGAGCGCGGCGGGGGCCAGCGCCGCGCGCCCGGAGCTGCCGAAGGAGACCGTCGGCACGTCCCCCGTAGCGGTCAGGGCCAGGTCGCCTTCGTCGGGCAGGGCGACGGCCGGGGCGTTCAGGTCCTGCCAGGAGGCGTCGGCGGACCGGTCGCCGACGGTGTTGCGAACGGTGAGCCGTGCGACGGCCGACAGGGTCTCGGCGTCGAGGTCACGGAACCGGGCGAGCGCCGTGGGCGGCAGGCTCACGTCCACCGAGACCTGGCCGGGGCGGATCTCCTCGCCCGTACGGGCCGAGGTGGGGAGCACTGCCGAGACGGCGACGTCCACTTCCTCGGTCCCGGAGGGGAACGGGCAGGCGTAGCGGAGGGCGACCTCCGACCTCTGTTCCGCGGCGGCCGATTCGGCGCTGGGGACGAGCGCGGTGGCGACGACGAGCGCCCCGCCCACGGCCCAGTGGATCGGTCGTCTCGCTGCGGGGCGTGCATCGACGGTCATACGGATGTGTCCTTCCGGCGCGCGTGGGCCCAGGGGGTGTCTTGTCGGTCAGGCCGGGTCAGGGAGCGGGGTCTGGTGCCGTGCATCGCAAGGCGGAGGAGGGAGTCGGATGGGGTCTCCCCTGCTCGAGCGCAGCCGAGAGCTTGGGGAAGGAGCCACGGCGACCGACGACAACGCCGCGAGGTGCGGCGCCAGGGCACGCGAACCCGGCCTGACCGGCAAGACACCCCCTGGAGGATGGGTGGGCTGCGGACAGCGGGTCCGGTTCGCGGCGACGGCCCTGCGGGCGGAGGCCGGACGGACCGCGATCGGACGTCGAGCGGGGATTCGGCCGTACGCCGGGTCGGGTTCGGCCGTAGGTCGACCGGGCTCGGCCGGGCTGCGGATCCCCCTACCGACGGGTACGGTACGCACGCCGACGACGCCTGGGAAGGGCCTGGCTCCCGATCGGATCACCGGCCCGCGGACTTTGGCAGACAGTGACAATCCGCCGTCACGTCCTTGTCGTCGGGTGCGCGAAAAAAAGGGGGCGTGCCCGGCCGTCGGGTGCGTACGGCCGGGCACGACGCTCATGTACGGGACGTCATCGGCGGCAGGTCAGCCACTGATGACCGGGGACTGGCCCGTTGCCGCGTTCACGATGGTGTACAGGCCCTGGAAGCTGGCGCTGGTACCGACGATGCCGCAGCCGCCGCCGGACTTGTTGGTGATGGCCAGGGTGAGCCCGCCGCCCGAGGTGTCCAGGGTGCCGTTGCTGCCGCCCGCGCTCGGGTTGTTGTACTTGGCCGCGACCTTGCCGGTCACGTCGAAGGTGCAGGGGCCGAGGATGCTGTTCCCGGACACCTTCGCCTTGATCGCTCTGATCTCACCGGTCGTCCGGCCCGTGGAGTTGGTGCCGGCGCCCGCCGCGTAGTCCAGGCCCCAGATCTCCCACGGCGGCGTGGTGGCCACCGACCAGGTGGAGCTGAACGGCCCGGTGCACGGCGAGTTGAACGAGATCGCCGAGATGGACGCGAGCTTGGCCGGGCTGCCGGCGACCGGGGAGCTCGGAGCGTTGCCCGAAGCGGCGGAGGTCGCGCACTGGATCTTGTTGCCGTTGTTGTCGGTCAGGACGGTCACTCCGGCGCTGCCGTCGAAGTCGCCGGTCGGGCTGATCGTCCAGCTGGTCGGCGCGGCGACGGCCGAGGGGGCCGCGAGGACGACGGCTGCCGCGGCGGCACCGATCGCGGTCAGGACACCGGTTCTCTTGAACATGGGGGTACTCCCTTTTCTCGTCCCGTTGGGGATCTGATCTG
The DNA here is from genome assembly GCF_043202835.1 of Streptomyces sp. NPDC048142. NCBI lineage: Bacteria > Bacillati > Actinomycetota > Actinomycetes > Kitasatosporales > Streptomycetaceae > Streptomyces > Streptomyces sp. NPDC048142. Next base: position 17,223 of record NZ_JBIDBC010000023.1, read on the forward strand.
AACGTGACTGGAGAGGTGCTTGCTTGTTGTTCGCCGTGCCGGACGGTTCGGCACTCGGCGGGTCCACGCCACGGATGTGAGGTGCGTGGACGAGGATCTGAGGTGTGCGGGCAGGGACTTGAGGTGCGCGGACAGGGACCTGATGTGCGCGGGCAAGGGCCTCGAGGTGCTCGGGCAAGGGCTTGCGGGCGGCTTTCGCATCACCTCCTCGTACCGGGGGGAGGGCCTACCGCTTCGCGGAGTGCCAGAATTCCGACAGCTTCCTGCCCTCGTCCGGCGCGAGGCCGGCGGGGTCGTAGGGGCTGCCGAAGTACGTCGTGGTGGCGTCCAGCGTCACGCTGTTCTTCCCGGCCGCGGACGGGAGACCGGTCTTGAGGTTCACCGCCCAGTCCAGTAGCCCGGCGCCGCAGCCACTGGCTCCGGGAACGGCGAAGGCCGCATCGCCCTGGTCGGCGCCGTCGAAGGTGTAGCGCCCCATCTCGCCCTCGTCGTCGTTCGGGGTCCCGTCGGCCGCGAACCGCTGGAGCGAGAGGCTCGGCGCCGTCACGTTCTGCGGCTTCAGGAGCACCGGATCCGCGGTGGTCCCGATGTAGCACTTGTCACCCAGGAACGGATTCTTGAGGTGGATGCGGACCGGGATGGTGAGAATGGGCTCACCGGTGGAGAAGGCGGCGCTCATATTGAAGTCGCGCGGCGCTCCGGCCGGTTCGATGGTGGCCGTCACGCGGTTGAGGTCGTTGTCCGTCAGCAGGCGGCAGATTCCTGATACGAGAGGAATTCCACTCGGGCACATCAGCCCGATCAGGCCGCCCGGGATCTCCGCCGGATCCGCGGTCAGCGCCCCCTCGGGCGGGGCCACCAGCGAGGGGGAGCCGTCGGGTCGCTGGATGACTCCGAGCTGCAGATCGGTACGGCCGGTGGAGACCTCCGTCGCGCCCAGCGTGATGGACCCGGTGGCCGAGCTCGACGCTATGCAGGTGGCGATGGTGTTCACGCCGTCCGCGGCCAGCATGGCGGGCGCGTCGACCGGGCAGCGGTCGAAGGGCGCCCAGTCGCCGTTGAGCTGGGTGGCGGCGGCGGCCGATCCGGTGGAGAGCAGAGCGCTGAACGCCGTGAATGCCGCGAGCAGACCTACGCGGGTTCGATTGGAAACGGATCTCATGTCGTCCCCTCTGTCGGCCGCCGTGGCGCGGCCTCGTGCACGAAGTTGACCGGTTCTGCAACGCATGCCCGCACCGCGACGACCGTCTACGGTGATGGAGCCTCGGGTGGGCCCGGGGGCGGAGGATCGGAGCATCAATTTCGGGCAGATTTCGTGACCGAATTGATCGATGTGTGATGTTACTCGCGGGAAACAGGGCGACACAATCCGTCCGTCTAAGATTCTTTGCATCGCACTCATTTTGATCCGGAAATGAGCATCGGAGCCCGGTCCTTTTATCAAGGAATGCGCACCCGGAGGCGTGGAATTGCTCATCGGCGGCCGGAATCCCGCGCGCCGTGCGTACCCGGCACCGCCGGGCGGGGGACCCCTGGACTACCCGCCTCCACTCGCTCACCGATGGCATGGAAAATGAGCCATGCGGCTGGAAATGTCCGCTCAGGAGAGGTCGCTCACCCGCGTTCTCCATGGTGAGCCGCCTGTACGTCCGGCCGCGCCAAGGACCGGCCGCCGCGGTGCGCACCACGCCGGGAACCGCCCGGCCGCCGCCGAACGGCTTTGTTGTCATCACCGGAGCAGGCGGCCGAAATTCATTGTCCGAAAGCGCGCAGTACCGCCCGACCTGCACGGAAGTCGCACCGTGCGGCCGGGATGCGTGCCCCCTGCACTCCGATCTTGTCCAAGTGGTGTGCAGTGCCTGTTCCTTGGTCTATCTTCGTCGCGAACTTGGTACGCACCTGCCGGTTCGTGGGAGCGCTTTCCCCCCACCGCCTCACCCCACCACCGGGCGCCGAGAGCAAGGGGACATGTCATGGCACATCTCATAAGGCCGCTGGATACCGAAGACCCGCTGGGGCCCCTCCCCCAGGAATTCGCGGCGATCATGCGGCCCGAACTACCCAGCCTCATCAAGGAAATCGGCGTCGAGGTCACCCGGGCCTATCCGGAATACGCCCGACTGCTCGACGGCCCGAACGGACAGTCCATCCGGGTGGGCGTGGAGCAGAGCCTCGCCTCTTTCGTCGATCTGGTGGCCGAGCCCTCCTCCTCCACCACGCTCCGGGACGACATGTGCCGGCGCTTCGGACGGTTCGAGGCGTACGAGGGCCGAAGCATGGACACCCTCCAGGGGGCCTACCGGCTGGGCGCACGGGTGGCCCTGCGGCGGGCGAAGAAGGTCGGACAGAGCTATCACCTGTCCCCCACCTTGATGCTGAGCTTCGCCGACGCGCTCTTCGCCTACGTCGACGAACTGGAATCGCTCTCCCGGGAGGGATTCCTGGAGGTGCAGTCCCAGTCGGGCGAGCACAGCGAGGCGCTGCGCCGCCGTCTGCTCCACCTCATCCTCGCCGGACGCCCCGCCCCCGGCAGCGCCATCGCCGATCTGTGCGAACAGGCCGGGTGGACGCTGCCGGAGGAGGTCACGCTGATCGCCGTCCGCGCCCCGGCGGAGCTGGACCGGCTCAGCGCGGACCGCGACCTTCTCCTCGACCTCAGCGCCCCGCAGCCGCACCTGCTGATCCCGGGAGCACCGAACGACGCACGGAGGTCCATGCTGGAACAGGCCCTGCCGGCCGGCCGTGCGGCGATCGGGCTGACCGTCCCCACGGCGCTGGCCTGCGAGTCGATCCGCTGGGCCCGCCGGGTCCTGGAGCTCGTCGACTCCGGCGTGATCGACGACGCGCCGCTCATCCACTGCGAGGACCATCTCACCACCCTGTGGCTGCTGTCCGACCCCGCCCTGCTCGACCAGCTCGCCCAGCGGGAGCTGGCCGCCGTCGCGGGGATCAGCGCCACCCGCCGCGACCGGCTGGTCGAGACGCTGCGGATCTGGCTCGACACCCGGGGCACCGCGGCGCAGATGGGGGCGCTGCTGGATGTCCACCCGCAGACCGTGCGCTATCGCATGCGGAGCCTGGAGACCATCTTCGGTGACCAACTCGTCGACCCCGAGAGCCGTTTCGCCACCGAGGCGGTGTTACGCGCGCTGCGTCTGCGCTCCCGTTCCACCGGCACGTCCCCCTGATCCGGATCACATTCGGCGCGCCGGGTCAACTTACCGGCGCGTAAGGCGAAATAGACGGTCAGTCCCAAACGGTTGCGACACGGAGACGTATCCGGCGAGAAATCCGGAACCGCGTCCCGTACACAGGAAGGAACCTGCCGCTCATCAGGCGGCAGGCCCCGTGCACCGCCTCCTGGCCAACCATCCGAGAGGGAACGTCCCATGACCGCCTCGCACCTCCTCGTCCCCGTGCCGATCCCGGACCGGGTCGCCGCGCTGATCGGATCGTGCGTTCCGCCGCACGTCCTCCAGGCGGAGTTCGACGCCTACTGCGCGGCTCGCGAGGTCCGCAGGTTCCGCGGCCCCCGGCTCGGCGTCGAGGACCAGGCCGACCGCGAGCAGGCGCTGTCCGACCTGGCCCGCGTCAACAAGGTGCTGGCCGCGCACCACCCGCGGCTGGCGGTGCTGCCCGGCTCGCCCTTCTGAACCGCTCCCCCATCGAGCCCATCGAGCCCGTCGGCGGCGGTCACACCGGGGACCTGCGTCGGGATGACCGGGCGGCCTCCCGGTCATGCCGACGGTGGGCCGGGCGGGGGGCTGCCGGAGCTGCCCGATGTCCCCCGGTACGTTCGCCCGGCGCGCCGCTGCTCGTGGAGCTGGAGGACCTCACTCCGTATCCGTCGCTCGACCGGGTCGGCGAGGACGTCCGGGAGGCGTTCGTGGCCCGCTGAGGGCGTCGATCGCCCGCTGACCCGCTGACCCCCGTCCGGCCCGCTCCCGCATGCGGGGGCGGGGGGCCGGTGTGAGGGTGCAGAAGTGACCACTGCCAGCGAGCAAACTCCCGCCGTGCAGAGTGCCGCCGCGCCGCCGACCGTCCTCGACCGGCGGCGGCGCAACATCATCTTCGTGACGATCGTGCTCGGCATGCTGCTCGCGGCACTGGACCAGACGATCGTGGGCACGGCCCTGCCGACGATCGTCTCGGAGCTGGGCGGCGCCGCGCACATGTCGTGGGTGGTCACCGCCTATCTGCTGGCCGAGACGGTGGCCACCGTCCTGGTGGGCAAGTTCGGCGACCTGTTCGGGCGGAAGCTGGTCTTCCAGGTTTCGGCGGTCATCTTCGTCACGGGATCGTTCCTGTGCGGCCTCGCGTCGGACATGCTGCTGCTGATCATCTGGCGCGGTATGCAGGGCATCGGCGCGGGCGGCCTCATGGTCACGTCGATGGCGCTGATCGCGGATGTGATCCCGCTGCGCGAACGGGGCAAGTACCAGGGCGCGATCGGGGCCGTCTTCGGCATTTCGACCGTGATCGGACCGCTGCTCGGCGGGCTGTTCACCGACCATCTGACCTGGCGCTGGGCGTTCTACGTCAACGTGCCGATCGCCATCGTGGTGGTGATCGCCGCCGCCCGGAACATTCCGTCGGTGAAGGCCGCGGGCCGGCCGGTCATCGACTACGCCGGAATCGCGCTGGTCACCGTCGGGGCGAGCGCGTTGATCCTGGCGACGAGCTGGGGCGGGAACGAGTACGCCTGGGGCTCGCCCATGATCATCGGGCTGTTCGTCGCGGGGCTGATCGCCCTGGTGCTGTTCTGCCGGGTGGAGACGCGGGCGAAGGAACCGATGCTGCCGATGCGGCTGTTCCGGAACCCGGTGTTCACGGTCTGCTCGATCCTCAGCTTCATCGTGGGTTTCGCGATGCTCGGCTCGATGATCTTCCTGCCGACCTACCTCCAGTACGTGGACGGGGACTCGGCGACGCTCTCGGGGGTGCGGACGCTGCCGCTGGTCGCCGGGCTGCTGGCCGCCTCGATCTTCAGCGGCAACGTGGTGAGCAAGACGGGCCGCTACCGGGTGTTCCCGATCGTGGGGACGCTGGTCATGGCGGCGGGGCTGTTCCTGCTGTCCCGGATGGGGTCGGGGACCGGCGTCTGGCTGGAGTCCCTGTACATGGTGGTGCTGGGGCTCGGTATCGGACTGGCGATGCAGGTGCTGACGATCGCCGTGCAGAACACCGTCGATTACGAGGACCTGGGCACGGCCACCTCGGGCGTGACGTTCTTCCGCACGCTGGGCAGCGCCTTCGGCACGGCGGTGTTCGGCACCATCTACGCCAACGCGCTCGAACCGAACCTCGCCGAAGGCGTCGCGCGGGCGGCCGCCGCCGACGGTGATCCCGCGGTGCTGGCCGGTGCCTCGCAGAGCCCGCAGGCCCTGCACGCGCTGCCCGCCGCCCAGTCGGAACCGCTGGCGCTGGCCTACGCGGACACGCTGCACACCGTGTTCCTGTGGACCGTGCCCATCGCGCTGATCGGCTTCGTCGTGGCGCTGTTCCTGAAGGAGGTGAAGCTGCGGGACTCGGCGCGGCTCGGGTCGACGGACATGGGCGAGGGCTTCGCGCAGCCGGGCAGCGGGGACTCGGCGAAGCTCCTCGAATTCTCGGTGGCCGCGATTCTGCACGGCGCGGGCCCGGACACCGCCCGGCGGATCGTCGCCGGGTCCGACACCCGCCTCGACATGGCGGGGGCGTGGGCGGTGATGCAGGTGGACCTGTTCACCCGCATGGTCGGTCACGCGGGCCTCGGCCTGATCGCCGCCCGGCACCGCATCCCTCCGGAGGTGCTGGTGCCCGTCTTCGACCGGATGATCGAGGAGGGCTATCTGACGGGCGACGGCCGGCTCTTCTCGCACACGGCGGCGGGCCGGCGCGAGGCGGCGGTGATCTCCGACGCCTGGGGCCGCTGGCTCAACGACCGCCTGGCCGAGGACGGCGCCCGCCCCGACGACCGTCAGCTCCGGGCCACCGTGGACATGATCGCCAAGCGGCTGCTGGCGGAGGACCTGGCCCAGGAGCTGTCGCCCGCGACCGGCCACGGCGGATCGACGCGGGTGGGTGCCCCGGTCTGACGGGCGGCGCCGGTCAGTCGACGAAGACCGCCGTCGTGTAGACCCAGGCGCCCTCGTGGCGGGCGAACCGGCTCGTCTCGTGGAGGGAGTCGGGACGCCCGTCGTCGGTGTAGTGGGCGCGGAAGGTGACCGTTCCGGTGGAGTGGAAAGCGCTGCCCTCGGTGGTGTCCAGGATCTCCAGGCGTACCCAGCGCATCGACGGGTCGAAGTCGACGCCGGGTGGCCGGGTCCCGGGGTGCCAGGTGCGCAGCAGGTACGCCGCGTCCCGGACGACGAAGGCCGCGTACCGGGAGCGCATCAGGGCCTCGCAGGTCGGCGCGGCGGCGCTGCCGGAGTGGAAGCGGCCGCAGCACTCCCCGTAGGCGGCGGGAAGGCCGCAGGGGCAGGGCGAGGCGGGAGTGATGCGCGGGGCGGCGGGGCCCCGGGGCCGGGAGGTGCGTCGTGACATGGGTCCATTGTGACGCGGGGCGGCGGGCTCAGCGGGCCGGGGCGAAGCGGCGGCGGTATTCGGTGGGCGTCAGCCCCGTACGGCGGCGGAGCTGGGTGCGCAGGCTGGTCGCCGTTCCGAGTCCGCTGGCGCGGGCGATCACGTCGAGGCGTTCCTCGCCGCGCTCCATGAGGCGGCGGGCGAGGGTGACACGCTGCTCGGTGAGCCAGGCCAGCGGTGTGGTGCCGAGCTGGGCGCGGAAGCGGCGGTGGAGGGTGGCGGGGCTGACGGCGGCGCGGGCGGCGAGCGCCGCCACGTCGAGGCCGTCGGTCAGGTGCCCGGTGGCCCACTCCAGGAGCGGCCCGAGCGAGGCGTCGGCTGCCTGGGGAACGGGGTGCTCGACGAACTGGCGCTGGCCGCCGTCCCGGTGGGCCGGATGGACGAGCCGTCTGCTGACGGCCGCCGCGGTCTCGGCCCCGTGGTCGGCGCGGACGATATGGAGCGCGGCGTCCAGGGCGGCGGCGCTCCCGGCCGCCGTGATCACCTGCCCGTCGTCGACGAAGAGGACGTCCGGGTCGAGGTCGACCCGCGGGTAGCGGGCGGTGAAGGCGTCCGCCCATCGCCAGTGCGTGGTGGCCCGTCTGCCGTCCAGCACTCCGGCTGCGGCGAGGGTGAAGGCTCCGGTGCAGAAGCTGACGAGACGCGCGCCGCGGGCGTCGGCGCGTCTGATCGCGGCCAGGACGTCCGGGTCGGGCTCCTCCAGCGGGTCGGGCCGGTTGGGCACGATCACGGTGTCCGCGTGGTCCACGGCGGTCAGTCCCGGGACGCCGGAGAGCTGGAAGAAGCCGGCGTGCATGCGGACCGTGGGCGTGGTCGAGCAGAGGGTGAAGTCGTACCAGTCGACGGGCAGCTCGGGCCGGCGCAGCCCGAAGAGCTCGGTCGCGACCCCCATCTCGAACGGATTGGAACCGGCCGAGACGATCATCACCACCCGGTGCGAGGATTCTTTCGTCATATGCGATTCGTAGCACTCACGGGCGTCGGGGTCCAGCACGCAGAGTGGAGCCCATGAGTAACGAGAACGCGGCGCGGCCCGCCACCGAGCCCATCCTGCTGAGCGCCGCCCTGGCCTCCTTCGAGGCGCTGTGGAGTCCGCGCATCGTGACCCGGGTCAACGACTACGACGTACGCGTGGCCAAGGTGCGCGGCGAGCACGTGTGGCATGTGCACGAGGACACGGACGAGTTCTTCCTCGTGCTGGACGGAACGCTGGAGATCGCTCTGCGCGACGGCGACGGAAACGGCGACGGTGACGGTGATGGGAAGGGCGGGGACGGCGAGCGGTCCGTCACCCTGGAGCAGGGCGCGGTCTTCGTCGTCCCGCGCGGTGTCTGGCATCTGCCCCGCTCCGGTCGCGGCGCCTCGATCCTGCTCTTCGAGCCGTCGGGCACGTCGACGGTGGGCGATGCGCACGACGCGGTGCCCGGACATGTGGACGTCACGACGGGACACGCTCTCGACGCCTGAGCACGGATCTCCACCGCCCCGGCCCGCCCGCGTCGGACACGGGCGGGCCGGGGCGGATGAGAGCGGTCAGGGCTTCCGGGCGACGCCCGCGTATCCCGGGATCGGCTCGTCGCCCGGGACGTCGATGACCTCGCCGAGCTCCGGATGCCACGCGGCGGAGAGCGTGACGCCCGGCTCGACCAGTTCGAGGCCGTCGAAGAACGCCGTGAGTTCGGCGTGGCTGCGGGGCCGCAGCGTCATCCCGCGCGCCTTGTACATCGCCCGCGCCTGTGCCGCGCCTTCCGGGTTGAAGTCGCCGGTGGTGTGCGAGAGCACCAGATAGCTGCCGGAGGGGAGCCGCTCGACCAGCTTGTCGACCAGTTCGCCCGCGCCGTCCTCGTCGTCGATGAAGTGCAGCAGGGCCAGCAGCGACAGGGCGATCGGCCGGTCGAAGTCCAGGACCTTTCCGGCCTGCGCCAGGATGGCCTCGGGCTTGCGGGCGTCGGCCTGGATGTACTCGGTGGCGCCCTCGGGCGTGGAGCGGAGCAGGGCCGCCGCGTGGGCGAGCACGATCGGGTCGTTGTCGCAGTAGACGACGCGCGCGTCGGGGGCCGCCCGCTGGGCGATCTGGTGGAGGTTCGGTTCGGTGGGTATGCCGGTGCCGATGTCCAGGAACTGGCGCACACCGCTCTCGGCGAGCCAGCGGGTGGCCCGGTGCATGAACGCCCGGTTGACCCGCGCCATGTCACGGCCCCGCGCGTCCAGGGCGAGCAGCTGACGCGCCATCTGTTCGTCGACCGGGTAGTTGTCCTTGCCGCCGAGGAACCAGTCGTACATCCGGGCCGGATGCGGCTTGCTGGTGTCGATCTCGATGGGGCGGGGTTCTTGCCCGGTCATGGCGCGCTCCGTGGTCGGGGTCCGTACGTCGACGATGGGAATACGAATGACGAAGGAGTGTGCGGGAACGTGCCCGAGTGCGGTGCGGGAACGCGCCCTTCGGTGGGCCCCTCCGCCGGGCCCTTCGGTGCCCGGAAGGATAGGGGGTGTGGCCTCAGGTGAGAAGGAAGTCTGCCTGGCCGGCCTTGGCACCCTGGATGAACGCGGCGATCTCGCCGTTGGAATAGATGAGAGCGGGGCCGTCCGGGTCGGCGGACTGGCGTACGGCGACGCGCCCGTCGGCGAGCTTCATGGCCTCGACGCAGTTGCCGCCGTTCCCTCCGCTCCACGGCTTGTACCAGCCTTCGGAGCCGAGGTCACCGGCCGGCATGCCGTTGTATATGTGGTTCATCACAGCTCCTTGCGGAAGTCCCGGAGGATTTCCTTCGTGCGTTGTGCAGTTGCGGCCTGAGCCGCCATGCGGTCCATGACTTCGAGATAGGAGGCCACCTCGGGTCGGGCGTCGAAGTAGACGGCTCCGGTCAGGTACTCGCTGTAGACCATGTCGGGGAGTTCGGGAACGGCGAACCGGAAGAGGACGAACGGACCGTAGGTTCCCGGATGGTGGCCGGTGGCGAACTCCGCGATCTGCAGCGTGACGTGGGCGAGCTCCGTGGCTTCGAGCAGCTTGTCGATCTGCCCGCGCATCACCTTCGCGCTGCCGACGGACCGCCGCAGGACGGTCTCGTCCATGATCGCCCACAGTCTGGGGGCGTCGTCCTTGGCCAGCAGGCACTGGCGCTCCATACGCAGCGCCACATGGCGTTCGATGTCCTCGGGGCGGGTCTGGCCGACCGCGCCGGTCCGCATCACGCAGCGCGCGTAGTCCTCGGTCTGGAGGAGTCCGGGCACGAAGTGCGGCTCGTACATGCGCAGCAGGCTCGCCGCGCCCTCCAGGCTGACGTACATGCTGAACCAGTCGGGCAGGACGTCGTGGAAACGCTGCCACCAGCCCGGCTTGTTCGCCTCCTCCGCCAGTTCGACGAAGGCGTCGGTCTCCTGTTCCCCGACGCCGTACGCCTTCAGCAGCGCCTGGACGTAGGGGATCTTCAGCCCGACCTCGGCCGTCTCCATTCTGCGTATCGTCGCCGGGGCGACCCTGAGCACCTTCGCCGCCTGGTCACGGGTCAGGCCGGCACCCTCACGCAGATCCTGCAGGCGCTTACCGAGAACGACCTGGCCCACGGTCGGGGCGGACCGCGGTTCGCTCACTTCAGACCTCCCCATGCGCTGTTTTGCGAGCAGTGTGCCATGCGTGCGCCCCCAACGACACAGTCACTCTGGAAATTTCAGAGTGCCTCTTGCCAAGTGTCATCGTCAGGGGGAGAGTTGACTCCAGAACCAGTTCGCTCAGTCATGCCCGCCCCCGAATACCCGGGGAACGAAGCGTGATGCAGCCCCCACTGTGAGGAATCGGTCGTGGCACCTGGCAGTGCGCTCATCCCCCGGCTCATGGACCTCAGTCCCGGGACGGAGACGCTCCGTTACTGCTTCGCGCTGCCGGCGCACCCCGAGTCGGTGGCCGGTGCGCGCGAGCTGACGCGAGCCCGGCTGGACGCCTGGGAGCTGGGCCACGACTCCTGTGACGCGGCCGTCCTCGTCGTCTCCGAGCTGGTGACCAACGCGGTCGTGCACACCGCGAGCACCAGAGTGGTGTGCGAGCTGAGCCGCCTCGGCAGACGGCTGCGGATAGCCGTGCAGGACCAGGGGCACCAGCCCGGCGGCCCGCGGCTGCGCCGCACCTCCGACGACGAGCACGGCCGTGGTCTGCTCCTCGTCGACGCGATGAGCAGCGCCTGGGGATCGCACGACGCCGGGGCCGCCTGCGGGCGCATCGTCTGGGCGGAGCTGCCGTACGACGCCGAGTTGTCCGGCACGGAGCAGCCATGCTGAGAAACGCGCTGTCCCGGCTGCGCGCGGCGCACCGGGCCCGGACGCCCGAGCAGGCCTGCGGCGGCCGGGTGCGGCTGGCCCTGCCGGCCTCGATGTCGGCCAGCCTGGGCTGCGACGCGGTCGGGGTGCCCGCCCGGCACGGCTTCCGCCTCATGTCCCATCTGCCGCGCACCGGATGCGTCTTCGCCGACGCGGACCGCTGGTGGTGGATCGTCCCGGCCGGCTCCGACCTGGATCTCGACTGGCCCGAGCAGGTGACGTACGCGCGGGACGCGGAGGTGCCCGGCGGCCGGCCCCGGTTGATCCACTCACCGGAGAGCCTCACTCCGTACACCCCGCCCATCCCGCTCTTCCTGATGGTCTGCCAGGTGACCGGGGTGACGCCGAGCTGGGCCGCCGCCGGTGCGCCGAGCGTCGCGTCCGCGCCGTAGGAAGCCGCCGTCGGACTCCCTTGCCCACCGCGCCGGCGGCGGTTGCTCAGGGCCGGTCGAGATACGCGAGCCCCGGGTGGACCTCGGTGTACCGGTCGACCAGCCGCCGGGCCACCGCCACGGAGTCGACCAGCGGGTGCAGCGCGAAAGCCCGGACGGCCGCCGCGCGCGACCCGCTCTCCGCCGCCTCCAGCACCGCCCGCTCGGCGGCCTTCACCGCGGTGACGAGGCCGACCGCGTGGTACGGGAGGGGCGAGACGGCCACCGGGTGGGCCCCGTTGGCGTCGACGAGGCAGGGCACCTCGACGACGGCGTCCGCGTCCAGGACCGAAAGGGCGGTGCGGTTGCGGACGTTGAGGATCAGGGAGGTACGTTCGTTGCGGGCGACGGCCCGCATCAGAGCGAGCGCGACTTGTTCGTAGCCGCCGGACTCCAGGTCGCTCTCCTCCCGCTCCCCCGCCCCGGCGACCTCGCGGCTCTCCGCCATGTACGTCGCCTCACGTTCGGCGCGGCTGCGGTCCCAGGTGGCCAGGGCGGGGGTGCCGGGCTCCCGCATGCGGGCGTAGAAGCCCTCCTGGTGATCCCGGAGAAAGGCGCCCCGGGTCTGCTCGGCCTTCTGGTAGGCGCGTACGGCTTCACGGTTGAAGTAGTAGTAGTGCAGGTACTCGTTCGGGATCGCGCCCAGCGACCGGAGCAGGTCGGCGCCGAAGAGCCGGCCCTGCTCGAAGGAGTCGAGCAGCTTCGGGTCGGCGAGCAGCCGGGGCAGTTCGTCCCGCCCGTCCACATAAAGCCCCCGCACCCACCCGAGGTGGTTGAGCCCGGCGTAGTCGACCCAGGCCCGGTCCGGGTCGGCGCCCAGGACGCGGGCGATGCTCCGCCCCAGCCCGACCGGCGAGTCGCAGATCCCGATGACCCGGTCGCCCAACTGCTGGGACATGGCCTCGGTGACGAGTCCCGCCGGGTTGGTGAAGTTGATGACCCAGGCGTGCGGGGCGAGCCGGGCGATGCGCCGGGCGAGTTCGATGGCGACGGGGACCGTGCGCAGCCCGTACGCGATGCCGCCGGCGCCGACGGTCTCCTGGCCGAGCACGCCTTCGTCGAGGGCCACCCGTTCGTCGGCGGCGCGTCCGGCCAGTCCGCCGACGCGGATGGCGGAGAAGACGAAGTCGGCGCCGCGCAGCGCCTCGTCGAGTTCCGTGGTGGCGACGACGGCGGGGGCGTTCGCGATGCCCCGCCCCTGTTCCGCCAGGACGCGGGCGACGGCGGTGAGCCGGTCGGCGTCGGTGTCGTACAACGTGACCCGGGAGATGCGGCCCTCGGCGTGATCGCCGAGGAGGGCCCCGTACACGAGAGGCACCCGGAATCCGCCACCGCCAAGAATTGTCAGCTTCACGCTGCTCGATGGTACGGGCACGCCTGGGCTCCCGGGTGATCCCCGCTCCGGCAGGTCCGGGCTCCCCCGCCCGGGTGCACGACGCGGCGGCCCCGGGCCCGTGGGCGTGATCCGGGGCCGCCGCGGCCGGACGGTCGACGGCGTGTCAGTAGCCGCTCCACCAGCGGGCGACCGCCTGCCAGAGCCGGGCGGGGGCGGCCGGGCGGCGCTGCTGCGGGATCGTCGCCACCGGAGCGGGTGCGGGGGTGGGGGCCGGTTCGGCCGCGGGAGGTGCGGCCGGTGCGGGCCCGGGGGCGGCGCCCGGGGCGTGGGCGGGCTGCGCCCCGGCCGCCTCGTGCCGGGGCTCGGGAACGGGCCTGGCCGGGGAGGAGATCTCCCAGGCGTCGGCCGGGCGGGCGGTACGGGCCATCACCGAGAGCGGGTCGGCGTCCAGCTTCTGCTGCGGGCTGGGGGCGAACTGCACCGGCAGCTCGACCAGGTGGCGGGACATGATGTTGCCGACCCAGCGCAGCTCGCTCTCCCCGACGCCGAGCTCCAGGTCCGGAAGGCGCATCAGGAGCGCGTCGACCCCGACGTCGGCGATGGCACGGCCGATGTCCTGGCCCGGACACTCGTGGGGGCCGCCGCTGAAGGCGAGGTGGGCGCGGTTCCCGCCCATGTCGGCGCCCAGGTCCGGCCGGACGGCGGGGTCGGTGTTGGCCGGGGCGATCCCGACGAGCAGGGCGTCGCCCGCCTTGATCTGCTGGCCGCCGAGCTCGGTGTCGCCGACCGCCCAGCGGCCGAAGACGGCGGTGAACGGCGGCTCGTCCCAGAGGGTCTGCTCCACCGCTTCGGGCACGGTCATGTGCCCGCCGCTGAGCCGGGCGCGGAAGCGCGGGTCGATCAGGACCATGCGCAGCACGTTGGCGATGAGGTTGGCGGTGGACTCGTAGGCGGCGATGAGGATGAGCCGCAGATGCTCGACGACCTCGATGTCGGTCATCGTCGCGGGGTGCTCGACGAGCCAGGTGGCGAAGTCCGGCGCGGGGTCGGCGCGGCGCCGCTCGACCAGGCGCGTCAGCACGGACACGATGTGGGCGTTGCTGGCCACGGCGGTCTCGGTGCCGCGGGTCATGTCCCGGGCCGCCTGGACGAGGCGCTCGTCGTACTCCTCCGGCATGCCGAAGATCGCGCACATCACCATCATCGGCAGGTGCTCCGCGAACTGGCCGACCAGGTCGGCGGTGCCCTTCTCGCAGAAGTCGTTGACGAGGCGGTTACTGAAGCGGTTGATGTGGCGGCGCACCCCGCGGGTGTCGATGCGCTCCATGCTGTCGGTGACCGCGCCGCGCTGCCGTTCGTGCTTGGCGCCGTCGGCGAACACGCAGACGGGCTGCCAGGTGAAGATCGGGGCGAGCGGGTGGTCCGGGGCGACGCTGCCGTCCTGGAGGGCCCGCCAGCGCCGCGAGTCCCGGGAGAACTGGGACGGCGTACGGGTGAGGTGGAGGTTCTCGCTGTGGCCGAGCACGAGCCAGGCGGGCACGTCGCCGTGGAGCAGGACCGGGGCGACGGTGCCGTGTTCGGCGCGGAGTTTGTCGTAGAGGCCCGCGGGGTCGTTCTCCGCCTCGGGGCCGTAGAGCCGGCGCAGTCCGCCGGGGCCGATGTCGAGGTTGTGGGCCGGGCACTGGGGCGGCGGCACGGCGCCCGGTTCGTGGTGGAAGGGGGTTGTCACAGGGGCTCCAGGGATCGGATTCCAGGGCTGGGTGCGCAAGCGGGTGGGACGGGCGTTCGGGCGCGGACCGGATCGGGCCGGGGGCGTACGCCGGGGGATGGCGCGCGCTCCCGGTCGTGGATCCGGTCGTGGATCCGGTCGCCCGGGGCGTCCCGAAAGGAGAGGTTCCGGCGTCAGGCGAGCGGGACGGCCAGGCTGTGCAGATAGCGCATCAGGGTCATCAGCACATCGCGGCTGGAGGCCCGCAGCCGGGCGTCGCAGTCGACCATCGGGACCTCGTCCGGCAGGTCGAGGGCTCTGCGCAGGGCCTCGACCGGGTGGTGCGGCGCGTCGGGAAAGGTGTTCACGGCCACCACGAACGGCACTCCGCGCTCCTCCAGCCGGCCGATGACGTCGAAGCTGACTTCGAGTCGTCTCGTGTCGATGAGGACGACCGCGCCGAGGGCGCCCTCGAAGAGGCCGTTCCACAGGAACCAGAAGCGTTCCTGGCCGGGGGTGCCGAACAGATAGAGGATCAGTTCATCGCTGAGGCTGATCCGGCCGAAGTCCATGGCCACGGTGGTGGCGGTCTTCGTCTCCACCCCGGCGTTGTCGTCCACGCCGACGCCGGCCTGGGTCATGGTCTCTTCGGTCGTCAGTGGCCGGATCTCGCTCACCGAGCCGACCATGGTCGTCTTGCCGACGCCGAACCCTCCGACGATCACGACCTTCACCGCGGCGGTGGCCGTGGTGGGAAGGACGTCCTCGCTGCGGGGTCCGGTGATCGTGTCAGAGCTTCTGAAGTCCATGCATCACCGCTTCGAGAAGGGACCTGTCGGGGAGAGTGGCGCGGACGATCGGCGCGCGCGACTCGATGAGTTCGGTCGCGAGGAGATCGCTCAGGAGCGAGGTGACCACACTGAACGGCAGGCTGAGATAGGCCGAGATCTCGGCGACGGACAGGGGGGCCTGGCAGAGCCGCAGGATGGCCGCCTGCTCGGGCTGGAAGGTCGGCGAGGGCTCCGCCTGCGCGACGACCATCGTGACCAGGTCGAGCGCGGCCCGTTCACTGTCGTCGAGATCGCCGGTGATCACGTACAACCGCTCCGGATCGAGGAGGTCCGGATCGGCCTTGCGGCGCTCTCGTCGAGGACCACTCATCCGGACTGCCCGCCGTGGCGGGGCGGGCTGGTCAGGTGGGCTCCGATCCGCACGACCATGTCCCGCATCCGGGCGCCGACGAGTCCGGCGTCGACCGTCTCGCCCGCCAGGACCGCGAGATAGGCGCCGGCCCCGGCCGCCATCAGGTAGAAGAAACCGCCCGTCACCTCGATGACGACGAGCTTCATGAGTCCGTCGCTGTACGGGATCTCGGTGGCCACCGCGGCGGCCAGGCTCTGCAGCCCGGCGCAGGCCGCCGCGAGCCGGTCGGCGACGTCGGGGTCGCCGCCGTGCATCGCGATGCGCAGGCCGTCCGAGGAGAGCACCACGATCTGGTGGATGCTCGGAACGTCGTCGGCCAGTTCCTTGAGCATCCAGTCCATGTTTCCCCGCTGCTGGATCACTTCAGGTCTCCCTTGTCCCACGCCTCATCGGAGTCTTCGCCGTGCTTTCGTTCCTGCGGTACGCCGTTGACGGCCTTGGTGAAGGCCTCCAGCCACAGGCCGGGGGGCTTCTCCTCGCCGCGCCCGTCCTCCCCGCCCTCGTCCCGGCCGGGCTGGTACCCGTCGGCGGGGGCGGCGGGCGGCGGGGGCTGCTGCGGGAGGTTGTGCGAGCCGAGCGGGGCGCGGCCCCGGCTGCGGCGCTGCGGCAGCCCGTTCTCGGTCCACTCGGTGACCACGGGAAGGTCGTCCTCCATGGCCGCCGCGGGTACGGCCGGGCGCGACGTGGCCGCGGGGGCACCGGTGGGGACCGGTGCGGCCACCGACGGCACGGGCCCGGTGGCGGCGGGCTTGGGCTTGCGCTTGCCGGGCGGCGGCACCACGTGCTGGAGCTGCGACATGTCCAGCGAGCTGGTGGGCCGCGAGGTGGCGCCGATGCCGTGGGCGATGCCCGGGGCGGGCCCGGTGGTGATCATGTCGCGCGGCACGATGAGGACGGCGCGGACGCCGCCGTACGCCGACTGACGCAGCGACACCTGGAGCTGGTACATCCGGGAGAGCCGGCCGACGACGGCCATGCCGAGCCGCGGGGACTCCCCGAGGTCGTTCATGTTGATGCCGGCCTGGGCCTGGGCGAGCATGTTCTCGGCGCGGGCGCGGGCCTCCTCGCTGAGGCTGACGCCGCCGTCCTCGATCTCGATGGCGATGCCGGTCTGCACCTCGACCGCGGTGACGTGCACCCGGGTCTGGGGCGGCGAGTAGCGGGTCGCGTTGTCGAGGAGTTCGGCGCAGGCGTGGATGAGCGGTTCGACCGAGGTGCCGACGATGGCGACCTTGGCGATCGAGTGCAGATCGACGCGCTGGTACTCCAGGATGCGGGACATCGCACCGCGCAGCACGCTGAACAGCGGTACGGGCTTGGGCCATTGGCGGCTCGGACGGGCGCCGCCGAGCACGGCGATGGAGTCGGCGAGACGGCCGATCAGCGCGGTGCCGTGGTCGATGCGCAGCAGGTCGTCGAAGACCTCGGGGTTGCGCCCGTAGTGGTCCTCCATCTCCCGCAGTTCACTGGCCTGGCGGTGCACGATCGCCTGGACGCGGCGGGCGACGCTGACGAAGGCACGCTGGGCGGAGTCACGCCGCGCCTCCTCGTTGTCGATGACTTCGAGGACCTGGTAGACCTGCTCGCGCAGCGCCTTGGGCAGATGGCGGTTGGCCACGTCCGCGTCGACGATGTCGCGCATCACTTCTTCGGGCGAATTGCCCACCCGCAGCCGCCGGATGGCGGCGGGCATGACGTCCTTGGTGAGCCGTACCGTCTCGGCGTCGTGCGAGAGGATCCGGTGTTCCAGGTAGGCGATGCGCTGTTCGTACTCCGCACGCTGGACGCGCGTGGCGCGCCGATGACGGTGCAGCGCCACGGTGAGTACGGCGACCACGAGCGTGGTGATCGCGCCGCACACGGCGACTGGTATCCGCGCGGCCGGTGCGACCAGGGCCGACCCGGCGGCGGTGGCGCCGAGGAGCAGGGCCACGGGCAGCAGGACTACGCGGACGACGGGAATTTCTCTGTCGGTCGGCGGTGATTCAACACGGACCATCTAAAACCCTCTGGCGGTTGATTCCGGGATGTATGCGCACGTGAGCGGAGACTCGGAACAAGTGCTCGAATTCATCTCAACTCGTCTTCACTGCGCGTGAGCTTAGCCAGATCAGAACAGTGCTTCGGCATATTCACCCAACCCCCTGCGAAAGCTCGCCAAGAGGAATACACTCACCAGTTTTTGCACTCAACGCTGTGGAGCGTGCGCGAGGAGTGACAGATTCCGGAAGTCACCGCCCCGAGGGGCTCGTCGTCCCGAACAACGGTACGGACTTCTTCGACAAAAGTTTCCTTATCGGGCAACTCATCGCACAGGCCTACTCTGCCGTCCCACAGAGAAGGACGGAGGCACAGGTGATCGAATCGGATCGAAAGGTACGGATTCCTGAGCGACGGACGGGTGGCGCGAAAAGTCGCCGTGCTGACGCGTATGCGGACGCCCTCCGCCGCGTACGCTCCGACCGCCCTGCACGGCGGCGCCGGACCGGGAATCATGTCGGTCGGCGGCACACCGACGGTGACGAGAAGGATCGGGCGGAACATGAGCATGACGGCGGCCGGCGGCTACACGATCGCATCGCTGGACACGGGACTCCGGGCCCTGCGGCTCTTCCTGACCCATGACACCCTCACCGTCAGCGAGACCGCCGAGCGGCTGTCCGTCGGGCGGTCCACCGCGCACCGGGTGCTGAGCACCCTGGAGAGCCGGGGGTTCGCCATCCGCGACACGTCGGGGCGGGGTTACGCTGCGGGCCCGGAGCTGGTGCGGCTCGGCCGCCCCGCGGGGTTCGGCCGGGCGGCCCGCGACCGGCTGCGGCCGGTGCTGGACGACGCCGTCGCGCGGACGGGCGAAACGGTGCACTGCGTGGCCCTCATCGGCGACCAGGTCGTCGTCACCGACGGCCGCGAGTCGGCCCACCCGGTGCGGGTGGGGCTGGAGTTGGGGTGGACCGGCCCGGCCCACGCGGATGCGGGCGGCAAGCTGCTGCTGTCGCGGATGACGGCGGACCAGGTGTGCGCGCTGTACCCGCGGGAGGAGCTGGAGCCGCTGACGCCGCGCACCCTCACCTCGCGTACGGCCCTGCTGGACGAGCTGGCGCTGATCCGGTGCAGCGGGCACGCGGTCGGCCGGGGCGAGTCGGCCCCCGGCCTGAGCGCGGTCGCCGTCTTTCTGGGCGGGTCCAGCTGGCGGGACCGGCTCGCGCTGGTGGCCGCCGCCCCGGCCGACCGGTCGGACGACGCCGCGACGGCCGAACGGGCGGTGCTGCTCGGCGAGTCGGCCGCGCTGCTGCCCCCCGCGCACCCCGGCTGAGCCCGGCTCGCCCCGGTCAGCGGACCCCGCCGAGCCGCCCTTCCAGCTGCACGAGCAACTCGCTGAGCCTGGAGGTGAGTTCGTCGCGGCCGTCCTCATCGAGGCCGGCGAGCACCGCGCGTTCGTACGCGAGCTGCTCGGGCAGCAGCCGGTCGACCAGGGCCCGGCCCTCGTCGGTGAGGCGGACATGGGCGACTCTGCGGTCGCGGTCGTCGCCCCGGCGGTCGACCAGGGCGCGGCCCTGGAGGGCGCGCAGCCGCTTGGTGACGGCGGCTCCGGAGGAGAAGGTCTCACGGGCCAGCTCGCCGGGGGTCAGCTCCCGGTCCGTCCGGCGTACGGCACCGAGGAGGTCGAACTCGGCGCGGGTCAGTCCGGCGGAGCGCAGCGGCGCGTCCTGCGCCTGCTGGAGCAGGGCGGCGCAGCGGTTGATCCGGCCGATGATCTCCATCGGCCCGGTGTCGAGCCCGGGGTTGACGGCCTGCCACTGCCGGACCACCGAGGCAACGATGTCGTCGGTCACTCCGCTCCGATCGAAGGGGCGTGGACCCCAGGGGTCCCCCGCCGTCGCACTGTCGCGGCGAGCGTACGGTGTCCGGCCCGCTCGGCCGCGAGAAGGCGGTGCTCGGGCAGGGCGCGCTGCCGCCATTCGCCCGCCGCGGTGTCACCGGCCTCGCGCAGTTCGACGAGGCTCGCGGTGAGCGTCCGGCACGCCCGGTCCCGTTCGGCGGGGGCGGCCCCGGGGTCGGCGGCGGTCCGTTCGGCGTCGGCGCGGGCCCGGCGGGTGGCCTCCAGCGCCCGCTCGACCCGCCCCGTCGCCCGCCGGTTGGTGACGAGCGTCATGGCCAGGAAGCCGGCGACCGCGCCGAGGACGGTGTCCAGGACCCGGTCGCCGATCAGCTCCCCGGCCGGGTGGGCGCCGCCGAACTCCAGGACCAGCAGGGCCATCGGGGTCACCGCCACGGAGCCCAGCCAGTAGTTACGGGTGATGAGGGCCTCGGCGGCGAAGCTGAAGAAGAGGCAGCAGCAGACGAGGGCGAGCGGGCTGATCCGGGACACCGGCAGGACGGCGGCGAAGACGAGCACGCCCAGGAGGTTGCCGAGGGTGCGCTGGAGGGCCCGGTTCCACGACAGGGAGATGTTGGCCTGGCAGAGGGAGGCGGCGGTGACGATCGCCCAGTAGGGGCGGCCGACACCGAGCGCGGCGCAGAGGTATCCGGCGAGCGCGCAGCCGGTCAGGGTGCGGACGGCCAGGGGCAGCAGCGGTGATCCGGGGCCGAGGCGGCGCAGCAGGGCGCGCCGGGCCGCGCGCCGCCCGGCGGGTGCCCGCAGGGCGGTGCGTTCGGCGTCGATCCCGTAGAACTCCTCGGCGGTTCCGGCGTCCGGGGCCGACGGCGCGGGCACGGGGCCCCGGGCCCGGGTCAGGGCGGCCCAGGCGCGCAGCCGGTCCGGATCCGCCGCCCCGCCTCCGGGGCGCGGGTCCGCGAAGACCGCTTCGGCGTGCGTCACCAGGCGTTCCAGCGACCGGCGTACGGGGGTGGGGCGGCCGGAGACGAGCAGGCACTGCCGGCCGGCGTGCACGGCGGCGGCCGCGGCGTTGCGGGTACCGGGGCCGGGGTCGGCGGCGCACGCGGCCGCGGCCTCCAGGGCGCGGGCGACGGCCCGGCGTTCGGGGCCTTCACGGCGGACCAGGACGGGCGCGACGGCGACCAGCCAGGCGAACACGCCGGCGCCGAGGGTCAGGGCGAGGTGGCCGGGGATCTGCTCCGGGCGCTGCGGGGCGAAGAGGGCGGCGGAACTGACGAAGGTGAAGATCACCTGGCCGGGCGGTCCGATCCGGGTGGCGTCGCACAGCACCTTCTGGGCGGCGGCGAGCAGCGCCCCGACGGCGATGAGCACGGCGGTCGATCCGGTGAGGGAGGCGGTGACCAGGGAGACGGCGAGGCCGGCCGTCATCCCGAGCACCACGCCCGCGACCGCTCGGGCCCGCCGGGCGTACGGCAGTCCGTGGCCGTACAGCGCGCAGAGCGATCCGGCCATCGTGTACATCACGAGGTCCAGGCGCCCCGCGGCCAGCAGCGTCAGATGGGGTACGGCGGAGGCGACGACCACGCTGAGGGCCGGCTTGAACCAGGTGTCCGAGGGGCGCGAGAGCCGGAGAGCCGCCGAGGCCGGCGGGAGGGCCCGGACGGAGGGCCGCCGAGACCATATGGATGTATCACTCACCCATATACGTTAACAGGTATTACACCCGTGAATGATTACTGGCGCAGACAGCAGGATGCCGCCGCCCGGTTCCGGGCGGCGGCATCCTGCGGGGTCGGGCGGGGAACAGCCGGTCAGCCGAGGCCCCGGGCGTCCTGCTTGAGGGCGGTGTCCACCGTCAGCGCCGTGGCGACGACCAGGCTGAGCAGCGGATCGGGCAGGCGCCGGTGGATCTGGAGCACGTAGTTGTCGGCCGTCGTGAACATGGTCTTCGCGAGGCCTTCCCAGGTCTTGGTGATCCGCGCGATCTCGGTGCCGTCGTGGTCGACGACGGCGAAGTTCCAGGCGCGCCAGTTCTCCGCCCTGATCGCGCCGACCTGCACACCACCGGCCGTCATGGCGAAATTGATCTTGCCGATGGCGTTCTGCTGGACGATCTCGCCCACGGGCTGCCCGTCGGGCCGCTGGACGATGACGCGCGACTTGATGAACTTCGCGGGGCGGGTCAGCAGCAGCTGCGGCCGGCCGTGCGCGTCGCGGATCTCCAGGCGGTGCGTCAGATACTGGTCGACGCTGGAGACGAACCGGATCACCTTGCGCAGCGCGCTCTGCCCGACCTGGACGACCGAACCGACGGTCGCGCCGTGCTGGTCGAACACCCGGTACTCGTTCGTGACCTCGATCAGCTTGGCCTTCTGGCTCACCACCAGGACCGGCTGGTCGAAGAGCGAACCGGCGGACACGGCTTGCCCTGCGGGGACCCCGGCAGCGCCCGGAGCCTGCTGGGCGGGGATGCCGGCGGCCCCCGGAGCCTGCTGGGCGGCGGCGACGGCGGGGGTCTGCTGCCCCTCGGCCGGGTGCGTGTGCTCGGTCCACCGGGCCCCGTCCCAGTAGCGCAGCAGCTGGGGAGCGCCGTGGGGATCGGGGAACCAGCCCGCGGCTATGTTCGATTGCGTGGTCACTCGGGCACACTATCCCGCGGACAGCGCGACCCATATTCTTTGAACCTTCATACACCTACTACGATGACGGGCGATGACCAGGGTGAGCTCGCGGACGGACCGGCAGCGGTACCGCTCCCGTGCGCCCCTCGCCCTGGGCTGGGTGTTCTTCCTGCTGGCCATGCTCTTCTGCTGTTCGGTCACCACCTCGTCCGCCACCGTGCCGGTCGCGGCGGGCCCGGCCGAGGCGACCGCCGTCCGCGCGTTCACCCCCACGCCCGACGCGGCCTTCGAGCCGGTCGTCATGGCCACCCCGGCGGACCGCGGGCTCGGCACGTCGTGCCACGGCGGATCGACGCACACGGTGGCCGTCGTGCTTCCGGCGTCGGCCGCCCCCACCGCCGTTCCGTCCTCCGTGGCCTTCGTCCCCGCCACCCCGCTCACCGGTGCGGCGGCCATCCGGGGTCCCGCTCACGACGGTGTGCGTTCCGTCGATCAACTGCTCCTTCAGGTCCAACGGATCTAGAGGCCGGGTCCGCTCTCCCGCCGCGCCCTGGCGCCGGTTCACCGGGAGCGGCTTTCCGTATGCCCTGCATCCCCTGCCCCTTCATGCATCGTCCCGTATGCATCGGTTGAACGACGAGGACTTCCCCATGGCTTCCCCGAAGAACCAGAACAGCCCGGCCTCGGCGCGTCGCGCCAAGCTCGAAGAGGCGCGCCGCAAGGAGCGCGCCCGCGAGCGGCGGGTCCGCATCATCACCATCAGCGCGTCGGTGGCCGTCGTCGCCGCCCTGGTCGCCGGAGGCGGCTATCTGATGGCGCAGGCGAACGAGCAGGACCAGAAGGAGGAGCAGGCCAGGACCTCGCCGGTCACCGGGGAGCGCAGCTGGGACAAGCTGACGCAGGAGCATGTGGCGACCAAGGTCGACTACCCGATGAACCCGCCCGTCGGCGGCGACCACCACCAGGTCTGGATGAACTGCAACGCGGACGTCTACACCCACGAGATACCGAAGGAGAGCGCCGTGCACTCGCTGGAGCACGGCGCGGTCTGGGTCACGTACAACGACCAGGCATCGGACGCCGACATCGAGGCGCTCACGAAGAAGGTCAAGTCGACCCCGTACTCCCTGATGAGCCCGGTCAAGGACCAGAAGGACCCGCTGATGCTCAGTGCGTGGGGCAAGCAGGTCACGGTCAAGAGCGCGACGGACGACCGCGTCGGACAGTTCTTCACCAAGTACGTGCAGGGCCCGCAGACCCCTGAGCCGGGGGCCGCCTGCACCGGCGGGCTGGACAAGTGACCGCCCCGGCGGCTTCCGGCACGACCCGTCGGATGGTCCTCGCGGGAGCCCTGGTGCTGCTCGTGGCACTGGGGCTGGTGGCGCTGATGGTCGTACGTCCCTCCGCGGCCTCCCCGTCCGGGGCGTCCTCGGCGGCGCGGTCCGCGCCGGCGGAGGACTCCGTGGACGCGGGCTTCGCCCGGGACATGGCGATCCACCACCAGCAGGCGGTCGAGATGTCGTTCATCGTGCGGGACCGCACCGATGACGAGGACATGCGGCGGCTCGCGTACGACATCATCAACACCCAGGCCAACCAGCGCGGCATGATGCTCGGCTGGCTGGAGATGTGGGGGCTGCCGAAGAGCGCGGCCGGGCCGCCGATGGAGTGGATGGGGCACACCCTCACCCCGACCGACGACGGTTCGCTGATGCCGGGCATGGCCACCGACGCGGAACTGGCGGCACTCACGGCCGCGAAGGGCGAGCGGGCCGAGGTGCTGTTCCTGCGGCTGATGACCGTGCACCACCGTGCGGGCGCCGACATGGCGCAGGCTGCCGCCGGTACGGCGGGGACGGACGCCATCCGGAACCTGGCGGCGGGCATGGTCCGCGGCCAGCAGTC
This sequence comes from Streptomyces sp. NPDC048142, assembly GCF_043202835.1. Classification (NCBI taxonomy): domain Bacteria; kingdom Bacillati; phylum Actinomycetota; class Actinomycetes; order Kitasatosporales; family Streptomycetaceae; genus Streptomyces; species Streptomyces sp. NPDC048142. The sequence continues at coordinate 41,143 of NZ_JBIDBC010000023.1, forward strand.
GGAGATCGGTCTGATGGCGGACATGCTGACGGCCCGGGGCGCCAAGCCCTGAGCGGAGCCTGAAGGGGGCGGGGGCGGTTCCGGCCGGACGGCCGGGGCCGCCCCCACCTCCTTTGCCGCCCCCTTTGCCGATTCCGCGATACGGCCCTTCCCGTACCCCCCGCCGGAAGCCCCCCATCACATAGGCTCGTCGACGATATGAAGAGCATCCTCACTCCGCTGGGGCCCAAGGCCGACAAGGACACCGTGCGGCGGCACAATCTGAGCCTGGTTCTGCGCGCCGTGCGGGACGAGGGCGAGCGCGGCGAGGCGACCCGTGCCGGGGTGGCCGCCCGGGTCGGGCTGACCCGGGCGGCGGTGTCCTCGCTCGTCGAGCAGCTGATGGACAGCGGGTTCCTCACCGAGTCGGGCAAGACGTTCAGCGGGCACGCGGGCCGCCCCGGCACCGCGCTCAAGGTGGCCCGCACGGGCCCGGCCGGGCTCGGCGTGGAGATCAACATCGATTACGTCTCGGTGTGCGTGGTGGATCTGGCGGGCACCGGCCGGGTCCGGCAGACCGAACACCTCGACAACCGGGGCGCGCCCGCCGGGGAGGCCCTGGCGCGGGCGGCCCGGATCGCCGCGCGGACCCTGGAATCGGCGTACGAGCAGGAGTTGCGCCCGGTGGGCGCGACACTGGCGCTGCCGGGTCTCGTCTCCGGCGGCTCGGTGCGGCAGGCCCCCAACCTCGGCTGGAACGAGGTCCCGGCGCAGCGGCTGTTCGCCGACGCGCTGGCCGCCCTGCGCCCCGGCCACCCCGTGCTGCCGGTCGCATCGGAGAACGAGGCCAATCTCGCGGCGCTGGCCGAGCTGTGGTTCGGCGGGCTCGATGAGGTACGCAGCTTCCTCTATCTGACCGGGGAGATCGGAGTGGGCGGCGCGCTCGTCCTGAACGGCGAACTGCTGCGCGGCGCGCACGGGTTCGCCGGGGAGATCGGCCATGTGGTGGTGGATCCGGCGGGGCCGGAGTGCCGGTGCGGGTCGCGGGGGTGCCTGGAGCAGTACGCCGGACAGGCGGCGCTGCTGCGGGCGGCCGGGATCGAGGGGCTCGGCGGCGCCTGTGGGGTGCTGGAGCTGGAGCGGCGCGCGGCGGCCGGGGACCCGCGCGCGGTGGCCGCGGTCGGTGAGGCGGGCCGGATGCTGGGCCGGGTGCTGTCGGGGGCGGTGAACCTGATCGACCCGGACGCGGTGGTGCTCGGCGGGATCTACCGGGGCCTGATGCCGTGGCTGGCGCCGCCCGCCGACGAGGAGCTGACCGGCCGCGTGGTGTCGGGGCTCTGGTCCCCGAGCGGCGACCGGCTCCGGGCCTCATCGGTGGCGGGCGACGCGGCGCGGGGCGCGGCGGCGCTCGTGGTGCAGGACGTGCTGGACGATCCGGTGGCCTACGCGGAGCCGTCCGGCGGGTGAGCCGGGGCCGGGCGGCTCCGGCTCACCCGGTACGCCACCGTCCACGGCTCACCCGGTACGCCACCGGAACCGGCTCACCCGGTACGTCAGCGGCCCCGCCTCACCCAGTACGCCGCCGGCTCCCGACTCACCCAGTACGCCACCGTCCACGGTTCGCCCAGTACGTAAAGCGGCCCCGGCTCACCCAGTACGGTCGGCTCCCGGCTCACCCAGTACGGTCGGCTCCCGGCTCACCCAGTACGGTCGGCTCCCGGCTCACCCAGTACGCCGCCGGCCCCGGCCTCACCCGGTACGTCAGCGCACGGCGAGCAGGTGGTCCATGGCGAGCTGGTCCAGCGCCTCGAAAGCCATGCCGCGTTCGGCGGCGGCGTCCACGTCGAAGTCCTCGTACGCGCCGCGGTCGGCGAGCAGGCCCGCCAGGCCCTCGTCGACGGTGGGACGCGCCAGTTCGTCCAAGCGGGACGCGCGCAGGGCCGCCCGCACCTCGGGGTCGGCGCGGAAGGCGGCGGCCCGCTCCTTGAGGATGAGGTAGTTGCGCATACAGCCCGCGGCCGAGGCCCAGACGCCGTCGTAGTCCTCGGTGCGCGGGGGCTTGAAGTCGAAGTGGCGGGGGCCTTCGTAGCCGCTCTCCAGCAGGTCCACGAGCCAGAACGCCTGGCGCAGGTCGCCCGCGCCGAAGCGCAGGTCCTGGTCGTACTTGATGCCGGACTGGCCGTTGAGGTCGATGTGGAAGAGCTTGTCCGCCCACATGGCCTGGGCAACGCCGTGCGGGAAGTTGAGCCCGGCCATCTGCTCGTGCCCGGTCTCCGGGTTGACGCCGACCAGTTCGGGGCGCTCCAGGCGCTCGATGAAGGCCAGAGCGTGGCCGATGGTGGGCAGCAGGATGTCGCCGCGCGGCTCGTTCGGCTTGGGCTCGATGGCGAAGCGGAGATCGTAGCCCTGCTCGGTGACGTACTCGCCCAGCAGGTCGAAGGCCTCCTTCATCCGGTGGAGGGCGAGGCGGACGTCCTTGGCCCCGCCGGACTCGGCCCCTTCCCGGCCGCCCCACGCCACGAACGTGGTCGCGCCCAGTTCGACGGCGAGGTCGATGTTGCGCAGGGTCTTGCGGAGCGCGTAGCGGCGTACGCCCCGGTCGTTGGCGGTGAATCCGCCGTCCTTGAAGACGGGATGGGTGAAGAGGTTCGTCGTCACCATGGGCACGACGAGCCCGCTGCTGTCGACCGCCTGCCGGAAGCGCTTGACGACCCTTTCGCGCTCCGTCTCCGGCGCCCCGAAGGGGATGAGGTCGTCGTCGTGGAAGGTCACACCCCAGGCGCCCAGCTCCGCGAGCCGCCGCACCGACTCGACGGGGTCGATGGCCGCGCGGGTCGCGTCGCCGAAGGGGTCCCGGCCCTGCCAGCCCACGGTCCACAGACCGAAACTGAACTTGTCCTCCGGGGTGGGGGTGAAGCGTTCCGTCATGGTCCGACCGCCTTCGCCTGCCGTCGGGACGCCCGGTCGAAGTCCGGAATCCCTATTTGTTCAGTGTCATGACTAATCAAGCACACCGCACCCCGGGCACGGAACCCCCTGGCCGCAAGGAGCAGATCCGGCCCTCTGTGCAGGGGACCGTGCATCCCGTAATTTGTTCGTGTCGCAGCCAAATGGCAGGCACCCGTGACCAGCACACCCGCAGCGCGAAAGAGGCTCCCCATGCCGTCACCCGCCGTCATCATCGGCGTGGACAGCTCGACCCAGTCCACCAAGGCCGCCTTCATCGACGCCCTGACCGGCGAGCAGCTCGCCGTGGGGCGCGCCCCGCATGTGGTCACCGGCGAGGCCGGGGCCCGGATGAGCGATCCGGAGATCTGGTGGCGTGCCCTGTGCGAGGCGGTGGCCGCCGGGCTGAAGGAGTCCGGCCTCCCCGCCCGTGCGGTCACCGGCATCGCGGTCGCCGGGCAGCAGCACGGGCTCGTCGTACTGGACGGGGCGGGCCGGCCACTGCGCCCCGCGCTGCTGTGGAACGACACCCGCTCCGCACCGCAGGCCGCCGCCCTCACCGAGGCGCTCGGCGGGCCCGGGGCCTGGACGGAGCGGACCGGATCCGTACCGGTGGCGTCCATCACCGCCTCCAAATGGCAGTGGCTGCGCGAGAACGATCCGGCCAGCGCGGCGAACGCGGCGGGCGTCCGGCTCCCCCACGACTTCCTCACCGAGCGCCTCGCGGGCGTCGCCGCCACCGACCCGGGGGACGCATCGGGCAGCGGCTGGTACTCCACCGCGACCGGCGGCTACGACCCCGTCCTGCTGGAGCTGCTCGGTCTCGACGCGGCCCTCCTCCCGGAGGTCGCGCCCACCGGGGCGGCCCGGATCGGATCGCTCACCGAGGCGGCGGCGGGCGCGCTCGGGCTGCCCGCGGGCATCGCGGTGGCAGCGGGCACCGGCGACAACATGAGCGCCGCCGTGGGACTCGGGCTGGGCGGCGACGGCCTGCTGGACCACCCCGTCCTCAGCCTCGGCACCTCCGGCACGGTGTTCGCCGCCTCCCGCACCCGGCCCGCGTCCACCGTGCTGAACGGGTTCGCCGCCGCCGACGGCACGTACCTCCCGCTGGCCTGCACCCTCAACTGCACGCTCGCCGTGGACAAGGTGGCCGCCCTGCTCGGACTGGACCGCGAGGACGCGGCACCCGGCGGCGAGGCGGTCCTGCTCCCGTACCTCGACGGTGAACGGACCCCCGACCTGCCGACCGCCTCCGGCCTGCTGACCGGGCTGCGCCACGACACGACCCGGCAGCAACTGCTGGGCGCCGCCTACGAGGGCGCGGCCGTCACCGTACTGCGGGCGCTGGACGAACTGCTGTCGGCCTGCGGCCTGGATCCCGCCGCACCCGAGATCGCGGCCCGCCCGCTGCGCCTGATCGGTGGCGGGGCGCGGGGGCGGATGTGGGTGGAGACGGTACGCCGGCTCTCCGGCCGCCCGCTCGTCATCCCGGGCAGCGGGGAGCTGGTCGCCCTCGGCGCGGCGGCGCTCGCGGCGTCGGCCGCGGGCGGGGGCGACCCGGTGGCGCTGGCGACGGCCTGGCAGAAGTCCGGGACGGACCGTCAGCCGGCCCCGGTGGAACGGGACGTGGAGACCTGGCAGCGGGTCACCTCGGTCCTGGAGCGCGCGTCCGGCCCCCTGCTCGGCGGCTGAACCACCGGCCTTCGGCGGCCGGAGAGCCGGGCTTCGGCGGATCCCGGGGGCCCCGGTTGGGAATGCGAACTGATTTTCCATAAGATCCGGCGATGATCACAAGAAAACGGCTGACGACCGGGGTGGGCATAGCGCTCGCCACTCTGGCCGCCGGGCTCGGCACCGCGATCCCCGCCGCCGCCGACGAAGCCCCCGCCACCCCCTCCCCCAAGGTCGAGCTGGTGCTCGACGTCAGCGGCTCCATGCGCACCCGCGACATCGACGGCCAGTCCCGGATGGCCGCCGCCAAGCAGGCGTTCAACGACGTCCTGGACGCGGTGCCCGAGCAGGTGCGGCTCGGCATCCGGACGCTCGGCGCGGACTATCCGGGCGAGGACCGCAAGGTCGGCTGCAAGGACACCCGGCAGCTCTACCCGGTCGGCCCGCTGGACCGTACGGAAGCCAAGACCGCGGTCGCCACCCTCGCCCCGACCGGGTTCACCCCGATCGGCCCGGCCCTGCTCGGCGCGGCCGACGACCTGGAGGGCGGGGACGGTTCGCGACGGATCGTGCTCATCACGGACGGCGAGGACACCTGCGGGCCGCTCGACCCGTGCGAGGTGGCGCGGGAGATCGCCGCGCGCGGCACCCATCTGGTCGTGGACACGCTGGGCCTGGTGCCCAACGCCAAGATCCGCCAGCAGCTGACCTGTATCGCGGAGGCCACCGGCGGAACGTACACCGCCGTCCAGCACAAGGAGGAACTGTCCGACCGCGTCAAGCAGTTGGTGGACCGGGCCGCAGAGCCCGTCGTCACTCCGGTGGCGACCGAGGGCGCCGGGAGCTGCTCCGCGGCCCCCGAGCTGGAGCCGGGTCTCTACACGGACCGTGAGGAGATCGGCGAACACCGCTGGTACCGCGTCGACGTGCTGCCCGGTCAGGAGCTGCGCGCCTCGGCGAGCGTGGCCGCCGACCGTGCCGTGGACAACGACTACGGGGTGCTGCTGCGCGCGGTGACCGTGCACGGACGGGAGATCGTCCGGGGTTCCGAGGCCGGGTCGGGCCGCACCGACGCGATCTCGTCCGGGCTGCGCTATCCGAAGCCCGAGGTGGAGGACGACGGCGACGGCGAGCCCGCCGCCGAGACCGTCTGCCTCCAGCTCGCCCACTCCTTCTCCGCGCCCGCCTCGGTGAAGAAGTCCCCCGGTCTGCCGGTCGAGCTGACCGTGGATCTGGTGGACGGCCCGGACAACGCCGCCGATGTCGCGGCGTTCGGGCTCGGCCGCGGCTGGTGGCTGCTCGGCGTGCTCGTCCTGACCGGACTGGTCGCCGGCCTGCTGGCCGGCTGGATCTCGCGCTGGCGCGTCGCCGTATGGAGGACCAACTGATGCGTACGACACATCGCCGCACCCACGGCGTGCGACGCGCGCTGACCGGAGCGCTGCTCGCCGGACTGACCCTGCTCACCTCGGCCGGCGCGGCGGTGGCGGACGACCCGTCGGCGAGCGCGAGCCCCGCCGAGGACGAGGCGGGCCCCACCGAGGCCGGGACCACGTTCCGTACCGCCACGGCGCTGAAGCAGGACCAGACGGGCACCGCCCAGGCCTCGGCGGGCGACTACCTGTACTGGGTGTTCCCCGCCGACGCCGGTCAGCGGCCCACCGTCGAGGCCACAGTGAAGCTGCCCGGGAGCGCCGCCCGGCGCGGCACGTCCACCTGGCAGGTCGACGTGTACGACGGGCTGCGCCGCCGCCAGGCCTGCATGTACGGGCACCAGACCAGGAAGGCGGCGGCCGACGCGGCCACCGTCGAGCTGTCCTGCGTGCTGCGGACCGTGCGGTCCTGGTCCGAGCCATGGGCGAACGACCCGCTGCCCGGCAGCTACTACATCCGTCTCACGGTGGTGGACCTGCCCGCCGCCGACCTCGGACTGCCGGTCGGCGTCGAGGTGAAGGCGACCACGAAGGAGCAGGGCGGGGCCCACGACGTGGACGGCACGCTCTCCGAGCCGCTGGTGCCGGGCGTCTCGGCCGCCTCGGCGGGCGAAGGGGACGCTTCGGCCCCACCCCGGGCCTCCGGTGAGCCGGAGGACGGCTGGGCCTCGGGCTGGTGGACCGACCGCTGGCTGTGGACGGTGGGCGGCGGCGTGCTCGCCGCGCTGGCGGCCGTGTTCGGCTACTCGCTGACGCGCGGCCGGGGCCGGCCGGCCCGGGTGCCGCAGGGCGTCTGACGGTCCCACCGGCAAGCCCCCGCATGGCGGCCTTCCCGTGCCTCGAAGATCCTGGCAGCCGACAGGGGTGGGATCGTCGGGGCCGGGAAGGCACGGCCACTGCGGCTGTTCTTCGCGGACAACCCGTGGGTCGCGGTGTCCGCCGCGATCACGCCCGGCGCGCCGCTCGGCACGGCCCGGTCCGGCTCGGCGCCACCGGGTCCTGCCCGTCGACCCGCTCCCCCGAGCTCTCGGCTTCGCCCGAGCAGGGGAGGGGAAGGACCATGGCGAGTGACGACGAAGCGGCGAGGCGCGACGCCAGGGCACGCGAGCCCGGCATGCCCGGCAGGACGCCACCCGGGCCGGCCGCTTGCCCGGCCGTGGCGGAGGGGAACGGGATGAGCGGGACGAAGTCGTACGTACGGTTCCAGAGCACCGAGCGCAACCAGCGGGGCATCTTCACCGGGATCTTCGGACTGGCCAACGGACTGGCCAGGGAAGGCCGCCTGACCGCCGAGCAGCACCGTTTCTGGCGAGCGGCGAACGACTGGTACGACGCCGCGTACACCAACCCCTCGCGTGTCGACCCCGCGGTGTACGACCCCGGGGTGAACCCGGGGGCGGTCGCCTGGTTCAAGACCTCGGCGACGCATCTGCTGGACCGGGTTCCCGGCTGTCTCGCGCTGCTGGCCGCGCACGGGGTGCCGTGCGAGCGGCTGGAGTCCACGGATCCCGGCAGGATCGTGTACGAGGACGAGCACCAGGTCGTCGTGGTGCCCCGGGACAGCTGGAGAGAGTCCGGTGGCGGAAGGCTCTGTGCGAATCCGCGGCCGACCGGGGCCGACCTCGACAACTCGCGTACGCCGCAGGGATGATGGCGGTTTCCGGCCACCCCCTGCCGATGCCCTGGTGGAGCGCCTAACCCATCCTGTTCGATGAGGTTCGAACGGTTGCGTGCCGGCAGTGGCGCGCCCCAGCGAGCGGAGTTCCTCGATGTCCACGCAGACCGGCCCGGCGCCCGGCACCCGGCCCCGCGGCCATGTGTTCACTCCGGGCCCCAAGGGGCTGCCGTTCCTGGGCAATCTTCCGCAGTTCGCGAAGAACCCCCTCGCCTTCTTCGAACTCCTGCGCGGACACGGGGACATGGTGCGCTGGCGGTTCGGGCGCAACCGATGCGTGTTCCTCTCCGATCCCGGCTGCATAGGCGAGCTGCTCACCGAGACGGAACGCACCTTCGACCAGCCGAAGCTGGGGGTCGCGTTCCGGACGGTGATGGGCAGCGGGATCATCGTGGCGCGGGGCCGGGACTGGCGGCGCAAGCGCTCGCTGGTGCAGCCCTCGGTCCGGCCCAAGCAGGTCAGGTCGTACGCGGACACGATGACGGCCTGCACGGTGGAGCTGGCGGACAGCTGGTCCGACGGTGAACGGGTCGACGTCAAGCGGGAGATGGCCGCCCTGACGCAGAGGATCGCGGTGCGCACCATCTTCGGGGTGGACACCCCGGCGGACTCGGAGGCGATGGGCCGGGCGATGGACGTCGCGCAGCAGGAGATCGGCAAGGAGTTCGCCGGGCTCGGCGCACTGCTCCCCGACTGGGTGCCGACGCCCGGCCGGGCGCGCATCAGGAAGGCCGCCGCCGTGATCGACGCCGAGGTGGGGCGGGTAGTGGCCCGGCACCGTGATGGCGGGACCGAACGCCCGGACCTGCTCAGCCGGTTGCTCACCGCGGTCGACGAGAGCGGGACGCGGCTCAGCGACGAGGAGATCCGCGACGAGACGGTCACCCTGTACATCGGCGGCCACGAGACGACGAGTTCGACGCTGGTGTGGGCGTGGTATCTGCTCGCGCGCAGCCCCCGGGTCCGGGAAGCGCTCGCCGAGGAGCTGGACCGGGTGCTCGGCGGCCGGGAGCCCGGCTTCGACGACTACGCCCGGCTGACGTACACCCAGGCTGTGGTGAAGGAGACCCTGCGGCTGTATCCGACCGTCTGGCTGATCACCGGGGTCGCGAAGGAGGGGGCGACGATCGGGGGTCTGCCGGTCGAGGAGGGGACCCGGGTGTGGACGAGCCAGTGGTCCACGCACCGCGACGGACGGTGGTTCCCCGAGCCGGAGGAGTTCCGCCCCGAGCGCTGGGACGCCACGGGCGGCGACGAGATCGCGGAGTACGCGTGGTTCCCGTTCGGCGGCGGGCCCCGGGTCTGCCTGGGGACCCGGTTCGCGATGGTCGAGTCGGTCCTCATCCTGGCCGTACTGGCCCGCCGCTTCGAGGTGGACGTCGAACCGGGCGTGATCGGGCCCGTGCCGAGCCTGACGCTCCAGCCGGACCGGGACGTCCTGGCGACGGTCCGGGCGCGGTAGCGGGTCCGGTGGTGGGTGCCCGGCCCCTCAAGCCTCAAGGGGCCGGGCACCAGGATCTCAGTCCTGCGGAAGCCACTTCTTCCAGACGTCCGGGTGACGCTCGATCCAGCGCTCCGCCGCCTCCTGGGGCGTGAGCCGCTGCTGGGCGATCATCTCGGAGACCTCGTTCTGGTCCTTCTCCGACCACTGGAACTTCTTCAGGAACGCGGACGCCTCGTCGCCGCGCTCGGCGAAGTCGGCGTTGAGGAACTTCTGCAGCGGCGTCGTCGGGTACGCGCAGTCGATGTCCGCGGGGTCCTTGGCCGCGCACGCGTCCGTGTACTCGGGGAGCGTCACCTCGACCATCGGCACCTCGTTGAACAGCCACTGCGGCTGGTACCAGTAGCTGAGGAAGGGCTTCTCCTCCTTGGCGAACTGCTGGATCTGGGTGATCTGGGCCGCCTCGGAGCCGGCGAAGACCACCTTGTAGTCCAGGTCCAGGTTCTTCACCAGTGCCACGTCGTTGGTGACGTAGGACGGCGAGCCGTCCAGCAGCTGGCCCTTGCCGCCGCTCTCGGCGGTCTTCAGCTGGTCCGCGTACTTGTTGAGGTTCTTCCAGTCGGTGACGTCGGGGTTCTGGTCGGCCCAGTACTTCGGGACGTACCAGCCGATGTGGCCGGTGACCCCGAGGTCGCCGCCGCGGACGATGGTCTTCTTCTCGTCGATGTACAGCTTCTCCTGGTCCGGGTGGCCCCAGTCCTCCAGGATCGCGTCGACCCGGCCCTGGCTGAGGGCGTCCCAGGCGGGGACCTCGTCGGTCTGGACCAGGTCGACGCGGTAGCCGAGCTTCTCCTTGAGGAGCTGCTCCGCCACGGCGACGTTCGCCTGGGCGCCGACCCAGGACTGGACGGAGAGCGTGACCGTCTTGACGCCGGCGGGGGCCGCGAAGGGGGAGGCCTGCTTGGTCATGTCGGCGGCGCCGCAGCCGGCCGTGGCGAGCAGGGCCCCGGCCGAGGCGAGCGCCACGAGCAGGCGGGTGCGGGAGCGGTTCATCTCAGCTCTCCTGTCGCTGGCGGCGGGTGGTGGGCTGGGTGACCCGGTCGAGCATCAGGCCGAGGCAGACGATGGCCGCTCCGGCGACGAGGCCGGTGGCCAGGTCGCCCTGGGCGAGGCCGAGGACGACCTCGTAACCGAGTGCGCCCGATCCGACGAGTCCGCCGATGATGACGACGGCGAGGACCAGGACCACGGCCTGGTTGACGGCGAGCAGCAGGGAGGGCCTGGCCAGCGGGATCTGGACCTGGCGCAGTTGCTGGCCGGGGGTCGCGCCGAGCGAGCGGGCGCACTCCATCGCCGCCGGGTCGACGCCTCGCAGGCCCTGGGTGGTGATGCGGATGACGGCGGGCAGGGCGTAGACGACCGCGGCGGCGGCTGCGGGGGCGCGGCCGACGCCGAAGAGCGCGACGACGGGGATCAGGTAGACGAACTGCGGCATGGTCTGGAAGACGTCCAGGACCGGTCGCAGCAACCGTTCCAGGCGCTCGCTGCGCGCGGCGCCGATGGCGACGCCGAAGCCCAGGACCAGGGTGACCGCGACGGCGGCGAGCACCTGGCTGAGGGTGTCCATCGAGGGCTCCCACACGCCGAGTACGCCGATCGCGGCCATGGCGAGGACGGCGGTGGCGGCGGTGCGCCAGGTGCCGATCGTCCAGGCGAGGGCGGCGACGATCAGCAGCACCGACCACCAGGGCAGACCGGTGAGTCCGCTGCGCAGCGGATTGAGGACGCCGCTGGTGAAGTGGGAGGCGAGGTCGGCGGTACCACCGACGACGGGCACCCCGGAGTAGAGGTGGTCGACCATCCAGTCCTTGGCGGTGTTGACCGGTCCGGCGATCGCCACGGTCATGTCCTCGGGCCAGACCCGTCCGTCGGTGGCCCGTCCCACGACGGCGACGGCCGCGGTGACCACGGCGGCCAGGGTCCAGCCGCGCGGGCCGCGCAGCAGGGCCGGTCCGGTGGGCTCGGCGCCGATGCGGCGGCCGGCCGCCTCCGTCGTACGGTCCAGCACGACGGCCAGCAGCACGATCGGGATGCCCGCGGCGAGGGCGGCGCCGACGTCCACGAAGGACAGGGCCTGGTAGACCCGGTCGCCGAGTCCGCCCGCGCCGATCACGGAGGCGATGACGGCCATCGACAGCGCCATCATGATGGTCTGGTTCAGGCCGAGGAGCAGTTCCTTGCGGGCCAGCGGAAGCCGGGCGCTCAGCAGTCGCTGCCGGCCGGTCGCCCCGAGCGAGGTCACGGCTTCCATGACGCCGCTGTCCGCGCCGCGCAGGCCGAGCGCGGTGAGCCGGGCCATCGGCGGAGCCGCGTACACGACGGTGGCGAGGACGGCTCCGGGGACGCCGATGCCGAACACCAGCACCACCGGGAGCAGATACGCGAACGCGGGCAGCACCTGCATGGTGTCGAGCACCGGGCGCAGCACGCGGAACGTACGGTCCGACAGGCCGGCCGCCAGGCCGAGGAGCAGCCCCAGCACGACGGAGGCGAGGACCGCGACGACCATCAGCGCGAGCGTCTGCATGGTCGGCACCCACATGCCGAGCAGCCCGCAGACCAGGAACGAGACGGCCGCGGTGAGGGCGAGGCGGAGGCCCGCGACGCGCCAGGCGAGGGCGGCGGCGAACACGGTGACGCCGGCCCAGCCGAGGGCCAGGAGGACCAGGTAGACACCGCGTACGGAGAGCACGACGGCGTTGCTGATGTGGCCGAAGAAGTAGAGGAACAGCGGGTGGCTGTCGCGGTTGGAGACGATCCAGTCCGTCACGTCGCCGAGCGGCGCGGAGAGGTCGGCGGTCAGCGCGTCGGGCCAGCTGCCCCCGCCCCAGCGGGCCTGCACCACGGGGACGACGACGACCGCGACGAGCGCGAGCAGCAGGAGCTTCGCCGCGGCCGGTCGGTCGCGCAGGGCGGCCAGCGGCCCCCGGCGCGCGCCCGTCTGCACGGGGCGGGCCGGGGTGGCCTGTGCGGTGGCCATCAGAGGGTCACCTCGCGGGAGCCGTCCGGCGCTTCGGACGCTTCGGGGGCGGCGGGGGCGGCGGGTCCGTCCGGGGCGGCGGACGCGGTCCGGGACGCGGTCCCGGACGTAGTCGCGTCCCCAGGACCGGACGTAGTCGCGTCGCCGGAGCCGGACGCGGTCGCGTCGCCGGAGCCGGTCGTTCCGGCGACGACGTCGAGCAGGCACGCGTGGTCGACGACGCCGACGAGCCGGCCGCCGTCCATCACCCGGGCGGCGGGGTCGCCGGAGCGGGAGACCGCTTCGATGGCCTCGGACACGGTGGCGTCGGGGCGCACGGCCGGGCCGCGCTCGCTCTCCCCCGCGCGGGCGGGCCGCATGGCGGTGGCGACGGTGAGGACCTGCTCGCGCGGCACGTCGCGGACGAACTCGCGCACGTAGTCGTCGGCGGGCGAGCCCACGATCTCCTCGGGAGTGCCGAGCTGGACGATCCCGCCGTCGCGCATGAGCGCGATCCGGGTGCCCAGGCGCAGCGCCTCGCTGAGGTCGTGGGTGATGAAGACCATGGTGCGGCCCTCCTCGCGGTGCAGCCGGACCACCTCGTCCTGCATCTCGCGGCGGATCAGCGGGTCCAGCGCGCTGAACGGCTCGTCGAAGAGGAGGACGGACGGGTCGACGGCGAGCGCGCGGGCGAGCCCGACGCGCTGCTGCTGGCCGCCGGAGAGCTGGGACGGGCGGCGGTCCTCCAGGCCGGCGAGGCCGACCTTCGCCACCAGCTCGACCGCCTTGGCGCGGCGTTCGGCCTTGCTCAGGCCCTGGATCTCCAGGCCGTAGGCGACGTTGTCCACGACCGTGCGGTGCGGCAGCAGCCCGAAGTGCTGGAAGACCATCGCGGCGCGGTGGCGGCGCAGTTCGCGCAGCCGGGAGCGGTCCATCGCGAGGACGTCCTCGCCGTCGATGGCGAGGGTGCCGCTGGTCGGCTCGATCAGCCGGGTGAGACAGCGGACGAGCGTCGACTTGCCGGAGCCCGACAGGCCCATGACGACGAAGACCTCACCCTTGCGGACGTCGAAGGAGACGTCACGTACGGCGGCGGTGCAGCCGGTGGCCTCGCGCAGTTCGGCGGGCGGGAGCGCGGCGTGCTCGCTGCCGGGGATCCGGTCGGCCTTGGGGCCGAAGACCTTCCAGAGGTTGCGTACGGAGAACACGGGGCTCTCGGCGTCCCCGGCGGACGCGGCGCTCCCGGCGGGCTCGGCGGCCTTGAGGGTCTCGGTCGCGGTCATCGGACATCGCCTCCGGTGCTGGTGCTGGTGCTGGTCCCGGCGACCGGCGCGGTGACACGCGCCTGGTCCGCGAGGAGTTCGGCGCACTTCTCGCCGACCATGAGGACGCCGATCATCGGGTTGACGGCGGGCATGGTCGGGAAGACGGACGCGTCGGCGATCCGGATGCCCTCCAGGCCCCGGATGCGCAACTGCGGGTCCACGACGGCCTCGTGGTCGTCACTCGCGCCCATCTTGCAGGTACCGGCCGGGTGGTAGACGGTGTGGGCGACCTTACGGGCGTACGCGCTGATGTCCTCGTCCGAGGTGACCTCGGGCCCGGGGCAGACCTCGCGCTTGAGCCAGTGGGCGAGCGGTTCGGTGGCCGCGATCTCACGGGCGAGCTTGATGCCGTCGACCAGGGTGCGGCCGTCGTAGTCGTCCTCGTCGGTGAAGTAGCGGAAGTCCAGGGCCGGCTTGACCTCGGGGTCGGCGCTCGTGAGGTAGAGGCGGCCCCGGCTGCGCGGCTTGGGAATGTTCGGCGTCATCGACACCCCGTGCTCGGGCTTCTCGTAGCCGAGCCGCTCCGGGTTGTCGGTGAACGGGATCTGGTAGAAGTGGAACATCAGGTCCGGGCCCCGGGATTCGGGGTCGCGGCGGACGAAGAGTCCCGCGTCGGAGTCCATCGCGGAGTTCTCCGGGATGGGCCCGTCGGTCTCCCAGACGATGACGGACTCGGGGTGGTCGAGCAGGTTCTCGCCGACGCCCGGCAGATCGTGGCGTACGTCGATGCCGAGCGCGGCCAGGTCCTCGCGCGGACCGATACCGGAGTGCATGAGCAGCCGGGGCGTGTCCACCGCGCCCGCGCAGACGATGACCTCGCGGGCGGCGCGCAGCAGGATCTCCTCGCCGTCCTTCGTCCGCACGTGTACGCCGGTGGCGCGGGTGCCGTCGAACTCCAGCCGGTACGCCCAGGTCTCCAGCATGATCCGCAGGTTGGGGCGGTCACCGGCCTCGATGTGCGGGTGGAGGTAGGCGACCGAGGCGGAGGAGCGCTTGTTGTTCTCCGGGTGGTAGGCGAGGTCGAAGAACCCGGCGCCCTCGTGGAACGGCTTGCGGTTGAAGCTGTCCACGCGCGGGACCCCGGCCGCCTCCTGGGCGGCGTCGACGAAGTCGCGGGCGATGGCGTTGCGGTCCTTCTCGTCGACCGGGACGATGTTGTTCCGCAGCTTGGCGAAGTACGGGTCCATCGCGGCCGCGTTCCAGCCCTCGGCGCCCGCCTCGGCCCACTCGTCCCAGTCGCCGGGCAGCGGCTTGAAGCTGATGAGGGTGTTGTGCGAGGAGCAGCCGCCGAGGACCCGGGCGCGGCTGTGCCGGATGTGGGAGTTGCCGCGCGGCTGCTCGGTGGTGGGGTAGTCGTAGTCGAGGTCGCCGCCGAGGAGGCCGAGCCACCGGCGCAGCGTCAGCACGTCGTCGCGGTCGATGTCGGTGGGGCCGCCCTCGATGACCGTGACGGTGACGTCCGGGTCCTCGGTGAGCCGGGAGGCGATGACCGAGCCGGCGGTGCCGCCGCCGACGATCACGTAGTCGGTCACGGGGCCGTCGGGGACTGCGGTGCTGTGGGGGGTGGAAGGCATCGGTCACTGCTCCTTCTGCAAGGTTCGTGCGTGTGCGTGGTACTGCGAACAGCCGGGCGGGACCGGACGGCGGGTTTTCCGTCCGGTCCCCGCAGGCGTCAGGGCCTGTCGTCCAACTGCCGTCGCCGCCCGCAGGGCGGCGGTTCGGCGACAGGCCCTCAGCCGGCGAACCAGCGCTGGGGGCGCGGGTTGAGGTTCTGGTAGATGTGCTTGGACTCGCGGTACTCGGCGAGCCCCGTCGGGCCGAGCTCGCGCCCCGTGCCGGACTTCCCGAAGCCGCCCCACTCGGCCTGCGGCAGGTAGGGGTGGTAGTCGTTGATCCAGACGGTGCCGTGGCGCAGCCGTCCGGCGACCCGGCGGGCCCGGCCCGCGTCGGCCGTCCAGACAGCGCCCGCGAGGCCGTAGTCGGTGTCGTTGGCCAGCGTGATGGCCTCTTCCTCGGTACGGAAGGTCTCGACGGTGAGGATCGGGCCGAAGGTCTCCTCGCGGACCACCCGCATCTCGCGGTGGCAGCCGTCGAGGACGGTCGGCCGGTAGAAGTAACCGCCCTCGGGCCGTACGTCGCTGGGCTCGGGGCGTTCGCCGCCCGCCCGGACGATCGCGCCCTCCTCGCGGGCGGAGGCGACGTACGCCTCGACCTTGGCGAGCTGCTGGGCGGAGACGAGGGGGCCGCACTCGACGCCGTCCAGGGTGCCCCGGCCGAGGCGGATGGCGTCGGCGCGGCGGGCCAGCTCGGTGACGAACCGCTCACTGACGCTGTCCTGGATGATCAGGCGGGCGCCGGCGGAGCAGACCTGGCCGCTGTGGAAGAACGCGGCGTTCAGGGCCTGGTCGACGGCGGTGTCGAAGGCCTCCTCGGTGGCGCAGGCGTCGGCGAAGACCACGTTGGGGTTCTTGCCGCCGAGCTCCAGGGCGACCTTCTTCACGGTCGGCGCGGCGGCCTGGGCCACCTTCGTACCGCTGGCGAGGCCGCCGGTGAAGGAGACCAGGTCGACGTCGGGGTGCTCGGAGAACCGGGCGCCCACCGGGTCGCCCGCGCCGGTGACGAGGTTGGCCACGCCGTCGGGGAGTCCCGCCTCGGAGAGCAGCCGGATCAGGTGGACGGTGGAGAGCGGGGTGACCTCGCTGGGCTTGAGCACGAAGGTGTTGCCGGCGGCGAGGGCCGGGGCGATCTTCCAGCTGGCCTGGAGGAGGGGGTAGTTCCAGGGGGCGATCAGGGCGCAGACGCCGACGGGCTCGTGGACGACGATGCTGTGGATCTCGGGGTCGCCCGCGTCGACGACCCGGCCGCCGCTCTCGTTCATCACGAGGTCGGCGAAGTAGCGGAAGGCGTTGGTGACGTCGTCGACGTCGACCCGGCCCTCTTCGAGGGTCTTGCCGGTGTCGCGGCTCTCGGTGATCGCGATCTCCTCGCGGTCCCGCTGGAGCAGCTCGGCGACCCGGCGCAGCAGCCCGGCCCGCTCGGCGACGGGCTTGTGCGGCCAGGGGCCGTCGTCGAAGGCGCGCCGCGCCGCCGTGATCGCCGCGTCGGCGTCCTCGGTCCCGCCCTCCGCGACGACGGCCAGGACCGTGGCGTCGGCGGGGTCGATGACCTCGCGCGTCGCGCCTGATCCGGCGGCCCGCCAGGTGCCGTCGATGTGGATGGTATTGAGCGCCGACATGTCGATTTTCGCCTTCCGTGCCTGAAATGCCCCCTCCGGTTCGGCCGGGGCGGTGCGCGGTGGACCGGGGTACGGCGCACCAGCAGCCTGGACCCCTCCCCGGTACGGCGGAATGTATGCCGAGAATTTCACTCAGAGTGACGCGGCTCACGTGGGGAGGGTGATGAGGAGGACGATGGGGAGGACGATGAGGGCGAGTGGGAGGGGCTCGGAGAGCCGTCGCGGACGGCGCGCGCCGGCGCCGCCAGACTGCCCGGACGGGCCGCGCCGGGCGGGCCAGGAGCCGCTGGTTGCTGGTTGCTGGTTGCTGGTTGCTGGTTGCTGGTTGCTGGTTGCTGGTTGCTGGTTGCTGGTTGCTGGTTGCCAGGATGGAGCGCGGTGGGCGTCAGCGGTCGGCCGATGATCAGATGCGGGGTCTCCCGGGGCGGCGGACACCGCGCCAGGCGTACGCCTCCCGAGCCGCTCCGGCCTCGTCGCGGACCGGTAGGACGTCGGCGCGGCTCGCCGGACCCGGCGCGATGTCCGGGCGATGGTGGAGCGCGCCCCGTACGTCCTGCCGGTGGGTGCGCTCGCGGCCGAGACCAGGCGGGGCCGCTGCCCCCGGGCGGCGGCGGGGCACCGGAGCGCAGCGCCGCGACCGGCCCGGCGCGCCCCTCGTCCGCACAGCGCGGATGGCACACCCGCACACCCGCACACCCGCCACTCGACCGGGCGGCCGGGCCCGGTGAGCGCGGTGAGCGCGGCACGGGCCCGCCAGGGTCCGCAGGACGTACGGGCCTGGACTCCGCAGGACCATACGGGTCTGGACACGGCGGAGCACGAACCGGAAGGGCGCAGGGTCCAGCGGATCGGCCGCCCGGTCGCCGATCCGGTCCCGCCGGAATCCGGCGACGCGCAGGGCGACCGAGTCGACGCCGGGGCGGGCGTATCGCTCCAGGGAGCGGACGGAGGCGTGGCGGGAGCGGGCCGGCAGCATCGGGTCTGGGGGTGCCGTTCTCCGCGTCGTGCGTCAGGGCAATGTGCCGGAGCCGGTGAAGCGTCCAGCCGTCCAGGTCCTCGACGTCGTCGGGTGAGGCGAGGGGGTTGGCCAGGAGCCTGGTGTTGTCCTCGAAGACCTCCTCAGCGCGGCGGTAGGAGAGCCGGGCCCGCCCGGTCTCCGGGCACACGTCGAGCGTCGGTGTTCACGCCGGGGCCTTGCGGTCGGTGAGGAACAGCGGGCCTCGGGTGCGGCGGGCGATGAGCCGGGGCAGGAGCTGGGCGGTGCCGGACTGCCAGTGAATCCACTCGGTCGCCCCGCCCTTGGCGGTGATCCTGCCGCGCTTGTCCTGCGGGCAGAGGTCTTCCACGTTGAGGCACTGCACCTCGTCGGGCCCGTGCGGCGGACTCGTAGAGCATCTTCCACTGCGTCTTCTCCCGCAGGGCAACGCCGAGGCGCCACAGGGCGGCGATCTGGCTCTCGGCCAGGGCCTCGGTGCGGTCCGGAGGCACCCGCCGCCGCTCGATGCCGAATGCGGGATCGCCTTCGATCCAGCCCTGGCGCTGCCACCAGCCGATCGCCTTGCGCACGATGGACAGCTCCCGGTTGACAGTGTCGGCGTCCATCACGTCCGCCCGCGCCGCCGCCGGCTCAGCCGGCGGCACGATCCGGGCGCGCGGCAGGCGGACCGCGCCCCCGCTCCCGACTTCGGTCACCGGTTCGATCGTCACGGCGTCCCGCCCTTCCGGGCGCTGCCGCAGTAAATGCGTACACCTCGCCCCGGCAGGTCGCGATGATCGCAGTAGGGACTCTGCCGCGGTAAATCCGATATTTACTGCGGCAGTTGTGAATACGCTTCCGCGATCGATCATCTGCCCCAATCCGGTTCTGCTGCGCGGACTTGAGGGGAGGTGGCTGTCAGTGCCCGACGCCGACCAGGCCCGGCGTCAGCGTGTTCGACTGGATCATGCCCCCAGATCCTCCTTCATGGGCAGGCACTCGGTGAGCAGGTCGACGATGTCGCGCCAGGCTCGCTGCGCGTGCTGTGGGTGGTAGCCGACGCCGGGGACCACGGGGTGGTCGACCGGTGGGTGGTGGAAGGCGTGCAAGGCGCCGCCGTAGACCGTGAGGCGCCAGTCGACGCCCGCGGCCTGCATCTCAGCGGTGAACGCGTTCCGTTGCGCGGGCGGCATGATCGGGTCTTCCGACCCGACCCCGGCCCACACCGGGCAGCGAATGCGCGCCGCCTCGCCCGGTCGGCCCGTGGTAGTTGCGTTGACTGTCCCGATCGCGCGCAGGCTGACGCCGTCGCGCCCGAGTTCCAGCCCGACGGCGCCCCCGGTGCCGTAGCCGACGGCGGCGATCCGGTCGGGGTCGGTCCGCGGTTCGGTGCGCAACACGTCGAGCGCCGCATGCCCGATGCCCCGCATCCGGTCGGGATCGGCGAGCAGCGGCAGGCAACGGGCCAGCATCTCCTCGGGGTCGCCCAAATAGCGCCCGCCGTGAAGGTCGAAGGCCAGCGCTACGTATCCCAGCTCGGCGAGAGCATCGGCCCGGCGACGCTCGACGTCGCTGAGCCCCATGCCCTCTGGTCCGAGCAGCACCGCGGGCCGGCGGTCGACACCGGCCGGGAGCGCGAGGTGCCCGATCATCGTCAAACCGTCGGCCGGATACTCGACCGTACGCGTCGTAATCGTCGTCATAGGACTGGACTGTAGTGATGATCGTCGAGCCCGCGCTTGCAGAACATCGTCGCCAGGTCGTCCCGCACCCGGATCCGCGCCTTGTGCGCCAAGGGCGCGACCAGCGCGATCGCTTGACGGGGACGAAGTCCGGCAGCTCCGAGGCATCCGTCGCGTCCGCCTCCCGGCGAAGTCGGTGACCTTCCCCGCGGCGACTCCCCCCATCCACACATCGGTCCCGCCCAGCTCGTCCAGCCATTCCAGACGCTTGGTCAGGTTCTTGAAGTGCGACCAGGTCGGGCCCTTGGCAGGCTTCTTCAGCCGGTTGAACAGCGTCGTCCCGTCGCTGTCACGCTCCTCCAGCAGCCGCATGAGCCCCGCCCGCTGGGCAGCGCTCATGCGGTCGTGGATACCAGTGCAGATCGACGCGTTCACTCGGTGCGGATCTTCGAGGCCATCTTGTCGAAGGTCGAGAACCCGGGCAGCTGAGGTGCCGTCGAGCGGTTGGCAGCGGCCGAGGAGTACGCGGTGGACCGAACGCGGCGGTGACGCGCAGCGTGTAGCCCTGGCCATGCCGTACGGTCACGCCCTGGTCGAGCGCGTCCCGCTCGGCGGGCTTCAGTTCAGCGGCGCGCTCGGGCATAAGTCGGCGACGGCCGTGCGGATGGCACCGTGGCTGACGCAGTGCTTGCGAGCCAGGGCGGTAAGGGAACGGCCCGAACTTCGGGCGCTGGAGCGGGTGGAGGCGGCTGGGAATACCGGATTTTTCCTCGAACGGGATCGAGTCCTCGACCCGGCCGCCCAGGACCAGTCTGCCGGCCAGTCGACTGCTGGTCGGTCGAGACCCGCTTGTAGACCAAGTTCGCCATCGGGGCCCCTCCCGTACGGAGGAGCGGACCCTGTCGGTCGTCAAACCTAGCCATCAATCAGCATCGGATCTGATTGGATCGGCGCTGCCTCGGCGCCCCGGATGGTCCGGGTTCATTGGACACCCGTCGCGCCTGTCGTCATTCGATCGTTTGCGACACCCTGAGCCGGTCAACTAGCTCGGGCAGATTGCGGCCTCGATGTGGGCGAGGTGGGCGGCGAGGATCTCTTCGAACGCAGCGCGGCGATCCGCCCCGAGGGGACGGACGTCGCGGGCGAAGTGGGCCAGAGCCGGGAAGCGTTCGGGGTCGGCGCCCAGAACCGCCACGCGGAACAGCTCCATGCCTTGTTCGTACTCACCGGAGGTGACGGTACTGACCCCGGCCTCGGAGGCGATCAAAGCGGCGATGAGGACCGCGATCCGATGGTAGCGCGCCGGGATCTCCTCGTCGGGCAGCCCCGACGCGCGCAGAGCCTGCAGCACCTCTTCCATGACCAGTCGGGAACCGGTGCCGCTTGATGCGTAGCGTCCCCAGACCGCGGCGAGCTGAGGCTGCTGGCCGAAGGCCTCTCTCACGCGCAGGGCCAGGGATGTGATGCGCTGCTTCCAGTCGCCCTCGGGGCGGTAGCCGTCCATTGCAGCCAGGAGGATCCGGTCAGCGACCGCGCGCAGCAGCTCGGTCTTGCTGCGGAAGTGCCGGTAGAGGCTGGAGGAATCGGTCCCGAGGGTCGCGGCCAGCTTGCGCACGCTGAACGAATCCGCGTCGCTCGTGCGCAGCAGTTCCGCCGCCGTGTCCAGGATCTCTTCGGTTGACCAACGCCTTCGGCCTGCCATCTTGCTCCTCTCGCCAGATCTCAGCCTAACCTATGCACTTGGCGTTGCGCGCACTGCGTGCATAATGAGGGCAAGAGCGTGCCGGGCGGGTCGCCATGCCACTCGTGCCCTGTTGTCCGGGTCAGCGACCGTTGCGGAGCTCACCCCGGGGAAGGCGAAAGGACTAATGACGTGAAGAGCTCACTGGATTGCGCGGCACTGAACGCCGCCATGGGGAACGTCCACCGCGCCGGTATGCCGGGCCTGTTCGCCGAGGTGCGAGACGGCGACCAGGTCTGGCGCGGCGCTGCTGGGGTCGCCGATGTCGCCACCAGTCGTCCCGTCACCGCCAACATGCGGCACCGAGTCGGCAGCATCACCAAGACCTTCACCGCTGCCGCGGTTCTGCAGCAGGTCGAGAGCGGTCAGATCGGTCTCGACACACCGATCGGCCGGCACCTTCCGAAGCTGATTCCCGGAGAACTCGGTGCCGCGATCACGGTCCGGATGCTGATCAACCACACCAGCGGCCTCGCCGAGTATCTCCCGTACGCCTACCCCTCCCTCAAAGCGTTCCCCGCCCTGGCGGACACCGGACCCCAGAGCCTGGACGACCACCGGCTCACGCAGTTCGACCCCGCTGAACTGATCGGGATGGGGGTCACCGCACCTGCCGTCGGCACTCCGGGCGGTGCTCCGGGGGTGTACTCCAACACCAACTACCTGCTCCTTGGCGAACTCCTGGAACAGGTGACCGGCACTACGGCCGAGCGGTACATCACCCAGCACGTCATCGAGCGCGCCGGGCTCCGGGACACCGAACTCCCCGCCGGACCGTACGTGAACGGGCCGCACTCGCAGCTCTACGAGGCGTGGTTCGGCATGATCGACCCACCGCGCGACTACAGCGTCTACGACATGTCATGGGTGGGGCCGTCAGCCTCGCTGATATCGACCGTCACGGACCTCAACCGCTTCTTCGGCATGCTGCTGGCCGGAGAGATCGTCAGTCAGCCGTCGCTGGCGCAGATGCAACGCACCGTCCCGGTCATCTCCCAAGAGGGAAGGACGATCGACTACGGTCTCGGCCTGCACCCGATGGAGGGTCCCGGTCAGGGCACCTTCTGGGGCCATGGCGGCACGGTCTGGGGTAGTGGGGCGCTAGCCATGACCCGTGCCGACGGCAAGCGGCAGATGTCTGTCGCGGTGAACCTGCAGAGGTGGAACAGGCTCGACTCCTCCGGCAAGCCGCAGCACCACCCCATCGACGACGCGCTTGCGGCTCTTTACCGCGTGGCGATGTACGGCTGACCGGGCCGCCTGTTGACCCGTCGGCTGCTCTCATCCCTCTTCGTCCTCGTCGAGACCGCCCGCACCAGGGTCGCGCAGCGGGGCGCAGCCCGCCGTCGACCGGGATGGAGGCGCGGAAGCGGTGGCGGCCGAGCACGTTGAGTTGCACCTGCTTGAGCGGGGAGACGCGGGCGACGTCCTCGTCCAGGACGTCGCGCTCGCGGTGCCGACGTGTTCTTGTCGGAGCCCACTGTCCACGTTGACGAGCGAGGACCGCTCCGGTAGCTCCGCCGCGTCCACGAAACTCGAACCACTGACCCCGCCCGGTCCTTCACGCAGTCGAGCAGTCGATCAGGGGCAGCCCATCGACCAGGACCCGCGCGAGGTCCGGTGCTGAACCAGGCCGTGCCGGCAGAGTGATTCGGGCGATTCGCCAACGCCGCGAGGCGTCGTGCCAGACGTCGTGAAGCCCCCGGCCATGATCGACGAGGCACCGACAAGACATCGACGAGACACCCCGGAGCGGTGCGGCGCGAGCGCCAGGAACCCCGGTCCCGATGGCGTACGCCCCTCCCCCGGCCCACCGGCTCTGCTGTCAGCCCAGGAGGACCGGGAAGGCGGCCAGGTCGTTCTGCGTCATCACCGGAAGGTTGATGATCTCCTCGTCCGGGATGGCGAGGCGGAGTCCGGGGAAGCGGGCGAACAGGGCGGGCAGCGCGATGCCCGCCTCAAGGCGCGACAGAGCCGCGCCGGGGCAGATGTGCGGGCCGTGGCCGAAGGTCATGTGGCGGCCCCGCGTCGGCCGGGTGATGTCGAAGACGTCGGCGTCGGGGCCGTGCTGCTCGGGGTCGCGGCCGATGGCCCGGTAGGAGATGACGACTCCTTCGCCCTTCCGGATCACGCCGTCGCCGACGGCGATGTCCTCGGTGGCGAACCGCATCAGCAGGTGGGTGGTGGGGGTGTCCCAGCGCAGCGTCTCCTCGATCACCGCGTCCCAGCCGGCCTCCCCCGCGAGCACCGTGCGCAGCTGGTCGGGGTGGGAAAGCAGCGCGCGCACAGCGTTGAGGATGAGACCGATGGTGGTCTCGTGCCCGGCGGCGACCATGGCCTTGAGGTTGCCGACCACCTCCTCCTCGGTGAGCGGCTCGCCACCCTCCTCGGCCAGGAGCAGCGCACTGGTGAGGTCGTCCGTGGGCCGGGCGGCCCTCTCCCGTACGAGGTCGGTGTAGAAGACGTCCAACTCTGCCAGCAGCGCCAGGCGTTCGTCCTGCGGGGTGAGCATGGAGAAGAACGCCTTGTACTGCTGGGTGAGCATGGCGTGCCGGGACTCGTCGACGCCCATGAGCATGCCGACGACCCGCATCGGCAGCGGCTGGGCGAACACCGCCTTCAGGTCGACGACCCCGTCCTCACCCCGCGCGGCGTCGAGGGCGTCCAGCAGTTCCTCGGTGAACTTCTCGATCTCGGGGCGGATCGCCTCCAGCCGGCGCGGGGTGAGCGCCTGCGAGGTCTTGGTGCGCAGCCGCCGGTGCTCGGGCCCGTCGACGGTGAACATGGAACGTCCGGCGTCGATCATGCCGATCAGCGGCCATGCGTGCGTGACCTCCCCGCTCCGCCACAGCGCCCAGGCGTCGATGTCCTTCACCAGCCGCGGGTCGACCAGGAGTTGGCGTGCCTCGGCGTGCCGGGTGACCGTCCAGGCCGGAACGCCGAGCAGGTCGATCCGGGCGAGGACCCCGGCGTCGCGCAGCCGTGCGGTCTCGCCGTCCAGATCCTGGACCATGGGGTCGATGGTGACGGTCCCGGCGCTCCGGTCTGCCGGTGCGGCTTCGGCGTGCGGGCAGTTCACAACGCGTCTCCTGTCGTACGTACGGGGGTGAAGCGGACGGGCAGCGCGGTCATCCCGCGCAGGAAGGCGGACGGCCGGCGGACCAGTTCGGCTGCGGGGACGGCCAGTTCGAGGTCGGGCAGCCGGTCCAGCAGCACCTCGATGCCGGTACGGGCGATGATCTCGGCGATCTCCTGGGCGGGGAAGGGGCAGCGGTACTCGCCGTGGCTGAACGCCAGGTGCGCGTGGTTGCCGCCCTGCCCGGAGCGGACGGCGGAGGCGGTGACCTGCTGCCGGATGTGGGGGTCGGCGTTGGCCGCGCCGAGGCCGAGGAGCAGCAGGTCGCCGCGGGCGATGTCCCGTCCGCCGAGCCGGGCGTCGCGCGCGGCCCACCGACCGGCCAGGATCTGGGTGGGGCCGTCCTCCCAGAGCACTTCGTTCATGGCCTCGGCGACACTGTGCCGGCCGCCGGACAGGGCGTCGGCGAACTGGTCCTCGGTGAGCATCAGCCGGGTGGAGTTGCCGATCCAGTCGGCGGTGGTCAGGTGCCCGGCCGCCGTGATGGCCATCAGGTCGAGCGCGTACTCCTCGTCGGTGAAGGGTTCGGGGTGGGCGAGCATCCGGGAGGTCACGTCGTCCCCGGGCCGCGCCCGCTTGGCCGCGACGAGCCGGTGCATGTGCTCGCCGAAGCGCAGGTGCGCCTTCTGGGCCCCGGGCCCGCCGTCGGCGAGGTCCTTGAGCACCCGGGCGATATCGGCGCCTTCGTCGTCGGGGAAGCCGACGAGCCGGGCGAGTACGAGGACGGGCAGCGGCTCGGCGAACTCGGCGACGAGGTCGGCGGTGCCCCGGCTGCACACGGCGTCGATGAGCCGGTCGGCCAGCTGTTCGCAGTGCTTCCGGATCTCGAAGGGGTCGGCTCCTTCGAGGGCCGGTACGACCATGTCGGCGTGCCGGCGGTGCTCGGCCCCGGCGGTGAAGTAGATGGACGGCATGGGCGTCCCCACCATGGGCAGCAGCGGCCAGTCGGCGGGGATGTTCTGCCACTGGTTCCACAGCGAGACGTCCCGGGGGTACAGCTCCCCGTCGCTGGTGACCTGGTGGAGCTCCCGGTAGCCGATCACCAGCCAGGCGGGAAAGCCGCCGGGCAGCTCGACCGGGACGACGGGCCCGTGCTCGTGCCGCATGGACCGGTAGAGCACCTGCGGTTCGGTGGGGAAGCCGGGGCCGCCGAGCACGACGGCCCCCGTACCGGCGCCCATGGGGCAGCCTCCGCCTGCACCGGCCGTGGACGCGGGCGTGGCGGACGAGGGGTTCGTCATCGTACGGACTCCAGTGGCGGCGGCTTCGCGCGTTGTGACCATACGATCAACGCGGCACCACTATAAGGAGGTTGCGTGAGCCGCTGGAGCCCTTCCCGCTCATTTCCGCCCGATCTCCGAGCGATTCGGTCTCGCTTTCCCTCTTTACCCCTATGACATCTGCACACCTTTGATCACAAGGCCGACAGCGGCGGGGTGAACGCCACGTGGACGCTCCACCGTCCGGTGCGGACCGTCAGGCCGTCCGTCAGGTCCTTCGACCGCTCCAGGTCGGTCAGCCACAGATTGACGGCCGAGCCCAGGAGCACCGGATCGAGCGCGGGCCGCCGGGCGCCCCAGGCGCGTCCGGCGCGGGCCTCCAGCTGCCGCCCGCCGCGCAGCTGGACGAGACAGCGGGTCTCGTCCAGCCGGGCGACCAGCACGTTGAGGTTCTCGTGACGCAGGGCCGCGTCCGCGATCCAGTCGAGCGCGGCCACCTCCGCGTCCGCGACCGTACGGGCCAGCACCTCCGCGGCGTGCGGCCAGTGGGGGTGGTTCTCCTCGGTGGTGACGGCGTAGAAACCAAGAGCCCGCGTGTGGTAGCCCGCGACAAGAGGGCGCCGCTGGACCTCGACGGTGCCCCACGCATCGTGGGTCCCCGTCACGTCGTACGCCGTGACCGGTGCCCGGCGCACCGGTTCGGGTGCCGGTACGGCAACGGGCCGCGGCGCCTCCCGGGGCACCCGGACCCCGCGCCGGGCGAGGAACGCGTACATCCGGGCCCGCGTCACCTCACCGGAGGTGTCGACCGACGCGAGCTGCCCGTCGACCACGGGCCTCAGTGCTGCCGGGTCGTGCCGGCGCGCCGCGTCCAGCAGCTGCGCGTGGACATCCCCGTCGGGATCCAGCCGCGGCGCGCCCCGTCCGAACGCGGCGGCGGGAGAAAGGGGGTCCAGCTCGTCGAGGCCGGTGGCCGCGAGCATCGTGACGCGGTCCGCGGCAGCCGAGTAGAACGAGGTACTGCCGTGATCGCCGACCACCCAGTCGCTGGCCACCACGGCGGCCCGCCAGCCCTCCTGAGGCGGAATGATCATGAGCCCGGCGTCCATCGCGGCGCCGAGCCGCTCCAGCACTCCGGCGCGGGTGTGCCGGGCCCACACGTTGGGGTGGAAGACGGCCGCGACGGCGAACTCGTCGGCCGGGAGCGAGGTGACCAGCCGCAACGGCAGCTCCGGATGCCGCCCGAGCAGCGAGTGCTCGCTCCAGGTGGAGTGGATGACGACCAGCCGCCGCCCGTCGACCGCGCCGAGCCCGGAGCGGTACCGGTCCCGGTGGGGCATGCTCGCGATGATGCGCTGGAAGCACCAGTCGCCGACGGTCAGGGCGTACGGCACCGCCTCGGGACAGGTCTCGGCGAGCCGGTCGATCTGCCCCTGGTGGGAGACGCCGATCGCCTTCGGTACCACCTTCCCGCGCCACATCAGCTCCCGCCGCGACAGCCCGGCGGGGGCGAGGGCGTCGCCTGTCGACTCGGTGACGAGGCGGTTGTACCCGGCGCCGTGCGGCAGCACCATCAGCGGGGCGTCGAGCCGGCGCATCGTCGGATGCACCGAACAGCTCACGGCCAGGTCGAAGGAGCGCCGGGTCGCCTCCTCCCAGCTCAGCACATGGATCCCGAGGCCGGACAGATAGGAGTCGAGTCCGTCCGCGAACGCCGATCCCGGATTGACCGTGTAGTACTTCTCGATGCCGTCCTCGCTCCGCAGCAGATGCATCACGTCCATCACCCGGGTGGCGGACGTGAGCGTCCGGGCCACTCCGAGCACCTCGGCCCTCGGCGGATCCCAGGTGTTCCAGCGGGACGGGGCCGACCGGCCGGAACGACGGAACCAGCTGGACGGGCGGCTCAGCAGCGATGACACCGAGGACAACATGGCTCCGGGAAGATGGAGAGGAAAGGAAGAAGGAAAGGAACGAGGACGGGAGGGTAAGGGGACCGGCGAGTGGAGGGCGGGGTTGGCGGGACGGCAGGACAGCGGGACTCCGGCCGACCCACCAGAACCGGCCCGGCCGGAGTACCGAGGGCCGGAGTGCCGGAGCGGGGCCGGAGGGCCGAGGGCCGGATGCTGGAGTACCGGGGCCGGAGTACCGGGGCCGGAGTACCGGGGCCCTGGTGTCAGCCCGTGCCGTCCCGTGGCGTCAGCCCCATCAGCCCGTGCCGTCCGGTGGCTTCAGGCCCATCGCCTGCCGCAGCGCCCGCAGTTTCTCCTCGCACGCGGCCCGCAGTGGCTCGTCCTCGGTCCGATCGGCCAGCGAGACCAGCAGGGCGAGCGCCTGGTCGAGCTTGGCCAGCTGCTTGAGTTCCGCGGAGCCTTCGGCCGCGGAGCCCGCCGCGGCCACCGCCCGGCCCAGCTCCCCGAGTCCGGCGAAGGCGCGGGCCCGGACCAGGTCGATCCTCGGCAGCATGGGGTCGTCGCCGGTGACCCGGGCGACGCCGGCGGCTTCGTCCAGTACGCCGAGAGCCGCGGCCCACTGCCCACCTGCCACCAGCGCCTGCCCGACGTTGTAGCTCTGCACGACGACGCCGTGCGCGTCCGGCACCGCCCGGTTGGCCTCCAGCGCTCGTTCGAACAGCTCCCGGGCCTCTCCCGGCCGGTCGCGAGCCAGCGCGATCAGACCGCGGGTCTCCCACACGACGCCGCTCAGCCGTGGGTCAGCGGCCAGGCCGAGCAGGTCCGTGGCGGCGGCCAGTTCGGCGTCCGCGTGGTCGAGGTCGCCCTGCTCGTACGCGGCACGGGCGACCTGGTTCCGCATCCGGATCTCCACGTCGGAACGGGCCTCGTGCTGGGCCGCCTCGATGCCCAGCCGGCCGGTCGCGACACAGTCGGCGAGGTGTTTACGGCTGTGGTAGAGCGCCCACAGCGACTCGCACAGCCGCCACACGTCCTCGTACCACTCGTGCTCCGCAGCGGTGCGGACGATGTTCTCCAGGTTGACGCGTTCGGCGTCCAGCCAGTCCAGCGCGTCCGGCCGGCCCACGAACAGCGGTTCCCTCGCGGAGAGTTCGGCCAGGGTCCGGCCCGGCGGCGGTTGGATCCTGAACCGGTCACCGAGCACCAGCGCGTCCGCGTGCGCCGCCGAGTCCCGGTAGAAGTCCACGGCGAGCCGCAGGACGGACCGCCGCCTGTCCTCGGGCAGCGCCCGCGCACGCAGCCGGGCGTGGGCCCGCACCACATCGTGCAGCCGGCAGCGGCGGGGCCGGTCCGGCGACTCCACCAGGACCGCGAGCCGGGACGAGACGAGTTCGCCGAGCGCGTCGTCGACCCGGACGGCGCCCGTGGCCCGCAGCAGATCCGTCGTCACCGTCGTGCCGGGCAGGATACCGAGGAGGTCGTAGAGATGCCGGGTGTGCTCGGACACCTCGGCGACCACCGAGTCCAGTACGGTGTCGACCGCCTCGCCCACGCCGCCCTCCCGAGGTCCCCCACTCGCGCCCATGGCCGCTCCCCTCGCCCCCTGCACGCCGACGCCGTCGCCGTCCGTGTCGTACCGCCCGGCGGCCGTCAGATCACGCACCACGTCGTCGAGGGTCAGATGCGGCCGCGCCGCCAGCCACTCCACCGCGGCCCGCAGCGCCAAAGGGTGCCCCGCGCACAGCCGTACGACGTCCGCGGCCGTCTCCTCGTCGGCGTCCGCATGCCAGCGGCGTACGAGCTCGGTCCCCGCCGCCTCGTCGAGCGGCTCGACGCCGATCACAACGGCCCCGTCCATCAGCAGCGACGGCAGGGCCCGGCGGCCGGTCACCACCAGCAGCCCCTTCGGTGGCACGAGCGCCCGGACCTCCGGAGCGTGCTGGGCGTTGTCCACCACCACGAGCAGCCGCTTGCGGGCGGCGACGCTGCGGTAGAGAGCCGTGCATTCGGCGAGTCCGCCGGGCACGTAGTCCTTACTGACCCCGAGGGCGCGCAGGAACCGGCCGAGGACGGCGGCGAGATCGACCGCACCGTCCCGGCGGAGGTCCTCCAGGTCGACGTAGAGCCGCCCCTCCGGGAAGAGCTCCTTCAGCTCCCGTCCCACGCTCTGGGCGACGAGCTGCGTCTTGCCGACCCCGCCGACACCGACCACCAGCAGCATCCCCGGCTCCGGTTCGGCGGCCAGGGCCACGGCGGCGTCCCGCAGACCGGCGAGCTCCTTCGTCCGGTTGACGAACACCCTGCTGGGCGGGGGTCCCTGGCTCGGCGGGACGTCGGGCGCCCTGTCCGGCATCCGCAGGCCCTCGATGTGCCGCGCCATCAGGACGGGCCCCACGATGACGGCGTCCCCCGACACCGTGTTGTACGTCGCTCCGCCGCCGTCGGTACCGAGGCTGTTCAACCCGTCTCCTTCCGCCGGTGCGGCCACCTCGCAGGTGAACACGCCGGTTCCCTTCCCGGCTTCCGTGTTCCGGAACCCGCCCCGGCCTCGCACTGTAGTCCCGCCGCTCTACGATCGGGGGTGTGTGCGCAGACGTCATAGTTGCCGAGGACGACGAGAAGCAGGCCGAGCTCGTACGCCGCTATCTGGAACGGGAAGGACACGCCGTACGGATCGTGGGCGACGGCCTCGCCGCGCTCGACGCCGTCCGGCACCAGGAGCCCGACCTGCTCGTGCTCGATGTGATGATGCCCCGGGCCGACGGCCTGGACGTGGTGCGGGTGCTGCGGGCCGAAAGCCGCGAGCTGCCGGTGCTGATGCTGACCGCCCGCTCGACCGAGGACGATCTCCTGCTCGGTCTCGACCTCGGCGCCGACGACTACATGACCAAGCCCTACAGTCCGCGCGAGCTGATGGCCCGCGTCCGCACCCTGCTGCGGCGGACCCGGCGGCCCGTCTCCCCGGAGCCGGTGGCGGCCGAGGACCCCGTCCTGCGGGTCGGCGCCCTCGTGGTCGACCCGGAGCGGCACGAGGTGTCGGTGGGCGGCGGGACGGTGGAGTGCACCCCGGGCGAGTTCCGGATCCTGGCGGCCCTGGCGGCGGCACCGGACCGGGTGTTCAGCCGTCAGCGGCTGCTGGAGGAACTCCACGGGTTCGACCGCTACATCAGCGCCCGGACCGTCGATGTGCACGTCATGAACCTGCGGAAGAAGATCGAGCGGGCCCCACGGCGGCCGGAGCGGCTGCTCACCGTCTTCGGCGTCGGCTACAAGCTCACCGACCCGGCGAAGGCCACCCGGAGTGCGTAGGGCGCGCGGCGGGGACGGCACCGGAAGTGGGGGCCGAAGCGGGGGCGGCGGTAGGCGTGAGTCGGCGGACCGGGCGCGGCTGCCGCTGCGTCGGAGCCTGCTGGGGCGGCTGCTCGCCGTTTCGGCGCTGGTGGCCGCGTGTTCGGTGGCGGCCACCGCCTGGATCGCCGTGCAGACCACATCGGGCGCGATCAAGCAGGAGCAGGGGCAGAACCTCACCGCGGACGCCCGGATCTACGACACCCTGCTGGACTACGCCGCCCGCAACCCGACCTGGGACGGGGTCGGTGCGACGGTGCGGGAGCTGGCCCGGGAGTCGGGCCGCCGGGTCGCCCTCACCACGCAGAGCCGGCAGCCGCTCGCCGACTCCGCCACCGGGGAGAGTGCCCCGGCGCTCCCGCCGCAGGCGTCCGCCGTGGTCGACCCGTTGTCCGTGGACACCGTCCTGGCGGCGCGCGGCGCCGACGGGCAGGGCACGGCGGCCGACCGGATCGATCCCCGGGCGGTGGGGCCGTTCCGGCTGTCGGCCGCCGACAGCACGGCGTTGCGGCGGACCGCCGACGCGAAGGTGGAATGCCTGAACCGGGCGGGGATCGCCTCGGACGTGGTGGTCGGCGCGAGCGGCCGCCCCCGGGTGCAGATCGTGGGCAACGATCCCGAACGCGCGCTGAGCACCCGTTGCGATCTCGCCGCGCTGGACACACCCACCCGTTCGGAACAGAAGGCGCTCGACGCGCTCACCGAGCTGGCCGACGCCTGCCTGAAACGCCAGGGCCGCGAGGGCGTACGGCTGAACAGCGATCTGTCCTGGGGCGATCCGGACGGGCCCATACCCAGCGAAACCGGGCCGCTGGTGCCGCTGCCCGCGCCGGAGCCGCGCGACGCCCCGGTGAAGGAGACCGCGCCGTCCGTCGTGACGCCGGAGCGCACCGGGGAGAACGACCGGGCCATCGCGTCCTGTGTGGGAACGGCCCGAAGCGAACAGCTCAGCTCGTACGTGGCCTCCCCCGCCCTCCTCTTCATCGGCGACGAGGGCGGCGCGACGCTGCCCGGCTTCGACCTCTCCCCCGCGAACACGGCCAGGATCGCCGGCGCGGCGGCGCTCGTGCTGGCCCTCACCGTGGGCGCTTCGGTGTTCGCCGGGGCCCGGCTGGTGCGGCCGCTGCACGCGCTGACCGGTGCCGCGCAGCGCATGCGGGACGGGGAGCAGCCGGCGTCGGTGCCCGTCCACGGGGACGACGAGGTCGGGCGGCTGGCCGCGGCGTTCAACGACATGTCCGCGCACCGGGCCCGGCTGGAGGAGCAGCGCAAGGCGATGGTGAGCGACGTCGCCCATGAGCTGCGCACCCCGCTGAGCAACATCCGGGGCTGGCTGGAAGCCGCCCAGGACGGACTCGCCGACCCGGACCCGGCGTTCGTCTCCTCGTTGCTGGAGGAGGCCGTGCTGCTCCAGCACATCATCGACGACCTCCAGGACCTGGCCGCAGCCGACGCCGGGGTGCTGCGGCTGCATCCCGAACCCGTCGAGGCCCCGGAGCTGCTGAGCCAGGTCGCCGCCGCCCACCAGGCGCGGGCCGAGAGCGCGGGCGTCACCCTCGCCGTCGCGGCCACCGCTCCGGCCCCGGCCCCGCATACGGATCCGGCCCTCCACACGGACCCGGTACTGCTCGCGGACCCGGTCAGACTCCGGCAGGCGGTGGGCAACCTGGTGTCCAACGCCGTACGGCACACAGCGGAGGGCGGGCGGGTGACCCTGCGTGCGTACGTCTCCGGCCCCTCCGGCTCCGGCGAGGGTGGTGACGGGACGGTGGTGATCGAGGTGAAGGACACCGGCTCCGGCATCCCGGCCGAGGATCTCCCGCACGTCTTCGACCGGTTCTGGCGCGCCGAGAAGTCCCGCAGCCGCCGCACGGGAGGCAGCGGCCTGGGCCTGGCCATCGTCCGCAAACTGGTCGAGGCCCATGGCGGCACGGTGGACGCGACGAGCACCGAGGGCGAGGGCTCGACCTTCGTCCTGCGGCTGCCCGGAACGACACCGTCCGGCCCCTGCCCCTGCCCCTGCCCCTGATGGGATGACCACAGCGTTCTGACAGCTTCTTCATATCTCCACGCCAGCCTGGCGGCATGCCCCGTCCCCGGTGCGAACCCGCATCCGGGACCGTCACGGGGCCGAGTATGGAATGGAGCCATCCGTATGACCGCTTTCACCTCTCGCCTCACCCTGCGTGCCGCCGTCCTCGCCGCTGTCGCGGCCGGTGCGGTGCTCGTCCCGTCCGCCGCCGCCTTCGCCGACGCCTCCCCGAAGCCGTCCGAGCCCGCCGTCGTCGACCTGTCCCGGAGCGAGGCCGCCAAGGACGCCCCGAAGGAAGCCGCCCGGCCGGCGGTGACCCCGCGCGGCGGCGTGGCAGCCGGCGAGGGCCCGGCACCCGCAGCGAAGGAAGCCGCCCCGGCGGTGACTCCGCGCGGCGGCGTGGCGGCCGGCGAGGGCCCCGCGCCCGCAGCGAAGGAAGCCGCCCCGGCAGTGACCCCGCGCGGCGGTGTCGCGGCCGGTGAACGTCCCGCCGGGAGCGGTGACAACAGCACCACCGTGCTGGCCGGTTCGGTGGCCGGGGCCGCGCTGCTCGCGGGCGCGGGCACGCTCGTGCTGCGCCGCCGCTCGGCGGCCGGGCACAACGCCTGACCCGCACCGCTCACCACCACTGACCGTGGCGCCGCCCCGCACCGGGGCGGCGCCACGCCCGCTCGCCCGGCCCCTCACCACCCGGCCCCCGCCCCGACTCCGGAGTCCTCTGTGCCGTCCCGTACGCCCCACCGTTTCCGGCGGACCGCCGCCCTGCTGACCGCCGTCGCGGCCTGCGTCGCCCTGGCCGGATGCTCGTCCGGCGAACCCTCCGCGTCCTCCTCCGGCGCCACTTCGGCGCAGGACAAGTCGCACTCCAAATCGACCGAGCCGCCCAGGACCGACCAGCAGGACCAACAGGACCGGCAGGATCAACTGGGCCAACAGGACCAGCCGGCCCCCACCCAGGTCTCCATCCCCTCGATCGGCGTCAAGAGCACCCTCATGGAGCTGGGGCTCAACGCGGACGGCACGGTCGAGGTCCCGCCCGCGGAGAAGGGCATGACGGCCGGCTGGTACAGCGGCGGGTCCGCGCCCGGCGCACCCGGGCCGGCCGTGCTGATCGGCCACAACGACACCCGCTTCGGCCGGGCCGTC
This sequence comes from Streptomyces sp. NPDC048142, assembly GCF_043202835.1. Lineage (NCBI taxonomy): Bacteria > Bacillati > Actinomycetota > Actinomycetes > Kitasatosporales > Streptomycetaceae > Streptomyces > Streptomyces sp. NPDC048142. The sequence continues at coordinate 75,064 of NZ_JBIDBC010000023.1, forward strand.
TTCCACGACCTCAAGAACATCCGCAAGGGCGCCGAGGTACTGGTCCGCGACGGGGCGGGAAAAACCCTGCGCTTCACGGTCACGGGTAAAGAAGCGGTCAGCAAGCAGGCGTTCCCCACCGAGAAGGTCTACGGCCCGACGAAGGGCAGCACGCTGCGGCTCATCACCTGCGACGGGGAGTTCGACGCGGAAGGCCATACGGTCGACAACCTCATCGTGTACGGCGCTCTCGACTGAGAGTCGGCGCCCCTGACCGGGAATCCGGATGGCAGCCGACCGGACAGACTCGTGCCACCCGAAGTCTACCCGTGGGTAACTGGCGCTGCTTTGATGGGTGGCACCCAGTACGCCCCCCACCACATCGCAGGAGACCTCGTGCCGAACACCGCGCTCCGCCGTCTGACCGGCGTGGCACTGTCCGCCACACTCGCCACGGTCACGCTCGCCGTGACCGCGCCGCAGGCAGCGGCTGCCGAGACCCCGTCGCTGCGGGTGCTCTCGTACAACGCGTTCCTCTTCAGCAAGAACCTGTACCCCAACTGGGGCCAGGACCACCGAGCGGCCGAGATCCCGAAGACCTCGTTCTTCCAGGGCAACGACGTCGTGGTGATCCAGGAGGCCTTCGACAACGGCGCCTCCGACGCGCTGCTGCGGAACGCCGCCCCCCAGTACCCGTACCAGACCCCGGTGGTCGGCCGGAGCAAGAGCGGCTGGGACGCGACGGGCGGTTCTTACGCGGCGGCGACGCCGGAGGACGGCGGCGTCACCATCCTGAGCAAGTGGCCGATCGTGCGCAAGGAGCAGTACGTGTACAAGGACGCGTGCGGCGCCGACTGGTGGTCCAACAAGGGCTTCGCGTACACGGTGCTGAACGTCGACGGCGCCCGGGTCCACGTCGTCGGCACCCACGCCCAGTCGACCGACCCCGGCTGCTCGGCGGGCGAGGCGGCGCAGATGCGCAGTCGGCAGTTCAAGGAGATGGACGCCTTCCTCGACGCGAAGAACATACCGGCCTCGGAACAGGTCGTCGTGGCGGGCGACTTCAACGTCGACGGGCACTCGGCCGAGTACGCGTCGTTCCTCTCCGACGCCGGCCTCAGCGCGCCGGAGACCCGGACGGGCCACCCGTACTCCTTCGACACCCGTGACAACTCCATCGCCTCCGAGCGCTACCCCGACGACCCGCGCGAGGACCTGGACCACGTCCTGCACCGCGCGGGCCACGCCAAGCCGTCGGGCTGGAAGAACGACGTGATCAAGGAGGAGAGCGCCCCCTGGACGGTGTCCAGCTGGGGCACGGACTACACGTACACGAACCTCTCCGACCACTACCCGGTGATCGGTTCCGGCCAGTAGCCACACCCCGCCATGACGTCGTCGCCCCTTCCGCTCCTCGCCGGAGGGGACGGCGACGCCGCCGGGCTCCTGCCGATATATCGTGGCCAGCGCTTGTGTCCGGAAGCGCGGGAGGGCCGGTATGGACGAGGGGCAGGACCAGTGGATACGGGTGCCGGTCGGGGACGACGCGGCGCGCTGGGCCACGCGGGTGCGATGCCGGCGCGTGCTGCTCGTCGTGCACAACGTGACCTCGGCGACCCGGCTGCTCGACGTCCTGCCGCTGTTCGACGACGACCTCGGGGTGCAGCTCCTCGCCACCTGCACGGGGTCCTCGGCGTTCCGGTCGGGCGTCGCCGACCTGCTCGCGGACACGGGGGTGCCCGTACTGCCGTGGGAACAGGCTCTCGCGACGCCGGTGGACCTGGCGATCTCGGCCAGCTTCGGGGGCGAACTCCACGCGATCCAGGGGCCGTTGGTCGTCCTTTCGCATGGAATTGGCTATACTAAAAGGCTGGCGGCACCGAGCACCGAGCACCGAGCACCGAGCACCGAGCACCGAGCACCGAGCACCGAGCACCGAGTTTCGGATGCGGATGCGGATGCGGCAGGCGCGCCCCGGAGTTCGCCTCCTCCTGTCTTCGGGCTCGCACCGGACTGGCTGCTCTCGGACGGCGTCCCCCTCGCCGACGCACTCGTCCTCTCCCACCCCGAACAGTTCGACCGGCTGGCCGCCGCCTGCCCGGAAGCGCTGCCCACCGCCGTTCTCGCGGGTGATCCCTGCTTCGACCGGATGCTGGCGGCACGCCCGTACCGCGACCGGTTCCGCAGAGCGCTCGGGCTGCGGCGCGGACAGCGTCTCGTGCTGCTCAACTCCACCTGGAGCCCGCAGTCGTTGCTGGGCGACGGAGGCGGAGACGGGTCCGGTGACGATGTGCTGCCCGCGCTGCTCCCCCGGCTCACATCGGAACTTCCCGCCGACGAGTACCGCATCGCCGCCGTGTTCCATCCCAACATCTGGCACGGCCACGGTCCCGGCCAGATCAGGGCCTGGCTGGACCGGGCCAGGCGCAGCGGCCTGGCGCTGATCGACCCGCTGGAGGACTGGCGGCAGGCGCTCCTCGCCGCCGACCTGGTCATCGGGGACCACGGCTCGGTCACCTATTACGCCGCCGCGCTCGGCACCCCCGTTGCCCTGGGAGCCGCACCCCTGGACAGCCTCGACCCCGATGCGCCCGTCGCCGACTTCGTCCGGACCACGCCGAGGCTCGACGCCCGGTCGCCCCTGCGCGGCCAGGTGGACGCGCTGATCGAGAGCCACATCCCGCAGCCGGGCCCGATGCGCTTCACGTCCTCCGTTCCGGGCGAGGCGGCGGTACGGCTGAGGCGCGCCTTCTACGCGCTGATGGCCTCCCCCGAGCCGTCGGGTCCCGCCCTGCTCGTACCGCTGCCGCTGCCCGCCCCGGAGCCCGCTCGCCGTACGGCTCCCCTGTGGGTGCTGACGCGTTTCCTCGCGGGGCCGGAGGTCGTCGTGACCCGGTACGCCGATCCCGCCCGGGAGCCGGCCGGGACGGGGGACGCCCACCTCGCCGTTCACGAGGACACCCGTGATCCGGGCCAGCTCGACCTGGCCGACGTCGTCTTCCGGGACGGCTCCCCGGACGACCCGCGGTTCGGCCCGCCCGGCCGGTGGGCCGCCGAGGTACTGGCACGGCACCCGCACTGCGCGCTCGCGGCGTACGTCACGGGGCCCTCGTCCTGCGTCGTACGGACCCGTGACGGCACCCTCTCCCGGGTCACCGCCGGAGCGAGGGCCGACGCGGACCCGGCGGTGTACGCGTCGGCGGTGCACGCCTGGCTCGCGGCGGGCGGGACCCGCGCCGCTCTGGTCGCGGACGGCCTGACCGTCCGTACGGGCAGCACCGCCCACCACGTGGTGGTCACGACCGAGACGGACGAGCCCACTGCGGGCGGAACGCGGCCGCGCCCCCGCCCTGCCACTGCTCCTGCTCCTGCTCCTTCCCCTACTGCTTCTCCTGCGCCTACTCCTGCGGACCGGAGCACCGCTCACGCAAGCGGCGCAGATACTCCACGTGCTGGTCGGCGTTCTCCTCGGACAGGATCCTGATCGCCTCGTCGATCGGCGGCAGCGCCTCGGCGGGCTGCTCACGGGCCAGCAGGATCTCGGCCAGATCCGTGAGCGCCCGTGCGGTGTTGTACGCCTCGCCGTTCGCCCGGAAGGCGGCCAGCGCGCGCCGCACATGCTCCTGGGCCTCGTCCAGCCGACCGAGACCTCGCAGGGCCCGGCCCCGGTGGCGTTCCAGCAGAGCCCGCGCTCGGGGCACATCCGCCGCGCCCTCGTCGTCGGGGCCGATGCCGTCGAGGACGGTGCGGGCCTCGTCGAAGCAGTCGTACGCGTCTGCGAAGCGCCACTGCCGCAGCCGCAGCAGGCCCAGGAACTCGATGGCGGAGGCCAGACCGCGGGTGTGGCCCGCCGCCCGCTCGTCGCGTGCGGCTGCCGCCGCCTCCGCACCGGCCTCGTCCCCGAGCTGCAACTCTCCCAACGTGTGGGCCAGTTGTGCGTGAAGGGCGCCCGCGGTACGGCTGCCGGGGAACTGGGCGTCGGCGACCGCCGTCCCGATCCGCAGGGCCGGGAGCAGCGCCTCGTGGTGGCCCGCTTTGAGCTGGAGCGGCCACAGGGCGCGGCAGAGTGTCAGCACCGTGTCCGGCTTTCCGAACTCCTCGGCGGTCACGACGGCTTCGACGAGGTTGGGCAGTTCCACGGCGAGACGTGCCACGGCGTCCCCTCGCCCGGCGTAGGCACCGGCAGGGCCGTCGGCCGGGGAGTCCGGTACCCGCCAGCTCTCCGGGAGTGCGGCCCGCGCCGCCGTCACGGACAGGCGCAGGTAGTAGTCCACGGCGCGGGTCGTGGCCGCCGAGCAGCCGGCGATGCCCTCCTGGCGGTATGCGGCTTCCTCGGCGTGGGCGCGTACGGACGGCCGGTAGCGGTAGCGCCCGTTGTCCGTGTGCTCCAGCAGCAACGCGTCGGCCAGCCTGCCGAGCAGTTCCTCGGCGGCGTCGACGTCGACGCCCGCGACCTGCGCCGCCGCCTCCGCGTCGAAGGCGGGCCAGAGCCGCAGCCCCATGAGGCGGTAGAGCCGGGCCGCGTCCGGCTGCAGCAGCCGGTAGGCGTCCTCCGCGGCCGTACGCATCGGGTCGCTGTCGCTCATGGTGAGGCCTCCCGTCGGTTCGCGATGGGACAGTGGGGGCGGCGGGGCCGCGGTGAGCGGCCCGGGGTCGAGGAGTCTGGGTGCGGCTGCACGCAGGGCGTACGGCGATCCGCCGCAGCGTGCCAGCACGGCGGGGAGCGCGGCACGGGCGGAGCGCATGACCTGCTTGCCCACGATCTTGGTGAGCAGGCGGGACGCGTCCCGGTCGCTGAGGGGCCCGACGGGCACCGGGAAGGCGTCGAGACCGGAGAGCGGGCGCCGGGCCACGACCAGGGTGAGAACGGAGGGCGCGGAGGTCAGCAGCGGTGCGATCTGCGCGGCGGACCGGGCATGGTCGAGGACGAGGAGCAGCTTGCGGTCCGCGACGATGCGGCGGAAGACATCGATGCGCTCAGCCTCCGAGGGCGGGATCTGCTCGTCGCGCAGCCCGAGTCGGCACAGCAGTTCCCGCAGGGCGCTGCCGGCGGTGTGGGCGCTGCCCGCGCCGCGGCGGCCGAGGTCCACGTAGAGCTGCCCGTCCGGGAACAGGTTCTCCGCCCGCCAGCCCCAGTGCACGGCGAGGGCACTGGTGCCCATGGAGTCGTCCCCGTACAGCAGGGCGACCCGGGGGCGCCCGTCCGCCTTGCGGGCCGCCTCGCGGTCCAGCAGCCTCATCGCCCCCTTCCGGTCCGTGAAGAAACGTACGGAAGCGGGCAGCCGAGGCCGTCCGATCGTTGTCCCCGTGGTCTGCACGCTGCGGGCGAACGCGCTCCAGGTCCTGGCGAGTTCGGGGTCGCTGTGCACGCTGTCGTGGATGATCCGCGCCACGGCGTCCCGGTCCTCGGGCCGGGTCGGCGCGACGACCTCGCGCCCGGCCATCCGCCGGACCAGCCCGCCCGCGGTCTCCCAGGCCCACTTGCCGGCCTCGCTCGCCACGCCCGATCCGACCGCGCCGAGCACCGCGGTGATGGCGGCCATCGATATGGGATCCAGCATGCGGTGCGCCCCCTGTTCCCGCCGGTCCGCCCGGTGCACCCCTCCCGGGCACCGCCGCGACCGATCGCAGGAATCAACGGTATCCGCTGGACCGGCGCGCTGACGGGCTGCCAGGGGAACGGAAGAGGTCCTCCGACGCCTTCCGAAGCCGGGCCGAAGCCGGGCCGGAGCCGGTCCGGGGCGGGGCCGGAGCCGGTCCGGGGCGGGGCCGGAGCCGGTCCGGGATGCTGGCGCGGAGCCGGTCCGGGATGCTGGCGCGGAAACGAACGATGCACACCGAAGGAGTACCCGTGAGTGATCCGCAGCAGCCGTTCACGCTCATCCCGGGGGCCGTCGACTCGCCGGTCCTCCTGCACGTACCGCACGGATCCCGCCGCATCCCCCAACAGGTGCGCGAGGCGATCACGTTGGACGATGCCGCCCTGGAGCACGAGCTCGACCACATCACCGACGCCCACACCGCCGAACTGGCAGCCTCGGCGGCGGCGATCGTCCCGTCCACCCCGTGGCGCTTCGTCAACAACCTCTCCCGGCTGGTCATCGACCCGGAACGCTTCCCGGACGAACGGGAGGAGATGCTCGCCGTGGGCATGGGCGCCGTCTACACCCGCACCACCCACCGCGAGCCGCTCCGCCCGCCGCAGGCGGACCCGGGACCGCTGCTGGAGGCGTACTTCCACCCGTACGCCGACGCGATGACGGCGGCGGTCGATGCGCGCGTCGCCGCTGCGGGCCGCGCGGTGATCATCGACGTCCATTCGTACCCGACCGCACCCCTGCCCTACGAGCTCCACGGCGCCGGTCCCCGCCCGCCCGTCTGCCTGGGCACCGACCCGTTCCACACCCCGCCGGAACTGCTCGCGGCGGCGGAGAGGGCATTCGGCGGCCGCGTCGGCCACGGCGGCATCGGGCACAACACCCCGTTCGCGGGTACGTACGTCCCTCTCCAGCACTACGGAACGGACCGCCGGGTCACCGCGCTGATGATCGAGATCCGCCGCGACACGTACATGAGCGAGCCGGGCGGACCGGCCGGGCCGGGGCTCGACACGCTGGCCGGGGCGCTGGCGGAGCTGGCGCGGTCATGCTGACCGGGTGGAACCGCCCTGACCGACCGCTGGGGCCGGTTCCCCCGTACGACGGCCCCGGAACACCGTCCGGGCCTCCCTGGACCTGCGACCGCCCGCCCCAGAGGCCGACCGCATCCCTGTCCGCCGCCGTAGCCGCCGGCGGCTGGGAGCCTCCACGGCCGAGGAAGAGGCCGAGGAAGAGGCCGAGGGAGGTCGGGCGTTCGCTGCCAGGAGGTGAGGCTGTCGCCCCGAGCCTCGCCTCCCGCGAACCCGGCGTGCTCCGCTCCTCCGACAACGGGGCCCGCCCGACGGGTGATCGGGCGGGCCCTGTTCCGGTCATCCCGGGCCTGGCTCATTCACGCACAGGCCGCGGCCCCGCCAGGAGGCGGGTCTAGCACTTGGCGGAGTACGGCAGGTTGCCGTACTTGTTGCCCGAGAAGTAGATCGCGCTGGAATAGCCCCACCGCCCGTTGCCGTTCTTCGCGTAGATCCACACGCTGTTGGTGGTGCCTTCGGCGGTCACCGTCTGGCCGAACTTCCAGCAGCTCACCGTGTAGTACCTGTTCGCGTAGAGCTTGCCTATCACGCCGTAGCTCCCGGACGGTCCCGTCCGGTGGTTCACCGTCTTCCAGACCTTGCGGGCGTACAGGGCCTTCGCCTGGACCTGGTCGGCCGCCGGTACCACCTCTGTCTGCTGGGTGGACTCGGCAGCCGAAGCCGCACCGGACGTGCCGAGAATTCCCGCGAAAGCAATCGCCCCCGCTCCGACAGTGACGGCCGTACGTCGCATAAGAGTTCGCATGTTGTTCCTCCTGAGTCATGGTTCCCGGTGGCGCGGACACGCCCACAGTTCTGCGCTGTTGAGCAACCATGACCGACCTCGGCCGAATCCGGCCATGACGTTCGGGCTCACCAGAAAAGCCGAGTTCACAGGGGGGAACAAGATGCTCCACATCTTCTGCCGAGGGCGCTTTCGCCGACGCACTCCGAAGCGCCCCGTCGATCCGGTGCTCCTGCCCGTCCTGTGCCATCCGGCGCTCGGGAGCCCGGTACCCCCTCCCCTTCCCGGGCCACCGGGGCTACGACTGGGCAGTCACCCGAGCGGCAGGAGGCTGCGCGGCGGCGCAAGCGCAGAGGGCTGCGCGACAGCCGCAACCGCGGGGATCCGCGCGGCGGCCGCGAGCCGGAGCGCCGCGCTCCACCAGCGATCTCGCTACCCGATCTCCACCACCCGCGCCCATGCCGGCGGTCGGCGAGGCACGTAGCCGGGGTTGTCCTCGTCCCAGGAGCGGCGCCTGTGGTCCCTCGGGAACAGGCCGACGACCGTGCGGCACGCCGGCTGCGCGGCGGGCCACGGGGTCTGACCGTCCGTCAGGACCACGATGGCGTCGGGACGCGGCTGCGCCCGCAGTGCCGTGGCGAAGCCCGTACGCAGATCCGTGCCGCCGCCTCCCAGCAGCGGGATGCCCTCGGCCTGGCACAGCGGGTGGACCACCCGGGTCGCCGCGTCGCACGCCAGGACGGTGACCAGGTCGCGGCGGCCGCCCACCGCACGGGAGATGGCGGCGACTTCCAGGAGGGCGCTGCCCAGTTCGGCGTCGCTGACCGAGCCGGAGGTGTCGATCACGACGCAGACCCGGGGCGGTCTGCGGCGCAGGCTCGGCAGGACGACGCCGGGCAGTCCGGTGGAGCGCCGCGACGGGCGGCCGTAGGTGTAGTCCTCCCCCGCACCGGCCCCGGAGGCGGCCGAGCGGACGGCGGCGCCCAGCAACTCCCGCCAGGGCTGCGGAGGATGGAACGCCTCCTCCGCCCACCGCTTCCACCCCTTCGAGGCGTTTCCCGGCCGGCCCGTGATGCCCTGCGCCACCCGGAAGCGGACCGCGTCCTGTTCCTGCGCGCTGAGCCCGTGCGCGCCGTCCGGCCCCAGATCCCATTCCCGCTCCAGCCCGTCGGCGCCGCTTCCGCAGTCCAGCCAGGCGATGTCCCGGGTGCGCGGGCCGAGGCGGAACTGGTACAGGTAGTCCTCCATGAGCTCGCCGGGCCGCAGGTGCAGGGTCGACGGGTACACGATGCCTTTCGGCCGGGCCAGTCCGTCGCCGTACACATCGTCGTTGATCTCGCAGTCGGCGGCGATGTTCATCCGCAGCCGGTCGCCGGGGCCGGTCAGCCCGCGCTGCCGGGCGACCCGGTCGCTGCGTCCGTGGTGGTCGCGCAGCAGGTGCGACACCTCGTGCACCCAGACCCCGGCCAGCTCCTCGACCGGGGTCCGGGCCACGAAGGACGGCGAGACGTAGCACCGCCAGTGCCGGTCGACGGCCATGGTCGGCACCTGCCGTGACTCCACGGTGTGCAGGGCGAACAGGGCCGTCGCCAGGTAGGGGCGGACCCGGGCCGCCTGAAGACGGGCGGCGAAGAGTTTGTCCAGGTCGAGCGCGCTCGGCGCGGCCTTCGTCGTCATCGGCCCGCCGTGGCCTTCGTCTTCGCCGCGACCCGGGCCGTGGCCCGGTCCGCGCGCCCGGACAGGGACACGACGCCCGCGAGCTGTTCGATGGTGGCCGGTACGTCCCAGTCCTCCTGGCGCAGCGCGGCGAGGGTCGTCGCGGGGACGACCACCAGATCCGGGGCTCCGGTCTCCAGCGCCCGGACGAGCAGCGCCCACGCGGCGTCCCAGCGGGCCCTGTCCGGGCGGGTACGGATCGCCGCGACGACCCCTTCGAGCGCGGCCTGCCGGAGGTCTCCGCGCTCGGGCAGGACGGCGCCCGCCGGGTCGGCGAGGAGGTCCTCCGGGTCCGGAAGGTCCATCCGGTCCAGGCTCGCCAGCAGCTCCAGCCCCGGGCCGTCCCCCACCGTGCCTCTGACCAGCAGGGACAGCACGTCCCGGGAGGATCCGGCGGCGGTCGCGAAGGCGATCAGGTTCAGCGTCATGTCCCAGCTGCGCGGCGAGGGCCATGGGCCGCCCCGGCGCGTCTCGGTCGTGGGCAGCCGGTGGACGAGCGTGGGCCTGGCGGAGAGGAGCCCGCATACCGCGCGCCGGGCGAAGTCCACTGCCTCGGGCAGCGTTTCGGGGTCGAGGCGGGGCAGTGTCGCGCGGGGCCAGGTGCCGGCGAGTCCGCGTACGACGACCTCGTGCTCATGTGCCCACTGGAGGTGGACGAAGCGGTTGGCGAGCGGCGGGCTCAGCTCCCAGCCGTCGGCCGCCGAGGAGCGCGGGTTGGCGGCGGCCACGATCCGTACGCCGGGCGGGAGTTGCAGCGCTCCGATCCGCCGCTCCAGTACGAGGCGCAGGAGCGCGGCCTGCACGGCGGGCGGTGCGGTGGAGAGCTCGTCGAGGAACAGCAGGCCCTTTCCCGCCCGTACGAGGCGAACGGCCCAGTCCGGCGGGGCCATCGGGACTCCCTGCTCGGCGGGGTCGTCGCCGACGATGGGCAGCCCGGAGAAGTCGGACGGCTCGTGCACGCTGGCGATGACCGTGGTGAGCGGCAGGTCCAGGGAGGCGGCGAGCTGGGTGAGCGCCGCGGTCTTGCCGATCCCCGGCTCGCCCCAGAGCAGCACGGGCAGGTCGGCGGAGACCGCCAGGGTCAGCGCCTCCAGTTGGGTGTCGGGACGCGGCTCGGTTGTGGTGTCGCGGAGCAGACTCATCAGCGCGTCGGCAACAGCGAGTTGAGAGCCGGGAGCGGAGTCCGTGAGCACGGGCGCGGGCGCGGCGGACAGCGTGTTCGTGGGCATGAGTGATCACCTGAGGGTATGCGAGAGGGCGAATGAGCACGGGTGCGTACAGGGGTGGATGGGAGTGGACGGGGGTGTGGGTGCAGACGCGGGTGGTCACGGAGCGGGCATCGACGGGCCCGGTGCCCCCGGAGTCAGCGGACGGCTGTGTGGCGCGGGCGCCGGGCCCGGCGCGGACGGCGGTCGACGGGGCGGCGCGGGTCCGAGCGGTGGCGGATGGGGCCGGGCCCGAGCAGGTCGGCCCGGAACAGTCCGTAGGTGATCCGCCGTTGCGCGGCGGCCTCCAGTTCGTCCCGCAGCGGACCGTCGCGCAGCACCGCCTCAGGACCGAGCAGCCCTTCGACGACGGCCAGCGCACCGGCGATGTCCCCGTGGTCGAGGCGTTCCCGGACACCGGTGAGGCAGTCCGGCCTTCGGTGCGCCTCGTCGATGGCCTGGAGACAGGGCAGTGGAGTGCCGGTCAGAGCGACCAGCAGTTCCTCGCGGCGGACCTCGGCCGGGTCGTGGTCCAGCGGAGCGAGGGCCCCTCCGACCAGGCCGATCCGGTGCTGGGCACCCCGGCACTCCACGAGGCGCACCGCTCCCGCCCGATCGCCGGTGCGTGAGCGAGCAGATGCCGAAACCGGCTGCGGGAGGTCCGGCACGAGGGCCCGCGCGACCAGTGGGTGCAGCTGAGCGGCCTCGATCGCCCCGGTGCGGAGCAGATCGAGGTCGGGCAGCACCCAGGTGGCCGCGTCCGGCAGTACCGGTGCCGTGGAAGCACCGCGCTCCGGGGTCGCCGCCGCGATCCGCGCGACAGGCGTCCCCCGGCCGTCCTCCATGTGCAGGAGAAGCCGGTGCCGGCCGCCCAGCCGCACGCTCACCGTTGCGTCCGGCTGCTGCCCTTCGGCCCGGAGCAGGATCGCCGCCTCCGCCGCCCACCTGCCGACGGCACAGCGGCGGTCCGGCGGCACGGCGCCCCACGGACCGGGGTCGGCTGCCCTGGCGGCGTGGCCGGTCGACGGGTCATCCAGCCCGGAGCGGATCCGCAACTCCCCGGTCCTGCGCGCATCCCACAGATGCCGGTGCAGATCGAGGCGGTAGCGCCGGTTCGGATGTGGGTGAGGGTGTCGGCGGGCGCCCGGTTCGGTGTGCGAACCGTCCCACAGCGCGAGGCTGATCCGCTGTCCGGCGTCCGCCCAGGCGGGCGGGGTCCGGACGACCAGGTGAAGGGGGCCCGGCCCGTCACGCTCCGGTGGGTCGTAGCGGGCCAGCGCGATCGTCAGCCCCGGGCGCAACAGCCCGTGCGGGGCGATTCTCGGCAGGTGCCAGCGCAGCAGGTCGGGAGCCAGGTGGCGAAGGTCCGCCCGGATGCGGGCGGTGAGTTCCCGGCCGTGGCTGCGTGCCACGGACCGGAGGCGGAGATCGATGTCGACGCCTGCCGCGGCGCACGCTCCTGCCCAGTCCCCGGCCTCACGGCGGGCGGTCGCAGTCTCGATCATGGTGGCCGGTACGGCGAACTCGCGTACGCGCGGCCAGAAGGACGGGTGGGAATCCCGATTCGCGTTCGAAGTGAGCATCAGCACTCACCTTGCGCGGATGGGTCCCCCGATCTGCTCTTGGAGTGATTCATCGCCGGAAGCGTAGCCCGCCTCGACGGGATGCGCCAGGAATTTTCTTGCCACCCGAACTGCCTTTCCCTCCCGCGTGCATCACCTCGCAGCGACCAGGCCGGCTTGCGGCGGGCGGGGGCAACGGCAGAGGACGGGCCGCTCCCCGCGTGGGGCGCGGCCCGTCCTCGTAACCGTGCGTGGGGCGCGGCCCGTCCTCGTCCCGTCGTCAGATCGGCCCGGCGAAAGGGCACTCGCTCATCCGGGAGGAGCGCACTCGCTCAGAAGAAGACCCCGCACCGCAGCAGTACGTTCGCGTACGGCCGGGCCTCCCCCGTCCGTACGACCAGGCGGGCGGCCGAAGTGAGCGCTTTCACCTGGTCGTGCGGGACCAGTTCCAGCCCGGGGAAGTGACCGGCCAGCAGCGCAGCGGCCTCCGGGTTGGCCTCGCGGATCTCCTCGGCGGCCGTCGCGCCCTCCACGACCAGCTCGTCGAGCAGGCCGTCCAGCACCTCGGCGAACGACGGGACCCCGGCGCGGAAGGCCAGGTCGACGACGCGGGGGCCGGGCGGGATCGGCATGCCCGCGTCGCAGATCAGGACGCCGTCGCCGTGACCGAGTTCGGCGAGCGCGCCTGCCAGGTGACGGTTGAGGATGCCCGACTTCTTCACAGCGCGTCGACCTCCTCCAGGGTCGGGAAGGACTCCTGCGCCCCCCGCGCCGTGACCGCCACCGCGCCCACTCTGACCGCGAAGGCCGCCGCCTCCCGCAGGTCGTCGCCACGGCCCAGACGCCAGGCCAGGGCCGCTGTGAACGCGTCCCCCGCGCCGGTCGTGTCGAGGGCCTCGACCTTCGGGCTGACCAGGTGGTCCAGGGAGTCCGTACGGCTGTCGGCCACCAGGGCCCCGGCGGCGCCCAGGGTGATCACGACCGAGCGGGGGCCCAGTGCGAGCAGCGCCGGGGCCCAGTCCTGCGGTGTCTCCCCGGCGTCCTCGCCCAGGATGTACCGCGCCTCGTGCTCGTTGACCACCAGCGGATCGCAGGCGGCGAGCACCTCCTCGGGGAGCGGGGCGGGCGGGGACGGGTTGAGGACGAGGCGGGTGTCCGGCCCCCGGCCGCGTACCGTCTCGGCCACCGTGTCGAGCGGGATCTCCAGCTGTACGGAGACCACCCGGGCGGCGGCCAGCAGCGGGGCCGCCGCTTGGACGTCCTCGGGGGTGAGGCGGCCGTTGGCCCCCGGCGAGACCACGATGCTGTTGTCGCCCGAGGGGTCGACGGTGATCAGGGCGACGCCTGTGGGGGCCCCGCCCACCAGGACGCCGTCCGTGTCCACGCCCGCCGCGCGCTGGGTCTCCAGCAGCAGGCGTCCGTGGTCGTCGTCGCCGACCCGGGCGAGCAGGGCGGTTCTGGCCCCGAGGCGGGCTGCGGCCAGCGACTGGTTGGCGCCCTTGCCGCCGGGGTGGACGGCCAGGTCGGAGCCGAGGACCGTCTCGCCGGGTGCGGGGCGGCGCTCGACTCCGATCACCAGGTCGGCGTTGGCCGACCCGACGACCAGGAGGTCGTACCGGACCTCGGGGGCGTTGTCGTGCATGTGCGTGCTTCCTGCTTTCTTCGTTCCCGGATCAACAGGCCGGTTCGCGTGCCGGGTTCAGGAGAAGTCGGCGACGTTCTCCCGGGTGACCACCTTGACCGGCACCTTCACCATGCTCTCGACCTTCTCGTCCTTCGCGGCCTTCACGGCGTTCCGCACCGCGATCTTCCCCAGTTCGGCGGGCTGTTGGGCCACCGAGGCGTAGAGCGTGCCGGCCCCGACCGCCTTCAGGCCGCCCGGGGTTCCGTCGAAGCCTACGACCGAGACGGACTTCCCGGCCTTGCTGCCGAGCGCCTTGACCGCGCCGAGCGCCATCTCGTCGTTCTCGGCGAAGACGCCGGTGACGCCGGGGTGCGACTGGATGAGGTTCGTCATGACGTCCAGGCCCTTGGTGCGGTCGAAGTCCGCGGGCTGCTTGGCGACCACCTTGATGTCCGGGTACGCCTTCAGCCCCTCGGTGAAGCCTGCCCCGCGCTCACGGCTGGCGGAGGTGCCGGCCGTGCCCTGGAGGATGACGATGCTGCCCTTGCCGTCGAGCTTGTCGGCCAGCGCGTCGGCGGCGAGCTTCCCGCCCGCCACGTTGTCGGAGGCGACGAGCGTCGCGGTGTCCGCCTCGTTGACGCCCCGGTCAGCGGCGATCACGGGGATGTCCGCCTTGTTGGCGCTGCGGACGCCCGGTCCGACGGCGTCCGAGTCCACCGGGTTGACGATGATCGAGGAGACTCCCGAACTGGTGAAGTTCTGGAGCTGGTTGGCCTGCTGGGAGGCGTCGTTCTGGGCGTCGGTGACGGTGAGGTCGACGCCCGCCTTCTCCGCCTCCGCCTGCGCGCCCTCCTTCATCTGCACGAAGAAGGGGTTGTTGAGCGTGGAGAGGGACATGCCGATCTTCGTCGTGCCCCCGGAAGAACCGGAGTTGAAGAAGGAGACCGCACCGACGACGACCGCCACGCAGAGTGCCGCACCCCCCAGTTTCAGCGCGTTCCCGCGACCGGCCCCGGGCGCGCCGGGGGTGGTGCCCGCCGAGGAGGCCGCGCCCGAACCGGCCTTGCGGCGCAGCGTGTCGAGCAGGACGGCCAGCGCGATGACGACGCCGATGACGACCTGCTGCCAGAACGCCGACACGGAAAGGAGGTTGAGGCCGTTACGGAGGACGGCGAGGATGAGCGCGCCGATCAGGGTGCCGGACGCCTTGCCGACGCCGCCGGCCAGGCTCGCCCCGCCGATGACGACGGCGGCGATGGCGTCGAGTTCGTACCCCTGGGCGGCCTGCGGCTGCGCGGAGACCAGGCGCGAGGCCAGGACGATGCCCGCGACGGCGGCGAAGAGGCCGGACAGGGCGTAGATGACGATCTTCTGGCGCTTGACGCGGAGCCCGGAGAGCCGGGCCGCTTCCTCGTTGCCGCCGATCGCGTACATCGAGCGGCCGATGAAGGTGCGGCCGAGGATCAGTGCGGTGATCAGGCCCATCGCGATCATCACGAGGACCGGTACGGGGAGCCACCCGCCGAGTGTTTCGCCGAGCACCGAGACGGAGTCGGGGAAGGCGATCGGGCTGCCCTGCGAGATGACGAGGGAGAGACCGCGGGCGATCGAGAGCATCGCCAACGTCGCGATGAACGGCGGGAGTTTGCCGTACGAGACGAGGGCGCCGTTCACGAAGCCGCAGGCGATTCCCGTGAGAATCGCGAGCACGACCGCGAGGACGACCGGCACCCCGGCCGATGTCGCCGACCAGGCGAGGACCGTCGCGGACAGGGCCGCCACCGAACCGACGGACAGGTCGATGCCCGCCGAGACGATGACGAAGGTGACGCCGAACGCGAGGATGGCGGTGACGGCCGCCTGGACGCCGACGTTCAGCAGGTTCTGGGTGGTCAGGAAGTCGCCGGAGAGCAGCGACATCGCCACCACCAGGACGACCAGGGCGCTCAGCGCGCCGTTGTCGAGCAGGACGCGGCGTATCACGGAGATCCCGCCCGTTCCCGCGCCGGTCTTGGCTGTCTCAGTGGCCACGGGGGCCCTCCTCTTCCTTCTTCGGTGCGTGATGTCCGGTGGTGGGGGCAGGGCCCCGGGTGGTGGTCGGGGTGCCGACGGCGAGGGCCATCACGGCGTCCTGGGTGGCTTCGCCCGCGGGGAGTTCCCCGGCGATCCGGCCCTGGGCCATGACGAGCACCCGGTCGCTCATGCCGAGCACTTCCGGTAGATCGCTGGAGATCATCAGGACGGCGTGCCCGGAGGCGGTCAGCTCGTTGATGAGCTGGTAGATCTCGACCTTGGCGCCGACGTCGATGCCCCGGGTGGGTTCGTCGAGGATGAGTACCCGGGTGTCCGCCAGCAGCCATTTGCCGATGACGACCTTCTGCTGGTTGCCGCCGGAGAGCGTGCGGACATGCTGGCCGAGGCCGGACATGCGGACGCCGAGCTGCTGCGCGATGCGGGCGGCGGCCGTGCGCTGCCCCTTGAGGTCCACGAGCCCGGAACGGGTCGCGGACCGCAGGGTGACCAGGCCCAGGTTCTCCTGCACGGAGGCGTCCAGGACCAGGCCCTGGCCCTTGCGGTCCTCCGGTACGAGTCCGATCCCGGCGCCCATCGCGGCGGGGACGTCGTGCCGGGCGAGGCGTTCGCCGCGTACGTCGACGGTGCCCGCGTCGTACGGGTCGGCGCCGAAGACCGCGCGCACCACCTCCGTACGCCCGGCGCCGACGAGGCCGGCGAGACCGACGACCTCACCCGCGCGCACATCGAAGCTGATGTCGTGGAAGACGCCGTCCCGGGTGAGTCCGCGCACGGACAGCAACGCCTCACCCGTGTCGGCTCGTTCGCGCGGATACTGCTGCTCTATGCTGCGGCCGACCATGAGCCGGACGAGTTCGTCCTCGGGGGTCGACGCCGGAACCTGATCGACGCTGCGGCCGTCGCGGAGGACGGTGACGCGGTCGCCGAGTGCGGCGATCTCCTCCAGGTGGTGGGTGATGAAGACGATCCCGACGCCGTCCTCACGGAGTTGGCGGACGATCGCGAAGAGCTTGTCGACCTCCTCGGAGGTGAGCACGGCGGTCGGCTCGTCCATGATCAGGACACGGGCCTCCAGGCTGAGCGCCTTGGCGATCTCCACCATCTGGAGCCGGGCGATGCCCAGTTCACGGACCTTGGCGTCGGGCCGCACGTTGACGCCGACCCGGCGCAGCAGCTTCTCCGCGTCCTGGCGCATCCGACGGTGGTCGACGAGCCCGAAGCGGCGCGGCTGGCGGCCCAGGAAGATGTTCTCGGCGACGGTGAGATCGGGTACGAGGTTGAACTCCTGGTAGATGGTGGCGATCCCGAGCCGTTCGGCGTCCTGCGCGCCCTCGATACGGACCTCGCGGCCCTCGGCCAGGATGCGGCCGCGATCGGGGCGGTAGGCGCCGGAGAGCATCTTGATGAGGGTGCTCTTGCCCGCGCCGTTCTCGCCGAGCAGGACATGGACCTCGCCTCTGCGGAGGTCGAAGTCGACGTTGTCGAGCGCCACCACGCCGGGAAAGGTCTTGCGCAGACCTTCGATGCGCAGCAACTCGTCTGGTGCGGTCACCAGTTGCCTGTCCGGTGCGGTCACCGCTCGCTCCTCTGGTTCGATGCGGCCCCGCCGCACGAGCGGCGTACGACGAGGCGGGCGGGCAGGGTGACGGACTGCGGAGTCCGTCCTTCGATCAGGTCGGCCAGCGCGCGCACGGCGGCCCGCGCCAGGTCGGCGGTCGGCTGGGCGATGGCGGTGATCGGCGGATCCGTGTGGACGAACCACGGGATGTCGTCGAAGGCGGCGAGCGCGATGTCGTCGGGCACCCGCAATCCCCGGGCCCTGATCGCGTCCAGCGCGCCGAGGGCCATCAGGTTGTCAGCGGCGAACACGACCTCGGGCGGCTCGGCCAGCGCCAGGAAGCGCTCGGTGGCCCGCCGGCCGCTGGCCGCCTGGAAGTCGCCCTGCCCGATATAGGTGTCGGGCAGGGCGAGCCCGAGTTCCCGCATCGCGTCGCGGAAGGCCTCGACGCGCTCGTTGCCGGTGGTGGTGGCCGCGGGCCCGGCGATGATGGCGAGCCGGCGGTGACCGAGTCCGTGCAGATGCGCGACGAGATCCTTGACCGCGCCCGTACCGTCGGCCCGCACGACGGGGACGTCGATACCGGGGATCCAACGGTCCACGAAGACCATCGGCGTACCGCTCGGAGCGACGTCCCGCAGCACCGGGGACCCGCCGTCGGCGGGCGACACGAGGAGCCCGTCGATCCTGCGGTCGATGAGCGTGCGGATGTGATGGTCCTGGAGCTCGGGCCGCTCGTCGGCGTTGCCGATGATGACGCTGTAGCCGAGCGCGCGGGCCTCCTCCTCGACGAAGCGGGCCAGCTCGGTGAAGTACGGGTTGAGCACATCACTGATGACCAGGCCGAGAGTGCGGGTCTGCGCGGTGCGCAGCGACCGTGCCACCGCGTTGGGCCGGTAGCCGAGAACTTCGACGGCGGCGAGGACGCGGGTGCGCGCCTCTTCACTGACGGACGGATGGCTGTTCAGCACGCGCGAGACCGTCGCGACGGACACGCCCGCCTCGGCCGCGACATCCTTGATGCCCGCCATGTCCGGACCACCTCCTTGTGGTTTCCGTACACCTCGAAACCTGGGGGCCGACCGGTACGGACTGGTGAGAGACCGGTGGGTGCGACGCCGTGGAATCGATTACACGGATGATTGGAATCGATTACATGGCTGAAAACAAGACCCCATCCCGTGTCCGAGACCAGATCGTGACGGGAGGGAGTGACGGCTGCTGAAGCGCCCCGCGTTCAGCGCCGCTGGAACCGGACCCGTCGCTTCCGTACTACTGCGAGGGCACCGGAGCGGCCGCTTCCCGGTGGGCCGCCGGCCGGACGGCGATTTCGCGGAGGCGTCCGCGCGTACCTCGTTCCCCCGGGGTCATCTCGGCAGACACCGGCCTGAAGAAACGGGACCCGTGACACCGGGCGGCCGACTCCGCGCGCTCAACGTGCCGATCGCCGGACCGCCCACGCCCATCCACCGCCCACCCGGTAGGCGCCGTCGGCCCGCACCTGCGGGACGGCCCGGTCCACCGGGTTTCCGCACGGCCGCCGCGAAGGAACTGTGCCCCGCCGACGCGGAGATGGTCGTCGCGCCTCTGAAGACGGAGCGCAAAAGCCCGCTGCGGCCAGGGATCGCGGGCCTGTCGGGCGTCTCCGGCTCATGTCACCGAACCGTAAGCCCTGCGGCCCCCGCAGGGCGGGGAGGGTGGATCTAGAGTCACTCCCATCCCGACCACACAGGAGTCCTCCATGCGCGCCCGCACCGTTCTGCCTGCCGCCCTCGCCGCCGCCCTGCTCGCCCTCACGGGGTGCGGATCGGACAGCGGCGCCGACAACGAGACGGCGGGCACACAGCCCTCGGGCTCCTCGTCCCCCGAGCAGCCGCCGGCCACCTCCGACGCCGACGCCGACGCCGACAGCGATGGGACCACCGCTCCCGCGGTGCCGCAGGCACTGCGGTTCACCGCGAACACGGTGGACGGGAAGCCGTTCGACGCCGAAGCACTGGCGGGCAAACCGACCGTGCTGTGGTTCTGGGCGCCCTGGTGCCCCAAGTGCAAGGCCCAGGCCACGGCGACCGCGAAGGTCGCCACCGACTACGCGGGCGAGGCCAACGTCGTCGGCGTGGCCGGTCTGGACAAGAACGAGGCCATGAAGGACTTCGTCGCCGACACGGGGACCGACGGCTTCCCGCAGTTGTCCGACGAGAAGGGCGAGATCTGGAAGCGCTTCGAGGTCACCGAGCAGAGCCGGTACGTCATCCTCGACAAGGCAGGGAAGACCGTCTACGAGGGTGTCCTGCCCGGGGGCAAGGGGCTGGCCGAGAAGGTCGCCGGACTGACCGGCTGACTCGCGATGTCCGACCTCCCGCTCGCCCTCGCGCTCACCGCGGGCATTCTCGCCGCCGTCAACCCGTGCGGCTTCGCCCTCCTCCCCGCCTACCTCTCGCTGCTCGTCCTCGGCGACGACAGCCCCACCCGTGGTGTCGCCATCGGCCGGGCTCTGACCGCGACCGCTTCGATCACCGTCGGTTTCGCCGTCCTGTTCGGCGTGTTCGGCCTGGCGATCCAGCCGGTGGCCGGACAGGTCCAGGAACATCTTCCCTGGTTCACCATCACCTTCGGCATCATCATGGCCGCCGCGGGTGGCTGGCTGCTGGCCGGCCGCCAACTGCCCGCCCTCATGCCGAAGGTCCGCCGGGCGCCCACCGTGACCCGGTCCATCCCCTCGATGGCCCTGTTCGGCATGGCGTACGCCACCGCGTCCCTCGGCTGCACCATCGCCCCGTTCCTCGCCATCGTCGTCTCCGCCTTCCGCAGCGGCTCCACCACCGAGGGAACCGTCCTCTTCGCCGCCTACGCGGCCGGCATGGGACTCATCGTCGGCGTCGCTTCCCTGACCGTCGCCCTCACCCGCAGCACAGCCGTCAGCCAACTGCGCCGCGCCGGCGCACTCACTCCCCGTATCGGCGGCGGGCTCCTCCTTCTCGTCGGGGCGTACGTCGCGTACTACGGCTGGTACGAGATCCGCGTCCAGCGTGACCCGGCCACCACCGACCCGGTCATCGACGGCGCGGGCGCCGCCCAGCGCGTCCTGGCCGACGCCCTGGACGACATCGGTCCCGCCACCCTGGCCGGGCTCCTGGCCGCTCTGCTCCTGACGGCCTGGGTCATCCACCGCAGGAACGCGCGCCGCTCCTCCCGCACACAGGCCCGGCCCGCCTCGCCCTCGCCCTCGCCCTCGCCCTCGGAGCACACCGACTGATGCGACCGGGTAGGCGGCCCGCAGGACCATGAAAAGGTCTTGGCCCGGGTGGCCCACCCGGCGCACCCGTTTGAGGCGGCCCGATGACTTTCGCATCCACGACCGGCTACGCAGCAAGGTCACGAACGGCTTGATGGCCGGGGAGAGCCCCCAGAGGTCTCGGCGAACATGCGGCACCACTCGCCGGGCTGCACCACGGCCCGGTACTGGGCACCCACGTAACGACGGAGCGCGGAAGCTCGCTGCCTCCGGTGCGGGCGGACACGGCCTGTCATCCCCGGCCTGACCCAGCCAGGACGTCTTCGGAGCCGGCCACTTTGCCGTATCGGCAGCTCCGGTACCAGCAAGTCCCGGAGCCCCTCGGCCCGCACAGCCACCATGCGCACCAGTGCTTCACGCTTCCGCGCGTACGCAACCATGGCCCGCTCTCTCGTGCGCAGCAGCATGAGCGCGGGGTTTCGGCGCAGGGGGCCGGCGTCCGCACCCGGCGCGGCGCCGAGCGCGCGATCGGATGCCTAGATGCCTAGATGCCCGGATGCCTAGATGCCCGGATGCCCGGATGCCCGGATGCCCGGATGCCCGGATGATCAAGCGTACGACCGTGATCCGGACCCGTATCGCATTCGCCAAGCGGTCCTGCGGTGCTTCACCCGCAGCCCCTGGCTGAACCCGCACCCTCGGCCAGTGCCCCGTTTTGCACCCTTTGCGGATGGTAGCCCTCTGTGCTCACATGTAACTGCAAGTGACGTCATGTCTTGCCGTCTGCATATTCAGCGCCGCCCTGGAGGCGGGCGTCATGCACACGTGAACCGACAGACCACGAGGAGCCCCATGTCGCGACCACGGCTGTCCAGGCTGGTTTCCGCCTGCGCCGTCATTTCCGCCCTGACCACCCCACTCATCACGACTCCCGCCGCCGTCGCCCACGACAGCGGGTCGGGGTCACATTCCGTCGACCAGGAGAGCAAGCCCGATACCCGTGACGAGGTCACGGTGGACCAGGCCGAGGCCGCCGTGCTCGGCAAGGAGCACGCGAAGGAGCACGCCGAGACCCGGGCACGGGCCGAGGACCTCGGTGACTACCCGCAGCCGATGCGTACGGCGCGTCTGGAGTCGCTCACCAGGTCGCAGACGGCGCACAACCGCCAGTTCAGCGCTCAGGAGTACGGGCGCTTCAAGGAGTACTTCCCGTCCCCCGACTTCGCCGTGCACGTGGCCCAGTTGCCCACGGGCAAGGTCCTGATGTTCTCCTTCGAGAGGATCGAGACCAACCCGACGAAGGAGACCGCGCCCACCCAGATCATCGGCAAGGAGAACGCGGGCCGGGCCTATGTGTGGGACCCGGCCAAGGGCAGCGGTGCGGACGCGTTCGAGAAGGTCACGCCACCCAGCGTCATGATGCCGGACGGCAAGGACGAACTGCGGCCAGCGCCCTTCTTCTGCGCCGGTCACGCCTTCCTGCCCAACGGGATGCTCGGCGTCTTCGGCGGCAACCTCGGCAGCAACCACGGCGCCGGCGCGAAGCTGTCCCTCGTCTTCAACCCCTGGACCCAGAAGTGGTCACTCAACGAGGAGATGTCCGTGGGGCGCTGGTATCCCAGCGCTGTCACCGGCGCCGACGGGCGGATCCTCATCATGTCCGGCCAGTCCGAGCTCGGCTGGGCAACCCCCACGCCCGTCGTGGAGCGCTTCCCGGCTCTGACCCACGCGGTCCCGGTCAGCAAGACCAATGTCCCCGAGAGCGTGCCCGTGGATGTCTTCGGGGCGGAAGCCCCGTTCAAGCACGACTATCCGCATCTGTTCTCCCTGCGTGACGGCAAGATCTACGGGCTCGGCCGGAACCACGACCAGCAGTGGCGCTTCGACCCGGTCACCGAGACCCGTACGAGCCTGCTCGACCGGCCCGGCACCGCCCTGCGCAGCTACGGCTCGGCCGTGCCGCTGCCGGCCGGTTTCAAGGGCCCCGACTCCGTCCTCGTCCTCGGCGGCGACCGGGACGATCCGAACACGTACCAGCTCGTCGGCGGCCAGTGGAAGACCAAGGAACCCCGGGCCTTCGGCCGTACACAGGACGACACCCTGATCCTGCCCGACGGAACCCTGTTCACCGTCAACGGCGCCTACGACATCCGCGACTACGGCAACGGGCCCTACAACCCCAACGCCGACCTGAAGTACCGGCAGACCGAGATGCGTGACACCGACGGCAACTGGAAGCTCGGGCCCGCCCAACGGCTGCCACGCGGCTACCACTCCAACGCCGTGGTCCTGCCCGACGGCCGGATCATGGTCACCGGCGACGAGGCGCAGCAGATCGCCAACGACCCGGACATCAGCGACGACATGGACGGCTCCATCGAGATCTACGAGCCCGCCTATCTGCACAACGGCGAACGACCCGATCTCACGGCGGTACCCGGGCGCGCGGTCACCTACGACTCCCGGTTCACGGTGCTCACCTCCACCCCCGAGGACGTCACGCGAGCGGTGCTGCTCGCACCCACGACAGCGACCCACGCGGTGAACTTCAGCCAGCGTCACCTCGACGTCCGCATCAAGAGCCGCGGTGACGGCTCCTTGGAGCTGCAGGCCCCACCCTCCGCCAACGCCGCGCCTCCGGGCTACTACATGCTCTTCCTCCTCAACGAGGACGGCGTGCCCAGCACGGCCAAGTTCGTGTCCTTCGGCCCGCCCGCCGCAGGCTGACGACCGGCCGGAAACCGGCGCAGGAAACCCGTACCGAAGAAAACGGACCCCCTAGGGAGTGGAGACAGCATGGCGACAGACCTGGTACTGAGGGCGAGTACCGAAATTCAGGGCGATGTGCTCGCCGGCTTCAAGAAGGACCATGTACAGCTGCTGTTCCTGAAGTTCGACGACGCGACACGGGCCAGGACATGGCTGCGGCGGCTGAAGCCGCGCATCGCCACGACCCGGCAGGTCGCCGCGTTCAACGAGGCGTTCAGCAAGGCCCGCCGCAACTCCGGCGGTGACGATCCCCGTGCCATGAACGCACTGTGGCGCACCATCAGCTTCACCCACTGCGGCCTGCAGACGCTGACGGGGAAGGACCCGTTCCCGGAGGCCAGGGCGGACACGACCCAGCACGCGTTCAAGGAGGGCTCGGCCCTTCGGGCCGGGAAGCTCGGCGACACCGGGGACAACTCCCCGGAGTACTGGCTCTTCGGCGACAGCCGGGCCCAGCCCGTCCACGCGGTGCTCACCATCGCCGCCGACCGGGTGGAGGATCTGCGGGCCGCCCTCGCGGAGGAGCGCCAGGAAGCCGCCACCCACAAGGCGGTGATCATCTTTGAGCAGGACGGCCAGACGCTGCCCGGCGACCGGGCCGGCAAGGAGCACTTCGGCTTCAAGGACGGCGTCAGCGAGCCGGCCGTGGAGGGGTTCGACGAGCCCGACCCGGAGCACCCCGAGTGGAAGAAGGGCAGCCCGGGGACCCGGATCATCCCGGCCGGCGAGTTCGTCGTCGGTGAGCGGACCGTTGACGGCAAGCCCTCCGACCTGCCGGAGTGGGCGAGGAACGGCTCCTTCCACGTGGTGCGCCGACTCGGCCAGGACGTCCCCGGCTGGTGGGCCCAGGTCGGCGCACGGCTGAAGGAGCTGAAGAGCAAGAAGGTGGTACCACCGGAGGCCACCACCGAGTGGCTGGCCGCCCGTCTGGTCGGCCGCTGGCGCTCGGGCACGCCCGTGGCGAAATGCCCGTACGCCGACATGCCCTCCGACCCGGCATCGGCGAACGACAACGAGATCAGCTTCGCCGACGACCCGGAGGGCGAGATCACCCCGCTCTTCTCCCACCTGCGCAAGACCAACCCCCGGGACGGTCTTGTGTTCAAGGAGGGACAGCCGCCCGTCCCGGAGAAGGGGAACCTGGACGGCCGGCGCATCATGCGCCGGGGCATCCCGTACGGGCAGCCGTTCGACCCCGCCGGGTCGAGCCGGCACGGGCCCGACGCGGCTCGCGGTCTGGTGTTCGTCAGCTACCAGTCCGACCTGGTCCGGCAGTTCGAGTTCATCCAGAAGGACTGGATCAACGCGGTCGACTTCCCGTCGCGCAAGCCGTCGGTCGGTGCGGACCCCATGGTCGGTGAGTCGACCGACGTCAGCTTCAAGGGCCAGCAGGTGCGGTTCGAGCAGTTCGTCCGGACCGAGGGAGCCGTGTACGCCTTCGCGCCGTCGCTGTCGACCCTGGACCGGCTGGCCGACGGCAAGCTGTCGGACGACGCCCCCAGGATCAAGGTCCGCGTCGAGGAGAACGGCAACCACACCATCTCCGCCGTCTCGACCTTCCTGCTCATGGACAGCGTCGACGCCGGCAAGGCCAGGCTGGTGCTCCAGGACGACGGGCGGCTCGTCGTCTTCGACGAGGACGAGTCCCCCCGCTGGGCCTCGAACAACCCGGCCACTCCCGATGCCCGCGCGGTCTTCCAGGAAGACGGCAACCTCGTCATCTACACACCGGACAACCAGCCGGTATGGGCGTCCGGAACAGCCGACAACCCGGGCGCCGTACTCGTCGTCCAGGCAGACGGCAACGTAGTGATCTACGACAGCGAGAACGCTCCGATCTGGAGTACCAGGACCCAGCACTGATCCGACCACCGTGGTCCTGTCCTGCTCCCCGGTAGCCGGCCGGCTCCTCGGTGCCGGCCGCATGACGGGTGGCAGGATGCTCTGCCCCGCAGCAGGCACTCACCCCACCGTCACCCGCCCCACCCCACCCCACCTGAACAGCACAAACACATCTGGCCCTCTGCGAACCCGCAGAAGGCCAGACCACGTCCACCACAACAACAAAACCGGTCAAAGCGACAAAGTGTCGCTTTGACTGGTTTCATTTGGTCGATTGACCCTGGTGTCCGAGGGGGGACTTGAACCCCCACGCCCGATAAAGGGCACTAGCACCTCAAGCTAGCGCGTCTGCCATTCCGCCACCCGGACAAGGTGTCTGCCGTTCGCGGTGTGTTTCCCGCGGCGACATGGAAAACAATACCAGGGGTTCGGCGCGCCCTTCACCTGCATATCCGGTGGTCAGTGCGGTGCGGCGTGCCGGTGGGACCTCGGCCTCCCCGGTCCGCGGAGTTCCCGGGGCTACCTTCGCGTCCATGAGTGATCGCGGCTACCGCCGGCCCCGTCCGCTGTCCCCTCTGCGTGAGCATCTGCGTGACACGTTCTGGTTCGCCCCGACCATGGGGTTCGTCTGTGTGTTCGTGCTGTGGTTGGGCGCCACCGAGCTGGACGATGCGATCGTCTCGCTGCTCCGGCGGGAGGAGGCGTACGACGAGCTCGGCCGGCTCATCGCGTTCTCCCAGGACACGAAGACGATCGTCACCACGATCAGCTCGGCGATGATGACGTTCATCGGGGTCGTGTTCAGCATCTCTCTGGTCGCGGTGCAGATGGCCGGCGGGCAGCTGACGCCGCGAGTCGTACGGATCTTCGTCAGGAGCCGGATCACCAAGCTCACGCTGACGGTGTTCCTGGCGACGTTCCTGCTGTCACTGCTCGTGCTCTCCTCGTTCGAGAGCGAGACCGACCCACGCCGGGTGGTCTCGGTCCCGCTGGTACAGAGCCTGCTCATCCTGGTACTGCTCGGGCTGAGTCTGCTGCTCTTCGTCGTCTACGTGAGCGCGACGCTGCGGCTGATGCAGGTGGGGCCGGTCGTCGACAGAATCGCGCGCGACTCGTTCCGGGTGCTGGGCAGGATGCCGAGCGGTCCGCGGGGAGAGGACGGGCCGGGGCCGGAGACCGCGCGGGTCATGCACGAGGGGCGGGCCGGGGTGCTGCGGGACGTGAACACGGCGCGGCTGGTCCGGGCCGCGCGGCGGCAGGACGTCGTGCTGCGGCTCATCCCGCGGATCGGCGACTTCGTGGTGCCGGGGACGCCGGTCCTCGCCGTCCACGGCGGGTCCGTGCCGCCTCGGCACCGGCTCCGGTACACGGTGTCCGTCTCGGTGGAGCGCACCCTGCACCAGGATCTGGCGTTCGGGCTGCGTCAGCTCACGGACATCGCGTTGCGGGCCCTGTCGCCGTCCGTGAACGATCCGACCACCGCCGTGCAGTGCCTGGACCGGACCGTGCAGTTCCTCGCGGCCGTGGCCCACCTGCCGCTCGGTGCCGTCCACCACCGGGACCGGGCCGGGCGGGTGCGCCTCGTGCAGGACGGTCCGGAGTGGGACGACCTGGTCGACCTCGCCTTCGAGGAGATCCGCTGGTGTGTCGCCAGGAGTCCCCAGGTGACGCGCCGGCTCATGGCAGGCCTCGACGACCTGCTGCTTCTCGCCCCCGAGGAACGGAAGAAGTCGCTGGACAGGCATCGTGCGCTGCTCGTCCAGACCGTTGAGCGTACGGTGCCGGTGGCCGCCGACCGCGAGTTCGCCCTGCTTCCGAACCGCCAGGGCATCGGGTAGGGGCCGCAGCGCGGAAGTCGGTGCGGCCCGGGCCCTGCCGTCCGTCCCGCCGGAGCGACTCCGGCGGGACCGGCCGCACCCGTCAGTCGCCGCAGCGGCCCTCGCGCAGGGAGTGCAGGTGCTCGCTCGACTTACGGGCGAAGGCGAGCGACTCGACCGGGTTGTCGTGCTCGGTCTGCCAGTGGTGGTACGTCCGGCCTCGGTGGGTCCGGCTCGTGACCTTGGACAGGAACGTCCTGTAGTCGATGTCCCCGTCGCCGACGTCCGACATGCGGTAGCCGTCGCGCGTCGTGTCGTCGCGGACGCCGTCCTTGACGTGGAACAGCGGGTAGCGGTCAGGGTGCTTCAGGACGTACTGCAGCGGGTCGAGCGGGGCCGGGCTGCCGTCCACGCGCCTGCTGAAGCGGAACTGGGCGCAGAACGCCCAGTAGATGTCCATCTCCAGGTGGACGAGGTCCGGGTCGGTCTCTTCGAGCAGCACGTCGTAGAGGCGTACGCGCGGCTTGTCGGTCGCGAAGGAGAATTCCTCGGCGTGGTTGTGCTGGTAGAACTTCATGCCGCGTTTGCGGGCGGCCGCCCCGTAGACGTTGAACTCCTCCGCGACCCGCTTCCAGCCGTCCACCGTGGAGCCGTACCGGAACGGGCCGGAGGGCGTGCCGATGTGCTTGAGGCCGAGGGCCTGGGCGTCGTCAAGGACCTTCTCCAGGTTCTGGGCGAAGGTGTAGGCGCCGGGGTTGTTGTCGTCGTAATAGCCGACGTGGCTGCCGATCGGGTTGAGTCCGTGGTCGCGGGCCAGCCGCTTGAGCTGGGCCAGGGTGATGGCGCCGGCCGAGCCCTGGGTGTAGCCCGCGAACTCGATCTCGTCGTAGCCGTACTTCTCCAGTTCGGTGAAGACGGGGCCGAAGCCGAGTGTGGAGACCTGGTCGCGGAGACTGTAGAGCTGGATGCCGAGGCGGCCGGGGGGCAGGACGGGCCTGCCCTTGCCATGCCCGTGCCCGTGACCCTTGCCATGCCCGTGGCCGTAGCTCTGGTCATGTCCCCGGCCGTGGCCCTGGCCGTGGTCACGGCTGTCGGCCTGGGCGCTCGCCTCGCCGGTGATCGTGGCGGCGGTGGCTCCGGCGGCGACACCGAGGATATTGCGGCGGCTCAGTCTGCGGGCGAGTTCGGTGTCCTTGGAGGTGCGGCTCATGTTGGCGTGTACTCCCTTGCTGACCTGACGGGGTGAGTGGTGCGGTGCCGAGTACGCGAGGAGTGTCAGTGCAGTCCGGCAAGCTTGAGGAGCAGGGACTTGACTTCGGTGGCCCTGACCCGGTCGGTGAACGCGTGGGGGGTGGAGCAGAGGATGAGCGGACCTTCGTCGTCGCTCTCGGGGAGGCGGCCGTGGCTGCCGCGAATAGGTGAGGGGTCCAGGGGGACGACCGCCATGCGGTAGCGCAGGCCGAGCTTCTTGCGGGCGACCGCCGAGACGGCCTTGACCCGGACGTAGGGGTCCCGGGGATCCATGAAGAGCTCGACGGGGTCGTAGCCGGGCTTGCGGTGGATCTCGACGAGCTGGGCGAAGTCGGGGGCGCGTGCGTCGTCGAGCCAGTAGTAGTACGTGAACCAGGCGTCCTTCTCCGCGACGGCGACCAGTTCGCCGGAGCGGGGGTGGTCCAGGTGGTTCGCCTTCTTGCCCTCGTCGTCGAGGAGCTGTTCGATTCCGGGCAGCTCCGCGAGGGCCGCCCGGGTCGCCTCCAGGTTCTCGGGACGGCGTACGTAGATGTGGGCGAGCTGGTGGTCGGCTACGGCGAAGGCCCGGGAGGTCATCGCGTCCAGGTATTCCATGCCGTCCTGGGTGTGGACCTCCAGCAGGCCCGCCCGGCGCAGTGCGCGGTTGATGTCGATCGGCCGGTCGACGCGGGTGATGCCGTATTCGGAGAGCGCGACGACGGTACGTCCTTCGGCACGGGCGTCCGCCAGCAGCGGGGCCACGGCCCGGTCCAGGTCGGTGGCGGCCCGGTGCGAGCGGGGGTCGTCGGGGCCGTAGCGCTGGAGGTCGTAGTCGAGGTGCGGCAGATAGCAGAGGGCGAGGTCGGGGGTGCGGGTGGCGATGATGTGCCGGGTGGCGTCGATGATCCACCGGGAGGAGACGAGGTCGGCGCCGGGGCCCCAGAAGTGGAAGAGGGGGAACGTGCCGAGTCTGTCGGTCAGTTCGTCGTGGAGCGCGGGGGGCCTGGTGTAGCAGTCGGGTTCCTTGCGGCCGTCGGCGTAGTAGACGGGGCGCGGGGTGACCGTCCAGTCGGTGTCGGCGCCCATCGCGTACCACCAGCAGATGTTGGCGACGGTGTAGCCCGGGTGGGCGCGGCGGGCCGCGTCCCAGAGCTTGTCGCCCTCGACGAGCCCGTTGTGCTGGCGCCACAGCAGGACCGCGCCGAGCTCGCGGAAGTACCAGCCGTTGGCGACGATGCCGTGTTCGGCGGGCGTCGTGCCGGTGAGGAAGGTCGACTGGGCGGCGCAGGTGACGGCCGGCAGGACGGTCGAGAGCGGTGCCCGCGCACCCTGCTCCCCCATGGCCCGGAGGTTCGGCATGTGGGCCAGGAGCTGCGGGGTGAGGCCGACCACGTCGAGGACCAGGAGAGGGGTGGGACCGGGGGCGGCTCCGTCGGTCATGGCAGTTCCTTGAGGCCGAGGTCGACCAGGAGGTCGCGGGCGAGGGTGAGTTCGGCGGCGATGCCGTCGGCGAGCCGGCCGCGGGTACGGGGACGCAGCTCGGCGGGCAGCGCCTGCCAGGTGTACGTCTCCACCTCCAGGTGCCGGGTCAGGGGCGCGGGTCCGCCGACGAGGCGGGCGAGCGTGTCGCGGAGCACCGGCAGGGTCGAGGTCAGCGGGGGCGCCGGGGGTGCGTGCAGCGGTACGTGGAAGTGCGCGCGCCAGGGCGTGCTGTCCGGGAGCGCCCGGCCGGTGAGGGCCTCGTCCAGGTCGTCGGTGCCGCGCAGCCCGGCGGCGGGTGGCCCCTCCCCTGCCCGGGTCTGTTCGAGAGCTCGGGGAAGCGTGCGCGTCTGGTGCAGGAAGCGTGGTTCGGCGAACGCGGAGAGGGCGGTGCGGACCTCGGGCAGGTGGGGGTGCTCGGCGTGCAGGGCGGCGGAGAGCTGGGACTTGACGACACGGATGCCGGCGGCGGCCAGGGCGTCGAGTGCGGTGGCGGGGTCCTCGAAGGAGGTGGCGAGGTGGCAGGTGTCGACGCAGATGCCGATGCGGTCGTGACCGATGCCGGTGAGCGGGGCGATGGCGTCGGCGGTGGTCTCCACCGTGCAGCCCGGTTCCGGTTCGAGGCCGACGCGGATGGACTTGCCGGTCAGTTCGGCCAGTGCGTCGAGGCGCTGGGCGAGTGTGGTGAAGGCGGCGCGGGCGGTGCGGGCGGCCGCGGGGTCGCCGTCGTAGGGGGTGCGCCAGGCGAGCGGCAGGGTGGAGATGCTCCCCTCGGTGACGTCGTCCGGGAGCAGGGCGGCCAGCAGCCGGGCGAGGTCGGTGGTGTGGGTGAGGCGGTCGGGTTCGGTCCAGTCCGGCCGGTAGACCCGGTATTTGACCTCTTCGGTGCCGAACCCTTCGTACGGGAAGCCGTTGAGGGTGACCACTTCGAGGCCGCGGCTGTCGAGCTCGGCGCGCAGGGCGCGGAGTTCGGCGGGGTCGTCGGTCAGGGCGCGGGCGGCGTCCCGGGCGAGCCAGAGGCCGATGCCGAGCCGGTCCCGGCCGAGTCGGCGGCGTACGGGTTCGCAGTGGTCGCGGAGCTGGGCGCGGACTCCGTCCAGGGTTTCGGCGGGGTGGACGTTGGTGCAGTAGGCGAGGTGGACGGTGGAGCCGTCCGGGTGGCGGAAGCGCATGGCCTCACTCCCCGCCGCGCAGGATGGAGTTGCCCTCGTGGAGCGGCCGGCGCAGATCGGGTGCCGGGGTGTCGAGCTGGAGGCGGCCGCTCTGTCCGTAGAAGGTGACGGGGTTGCGCCACAGGACCTCATCGACGTCGTCCTCGGTGAAGCCGGCCTTCAGCATGGCGTCGGCGACCTTGCGGGTCTTGAGGGGGTCGCTCCTGCCCCAGTCGGCGGCCGAGTTGACGAGGATCTTCTCGGTGCCGTGGTTCCGGAGGATGGTGACCATCCGGTCCTCGTCCATCTTGGTGTCCGGGTAGATGGAGAATCCGGCCCAGCAGCCGCTGTCAGTGGCGGCCTCTACGGTTGTCTCATTGAGGTGGTCGAGCAGGACGTGCTCCGGGGGGAGGTCCGATTCGCGGATGACGTCGATCGTGCGGTGCAGACCGGAGAGCTTGTCGCGGTGCGGGGTGTGGACGAGGGCGGGCAGCCCGTGGTCGGCGGCGAGCTGGAGCTGTGCGGCCAGCGCGTGGTCCTCGGCCGGGGTCATGGAGTCGTAGCCGATCTCGCCGACGGCGACGACGGAGTCCTTGACGAGGTAGCGGGGCAGTGCGTCCAGGACGGGGGTGCAGCGGGGGTCGTTCGCCTCTTTGGGGTTGAGGGCGAGTGTGCAGTGGTGGGCGATGCCGTACTGGGAGGCGCGGAAGGGCTCCCAGCCGAGGAGTGCGTCGAAGTAGTCGAAGAAGCTGGCGGGCGAGGTACGGGGCTGGCCGAGCCAGAAGGAGGGCTCGACGAGCGCGCGGACGCCCGCGTCGTGCATCGCCCGGTAGTCGTCAGTGGTGCGGGAGGTCATGTGGATGTGGGGGTCGAAGATGCGCATCAGGACTCCTCCGTGGGGGCGGGCGCTGCGGGAGCCGCGGTCGGCCTCGGCGGGGCCTGGTGGGTGCCATCGCCGACCGGGGCGGTGAGGGCGAGGACCGTGCGCAGGTCTTCGGGGACCGTGCGGCCCGCCGCCGTGCGTTCGGCGGCGAAGTCGTCGAGCATCCGGGCGAGTTCGGCGTCACCTCCGGCCCGGTCGCCGAGCCGGGCGACGGCCGCCACCGGCACCTCGGTGAACAGGCACTTCAGTACGGCGTGCCGCCAGGCGTGCGGGCCCAGATGATCGGCGGCGTAGGGGCCGACGGCCGCGGCGACCAGCCGGGTGTCGCTGGTGCGCAGGGCGTCCTCGACGAGCGGGAGGGCGGTGTCGCCGAGGCCGAGGCGATGCAGGGTGAGCAGGACGGCGCGGCGTTCGGCGGCGGTGCCCTGTTCGTAGAGCCGGGTGACGGAGGGCAGTGAGGCGCGGGCCTCGACGAGCAGGAGGGAGCGTACGGAGTCGGCGTGCTCCGGTCCGCAGTGCCGGCCGGCGGCGGCGTAGCGCAGCTCCCACGGCGGGGAGGTGTACGGGCCGGTGGCCTCCGGACCGGGGGCGTCGGGCGCGACTTGTGTGCGGACCGCGTCGTGGGCGGCTTCGGCGAGGGCCTCGTCGAGCCAGGCGCGGGCGGCCCCGTCGAGTTCGGCGTCGAGTTCCTTGCGGGACTTCAGCACGGGGCGGCTCCCTCGGTCGTGGCACCGCGTGTCATGGCGTCGTGCAGGAAGTCGATCGACGTACGGGCCAGCTCGGGGCCCGCGTGGGAGTGGCGGGGCAGTTCGACGACGGTGAGGCCCCGGTAGTCCGAGGCTGCCAGGGCGGCGAGCACGGGCGGGAAGTCGATCTCCCCGTCACCGAACGGGAGGTGTTCGTGGACGCCGCGCCGCATGTCCTCGATCTGGACGTGCCGGAGCCAGGGGGCGGAGTCCTTGACGCACGCCACGGGCGATGCCTCCTCCAGGCACTGGCAGTGGCCGATGTCGAGGGTGAGGCCGAGCGGTCCCGGGTCGCCGAGGAGGGCGCGCAGGTGGTGGAAGTCGGCGAGGGTGGCGAGGAGGTGACCGGGTTCGGGCTCGATGGCGAGAGGAATCCCTGACCGGTCGGCGGCTTCGAGGACGGGGGCGATCGCTTCGGTGAACCGTTTCCACGCGGTGTCGGCCGGGGTGCCGGGCGGGGTGATGCTGCTGAAGCAGTGGACGGCGTGCGCACCGAGTTCGGCGGCCACGTCGACGGCGCGGACGAGCAGCGCGGTGCGGGCGGCGCGGGCGTCGGGGTCCGGGTCGAGGAGGGAAGGGCCGTGCTTGCGGCGCGGGTCGAGGACATAGCGGGCGCCGGTCTCCACGGTGACCCGGAGGCCGAGGGAGGTGAGCCTGCGGCGGACCTGGCGGGTGCGCTCGGTGAGGTCCGGGGCCATGGGGTCCAGGTGCATGTGGTCGAGGGTCAGGCCGACGCCCTCGTAGCCGAGGTCGGCGAGCAGGCGGAGGGCGTCGTCGAGGCGGAGGTCGGTGAGCCCGTTGGTGCCGTATCCGAGGTGGAGGGTCATGTGAGGCTCACCTTCCGGGCGAGGCTGCGGGCGAGGGGGACGAGCCCCATGCCGGCGAGACCGGTGACGGGCGCCCCGGCGCGGACGGCGAGCGCGGCCTGGAGCGGGATCATGGCCCGGATGCCCCCGCCGACCGCCCGCTGGGTCAGCGGCGGGGACGGGTTCAGTGCGGCATGCAGGAGGGGAGGCCCGGCGGTACGGAGATAAGCGCCGGTGAGCGTGATGAGGAGGAGACGGGTGGGGCCGGTGGTCCACCCCGGACGGCCCGTGCCGCGGGAGCCCCCGGGCTGCGGACTCGCTGCGGCGTCGGCGGCCCGCCTGCTACGGCCCGCCTCCTGCAACACCGCGCCAAGAACGGCAACCCGTCCAGGGAGACCTGGCTCCTGCGAACTCGCTCCGACGACGGTGGCCCGCCTGCTATGGCCTGTGTCCCGCAGCCCCGCGCCAAGAACGGCAACCCATCCGGGGAGACCTGGCTCCGGCGGCCTCGCTCCGACGGCGGCTGCCCTCCTGTCAAAGCCTGCCTCCTGCGCACGCGCTCCGAGGCCGATCACCCGTCCGAGGCGGCCCGCCTCCACCGTCCTCGCGCCGGGAACGGCGTCCCGGCCGGAACTGCTTGTATGCCACAGCCCTGCCCCGGCATGGGCCGTGGTCGCCCCGGAGTGCTCCGGGGCCCGTCCCCGGAACTCCCCCAGCACCGCTGCCGCGAGTGCCGTCGTCGTGGCCAGCACCGCGAGCGGGGTGCCGGTGGAACCGCCCTGTGCCTCGTGGCGCGACACGGCGGTGACGCCGTAGGTGTGGGCCCCGAGCACCAGGGCGGCCGGCAGCGCGGGCAGGCATGCGGTCAGGCCGCCGAGCGCCGGAGCCGATGTCGCCGTACCGCGTGCCGGAGCCGGGATCGCTCCTACCGGTATCCCCCTTGCCGGCAGTGCTCCTGTTGCCGGTAGCGCTCCTGCCGGGGCCGCCCCTCCCGCAACGTTGCCGGGTCGGCCTCCGCCGCCCGGCGTACCGGGCGGCGCCACCGTCCCCACTCCCACTCCCACTCCTGCCGCCGTCGCCGTCGCCGTCGCGCCCAGCAGCACGTCCAGGGAGCGGGCCGCGGCCATGGCCGCCGGGCCCGCCTCTGTGTGCTTCAGGCGGAGGTCGTAGGCCCAGACCGTGGCGGCCAGGCCCGTGGCGACGGCCAGCGCGGGGCGGCCGGCCCTGGCCGCCAGGGCGAGGCCCGCTGCGGTCAGTACTCCGGACGCCCCCAGGGCCGCCGCCGGGCTGATGCGGCCCGAGGGGATCGGGCGGTGCGGGCGGTCGACGGCGTCCTCGTCGCGGTCGGCCCAGTCGTTGAGGGCCATCCCGGCTTCGTACAGGCACAGCGACGCGCCGATCGCCAGTGCGGTGCCCCGGCCGGGCCGCCGGCCCACCGCCGCCGCGCCCGCCAGGGCGTCCCCGGGCACGGAGAACAGGGCGGAGACGCGCAGCAGTTCCGCCCAGGCCCGCAGGCGCTCCCGGGGCGTGCCCTCATCGGCACTCCCATCTGCACCCGGGTCGGAGCCCCGGTCGCAACCCCCGTCTGCACCCAGCTCGGAGACCCCGTCTTCACCCCGGTCGGAGCCCCCATCGGTGCCCCGGCCGGCGCCCGCGTCCGGTCGGCCCTCGCCCACGGCGTCCGCGCCCCGTTCCCAGCTCCGGCCCGTGGGGGGCGGTCCGGGCCTGTCCGGTGCGGGCGCAGTCCCACCCGCACCGGACAGGCTGTCATCGGTCACGGCGGCCGGCCCGCCGTGTGCGGAACCGTTCCGCCGCCCGGCCGTGAGCTCCGACAGGGCCGCCACGAGCGCGGCCGGGAAGGCACGTCGCCGCCTCATGCCTGGCCCCGCAGCCGCTCGGCGAAGGAGAGCAAGGCCGTGTACTGCTCGGCGAGTGCCGCCGATGTGCCGCCGTCCGGGTCCTTGAAGTAGAAGCCGAGCTCCGGCAGGGGGCCGCTGATCCCGGCCTCGTGGGCGCGGGCGAGCAGCCGTGCCAGGTCCAGGACCAGCGGGGCCGCGAGCGCCGAGTCGCAGCCCTGCCAGATGGTCTGGAGGATCATGCGGGAGCCGAGGAAACCGTCGAAGGCGATGTGGTCCCAGGCGGTCTTCCAGTCCCCCATCGCGGGCACGTCGTCGATGTGCACCTCGCCCTCGGGGGCCGCGCCGAAGGTGTCGGCCAGGACGCGTTCCTTGCCGGCGTTCTTGGCGGCGGCGGCCGCCGGATCGGCCAGCGCGGCTCCGTCCCCGCCGCCCAGCAGGTTCGACCCGGACCACGCCCGTACGGCGAGGGCGCGCTGGAGGAACATCGGGGCGAGTACGGAACGGAGCAGCGTCTGGCCGGTCTTGCCGTCGCGTCCGGCATGGGGAAGTCCGCAGGAGGCGACGGTGTCGGTGAGCGCGGGGGTGCGCAGGCCGGTGGAGGGGGTGAAGTTGGCGTAGGCGCAGCCGGCCCGCAGGGCTGCGGCCGCGTAGAGCGAGCTGGCGGGCAGCCGGGTGTCGTCGGGGCCGGGCGCGGGTTCGGTGGAGGCGACGTTGACGACGACGGTGCGGGCCAGGCCGTGGCGGTGGGCGAAGTCGGTGAGGTCGGCGGTGAACGCGGCGATGAGTTCCCGGTCGCTGCGGGTGTCGCCGGGTAGCGGTCCGCCGCGGCGGATCTCGGCGTCGGCTGCGTCGAGTTCGGCGCGTACGGCGGAGGGAAGTCCGTGTGGCAGCACACCGCCGTCGGCCAGCGCCTCGGCCCGCTTGGACAGCGGGCAGTCGAGGGTGTCGTGGCCACCGAAGACCAGGCTGGTCAGGGCGGGCAGGCCGCTGTCGGCGAAGGGGGGCGTCTCGGTGACCATGCCGGTCGGCGGGTGCAGGCCCGCGGCGATGGCCGCGCAGCCCGCGGT
Source organism: Streptomyces sp. NPDC048142 (assembly GCF_043202835.1). Lineage (NCBI taxonomy): Bacteria > Bacillati > Actinomycetota > Actinomycetes > Kitasatosporales > Streptomycetaceae > Streptomyces > Streptomyces sp. NPDC048142. The sequence continues at coordinate 111,038 of NZ_JBIDBC010000023.1, forward strand.
GGCGGTGGTCGCCACGGAGCCGCGTGCTCCGATGAGCCAGACGCCGGTACGGCTCGCGGCGCCCGCGAGGCCGGGAGCCCCCGAGGGGCTCGGGGCGTCGATGCGGCCCGGGGCATCGGTCCGGCCCGGGGTATCCGTTCGGCCCGGGGTATCCGTTCGGCCTTCACGATCGGCGTGTGCGGTCACGGGCTGCCTCCCTGGGGGATGTCGGGGTGGAGGAGGTCGGGCGGGGGAAGTGTGAGTGCTTCCCCCGCCCGACGTCGGCAGAGGCGGTCGCCCTACTGCGAGGGCAGCTCCCTCAGTTGGATGTTGCGGAAGGACACCTGGTCGTCGGGGCCGTGGTTCTGGAGGCCGATGTAGCCGTCCTTCAGGCTGCGGGCCGGGTCGGTGTTGGTGAAGTCGTTGATCTTCGCTCCGTTGAGGAAGACCTGCAGACGTTCGCCCCGGACCTTGATCTCGTAGCTGTTCCACTGGCCCGGCGGTCGCAGTACGCGGTCACGGGCTTTGATGTTGGCGGACTTGAACCCGTAGACGGAGCCCGTGGTGCGGTCGGCCGCGTCGGTCGCGTCGATCTGGATCTCGTACCCGTTGTTGACCGCGGACCAGGGGTCGTCGGACTCCGGGAAGCCCACGAAGATACCGGAGTTGTCGTCGCCGGCCATCTTCCAGTCGAGCTTCAGTGAGTACGCGTTCAGTTCCTTGGCCCGGTAGGTGAGCAGGCCCATGCCGCCCTCGGAGTGCAGGGCGCCGTCACTGATGGAGAACGCCCCCGGGCCCGCCTGCTTCCACCCCTCCTGTGTCTTGCCGTTGAAGATGGGCCGGTAGCCCTTGTCCGGCTTGCAGTCGGCCTTGACCTGACCGGTGGCGTAGCGCAGACCGCCCAGCAGGTGGCCGCGGAAGTCCGGCTCGGCGTAGGACTCCTTGGTGTGGCCGAGGCCGGTGCAGAAGGAGCGGCCGCCCTCGTAGGTCTGGCACCAGGAGATCGGGTGATCGCCCTTCATGTTCCCGCCGGTGTAGGTGGTCTCGTCGAGTGTGGCGAGAACCTTGGCCTTGCCCCGGGGGTTGGTGGCGTAGTTGTACCACTCGTCCGTGCGCTCCCACTCCTCGCCCAGGTGGGCGGTCGCGGGGTGGTCGTGGTTCTCGATGCGGACGGTGGCGGGCTGGATCTGCGGATGGGAGTCGAAGTAGGCGCCGACGAGGCCGCCGTAGAACTCCCAGTCGTACTCGGTGTCGGCGGCGGCGTGGATGCCGACGTAACCGCCGCCGGTCGCCACGTAGTTCTCGAACGCCTGCTGCTGCTCGGCGTCGAGGACGTCACCGGTGGTGGAGAGGAAGGCGACGGCGTCGTAACGGGCCAGGTTGCTGGTGGTGAACTGGGCGGCGGACTCGGTGGAGTCGACCGTGATGTTGGTGTCCTTGCCGATCTCCTTCAGGGCCTCGATGCCCGTGGGGATGGAGTCGTGGCGGAAGCCGGCGGTCTTGGATAAGACCAGGACGCGCTTGGCGGTCTTGTCGACCGGGGTGTCGGACAGTTCGAAGTCGTCGACGTCGTAGAGCGCTCCGTCGCCGCCCTTGAAGACCAGGAAGAGTTCCGTCTGCTTCTTGGGCACGCCGCGCAGCGGGATGTCGATGTCCTGGAAGGTGTCCCAGCTGCCGGTCACCGGGACGGGTCCGGAGCCGAGGATCTTGCCGTTGGGTGAGCCGGTGCGCACTTCGAGGAAGCCACCGGAGCCGGCCGAGGAGATGCGGGCGGTGAGCTTGGTGGTGGCGCCGAGGACGTAGGTGTCGAAGGAGATCCAGTCGTCGTTGTGGATGTCGCCGACGGTCTTCCCGCCGTGCGCGCTCGCCTTGTCGAAGGTGGCGACGCCGAAGGAGTCGTCGAAGTGCTCGGCCTGCCGGTGCTTGGGCTGCAGCCGGGATGCGTCCCTGCCGGTCAGCTTGGCCTGGCCGCCACCGCCGTTGTCGGTGTACGAGGCCGAAATGCCGCCGTAGATATTGGCGTTGGGGTCATGGCCGCCTTCCATGGCGGTCTTGATGGTGCCCTCGCAGCCGTGTTCGGTGGTGATGTCGTGGCCGTGACTGTCGTGACCCAGGGTGAACTTGACCTCGACCTCGGTGCAGTCGATCGCCCCGTCCTCCGGGTCGCCGACCTTCACCTTGAACGGTACGGAGTCACCGAACTCGAAGAGCTGCCCGTCCTTGGGGAGCACCAGCTCCACGGTCGGGGCGGTGTTGCCGACGGTCACGTGGACGCTCGCCGAGCCGGTGCGGCCGGTCGGGTCCTCGGCGGTGAGCGTGGCGGTGTAGGTGCCGTTCTTCCTGTACCTGTACGTCGGGTTGGCGGCGGTGGAGGTGCCGCCGTCCCCGAAGTCCCAGGAGTAGGTCAGGACGTCGCCGTCACTGTCGGACGTTCCGGCGGAGGAGAACTTCACCTTCAGGGGTGCGGTGCCGGAGGTCTTGTCGGCCGAGGCCTCGGCGACGGGTGAGCGGCCTCCGGTGGCGTTCTCGATGCGGTAGAGCGCGGAGTTCTCGTCGCCGCCGAACCAGGCGAGTCCGTAGTCGAGGACGTACAGCGCCCCGTCCGGGCCGAAGGCCATGTCCATCACCTGCGTACCGGACCACGGCACGTCGTTGATGGACTGGACGCCTCCGTCGGCGTCCTGCTCGATGCGCTTGATCCACCGGCGGCCGAACTCACCGGCGAAGAAGTCACCGTCGTAGGCCTGGGGGAACTTCACCGGGGAGTCCAGGTCCGCGTCGTAGCGGTAGACGGGTCCGCCCATCGGGGACTCGGAGCCGGTGCCGAACTCGGGCACGGAGCCCCCGTCGTACGGAATCCACGCGGCCTCGGCCGGCGGCAGGTCGACGAGTCCGGTGTTGTGCGGCGACTCGTTCTTCGGGGCGGCGCAGTCGAAGGCGGCGCCCGGCTCCTCGGTGGCGAAGTCGTAGTCGACGTAGGGCTCGTTGTCGCCGACGCAGAAGGGCCAGCCGAAGTTGGCGGCCTTCGTCACGCGGGCGAACTCGACCTTCCCGGCGGGTCCGCGCTGGGGGTCGGCCGCGCCCGCGTCGGGGCCGTAGTCGCCGACGTACACGACACCGGTGGCCTGGTCGACGGAGAACCGGAAGGGGTTGCGGAAGCCCATCGCGTAGATCTCGGGGCGCGTCCTGTCCGTCCCGGGAGCGAAGAGGTTTCCGTCGGGGACGGTGTACGAGCCGTCCTCGGCGACCTTGATGCGAAGGATCTTGCCGCGCAGGTCGTTGGTGTTGCCCGAGGTGCGGCGGGCGTCGAACGCCGGGTTGCGGTCCGGACGTTCGTCGATCGGGGTGTAGCCGTCGGAGGCGAAGGGGTTGGTGTCGTCCCCGGTGGAGAGGTAGAGGTTGCCGTCGGCGTCGAAGTCGATGTCCCCGCCGACGTGGCAGCACGTGCCGCGCGAGGTGGCGACGTCCAGGACCTTCTTCTCGCTGGCCGTGTCGAGGGTGCCGTCCTCGTCGAGGACGAAGCGGGAGAGCCGGTTGACGCCCTCGAACTTCGCGAAGTCGGCGGCGGTGCCGGTCTCGGGGGCGTCGCCCGCGGGGGTGTCCATCGGGGGTGCGTAGAAGAGGTAGATCGCCCGGTTCTCGGCGAAGTCCGGGTCGACGCCGACGCCTTGGAGACCTTCCTCGTCGTGCGTGTACACGGGGAGGGTGCCGGAGATCCGGGTGTTGCCGGCACTGTCGGTGATCCGCAGCTCGCCGCCGCGCGAGGTGTGCAGCACGCTGCGGTCGGGAAGGACGGCGAGCGACATGGGCTCGCCTGTCTCCTCGACGCCCTTGGCGAGGGTGACTTGCTGGAAGTCCTCCGCCACGGGCTCCTCGTGCCCTGGGTGATCCGGGTGGGCGGCGGCTCCGGGGGCGGAGCCGAGGGTCAGGGTCGCGGCGGCGAGAAGGCCGCCGGTGAACAGCGCGAGCGTCGTACGGACGCGGGTCCTGGCCAGGAGCCGCTTTCTGGTTCTGTGCACGTAGGTCCTCCGGAGAGTGCCGGTTGTACGGGCGGGTGTAACCGTGCCGTGCCGCGCGGGGACTGCCGCGCGTGCGTCACCGGGGCCGGGAGCGACCCCGGGGACGCAAGTCATGTCGTGTACACGTCATGGACGGTAGACCTGTTCGTCCTGGACGGAAAGCCCCTGCGCAGCAGGCGGGTCGGACTTCTGCTTCCGCCAGGACAAAGGAGATTCCGGGCAGGGCGGGGCAGCCCCGGGGGCTGGGGCCCGTCGTGCGGGTACGCCCCCGGGAGCCCGGCAGGCCGTGCTAAGGGCTGTCCCGTCATCCCTGGTGGATCAGCGCGCGGCGTCAGATGCGGTGCATCGCAAGGCGGAGGGACGTCCGCATACCGGATGTATTCGGGCGTTCCGACAACGCGGCGAGGTGCCGTAGCTGTCGTCGTGCGCCCGCCAGGGATGACGGACAGCCCTTAGTCGCCGCCGCCGAAGGCCGCGTCGAAGGAGGCCGACGGCGGGTCGAAGTCGAACCGCTTGAGGCTGGCAAGCGCTTCCGGGGCGCCGGTCAGCCGGTCCATGCCGGCGTCCTCCCATTCCACGGAGACCGGGCCCTCGTAGCCGATGGACCGGAGCATCCGGAAGACGTCCTCCCAGGGCACGTCGCCGTGCCCGGCGGAGACGAAGTCCCAGCCGCGCCGGGGGTCGCCCCAGGGCAGATGCGAGCCGAGGCGGCCGTTGCGGCCGTCGAGGCGTTTGCGGGCCTCCTTGCAGTCCACGTGGTAGATCCGGTCGCGGAAGTCGTAGAGGAAACCGACCGGGTCGAGGTCCTGCCAGACGAAGTGGCTCGGGTCGAAGTTCAGCCCGAACGCGGGCCGGTGGTCCACCGCCTGGAGGGCGCGCTCGGTGGTCCAGTAGTCGTACGCGATCTCACTCGGGTGCACTTCGTGGGCGAAGCGCACCCCCTCCGCGTCGAAGACGTCCAGGATCGGGTTCCACCGCTCGGCGAAGTCCTCGTAACCCCGCTCGATCATGTGCGGCGGGACGGGCGGGAACATCGCGACGAGATGCCAGATCGAGGAGCCGGTGAACCCGATGACCGTGTCCACCCCGAAGGCGGCGGCGGCCCGGCCCGTGTCCGCGATCTCGGCGGCGGCCCGCCGCCGTACGCCCTCGGGCTCGCCGTCGCCCCAGATGCGGGCGGGCAGGATGCCCCGGTGGCGTTCGTCGATCGGGTTGTCGCAAACGGCCTGGCCCACCAGGTGGTTGGAGATGGCGAAGCACTTCAGCCCGTATGCGTCCAGCAGTTGGTGCCTGGTGGCCAGATAGCCGGGGTCCTTCAGCGCCTTGTCGACCTCGAAATGGTCTCCCCAGCAGGCGAGTTCGAGCCCGTCGTAGCCGAAGTCCCGGGCGTGGCGGCAGACCTCCTCCAGCGGGAGATCGGCCCACTGGCCGGTGAAGAGTGTGAAGGGGCGGGGCATGGGCGGCAGCCTCCTAGGACGAGGTCGGAACCGGGGTGTGGACGGAGTTCGTGGCAGCGCTCTCCTCGACGGCGGCGAGCACCCGCTGCACCTGGAGTCCGTCCGCGAACGAGGGCCGGGGCGCGGTGCCGTCGGCGATCATGCGGACCACGTCGCGGGCCTGGTGGACGAAGGTGTGCTCGTAGCCGAGGGCGTGGCCCGGGGGCCACCAGGCCTCCAGGTAGGGGTGCTCGGGTTCGGTGACCAGGATGCGCCGGAAGCCTGCGGTGGCGGCGGGTTCGGTGTGGTCGTGGAAGGACAGTTCGTTGAGCCGCTCCAGGTCGAAGGCGAGCGAGCCCGACTCCCCGTTGATCTCCAGACGCAGGGCGTTCTTGCGCCCCGCCGCCATCCGGGTCACCTCGAAGGAGGCCAGTGCGCCGGAGGCGAGGCGGCCGGTGAAGACCGCCGCGTCGTCGACACTCACCTCGCCCCGCTCCACCGTGTCGGCGCTGCCGAAGAGCCCGGCCGACGCTCCGGCGGGCAGGGGCCTCTCCCGTACGAAGGTCTCGGACATGGCGGACACCCCGGTGAGCAGCTCGCCCGACAGGTACTGGGCGAGGTCGACGATGTGCGCTCCGAGGTCCCCGAGCGCACCGGATCCGGCGTGTTCGCGCTTGAGCCGCCAGGTGAGCGGGGAGGCCGGGTCCACCAGCCAGTCCTGGAGGTAGGTGGCCCGCACATGACGCAGGGGGCCGAGCCGGCCCTCGGCGATGAGCTGCCGGGCGTAGGAGATCGCGGGCACCTTGCGGTAGTTGAAGCCCACGATCGCCATCTGCCCCCGGGTGGCGGCAGCTTCGGCGGCGCGGACCATCGCCTCCGCCTCGGCGACGGTGTTGGCGAGCGGCTTCTCGCACAGCACGTGCTTGCCCGCCTCCAGGGCGGCGATGGCGATCTTCGCGTGGCTGTCGCCAGGGGTGCAGATGTCGATCAGCCGGACGTCGTCCCGGGCGATCAGGGCCCGCCAGTCGGTCTCCGCCGCGGCCCAGCCGTGCCGGGCGGCCGCGGCGTCGACCGCCGCACGGTCGCGTCCGCAGATCGCGGCGAGAGCGGGCCGCAGGGGCAGGTCGAAGACGTGTCCGGCGGTGCGCCACCCCTGGGAGTGGGCGGCGCCCATGAACGCGTATCCGACCATGCCGACCCCGAGCGTTCCCGGCGGCTGCCGCGGCGACGGTGCTGGGGCCTGCGTTTCCGTCTCTTGACTACGGGCCATGCGGACTTCCTCCTCATCGGTGTGCGGTAACGGGCCGGGGGACGCGCTCGCGCAACCCCCCGATGTTCCTGGTCAGTTGAAGCCCGTCGGCAGGTACTGGTCGATGTTGTCCTTCGTCACGACCGCGGAGTACAGGGTCAGGGAGGTCGGGATCTCCAGCTCGGAGAGGCCGCCGATGCCCTTGCTCTGGCCCAGTGCCCGCGCCAGGTCGATCGCGGACGCGGCCATCGTCGGCGGGTAGAGGACGGTCGCCTTGATGACCGAGTCGTCGGCCTTGATGGCGTCCATCGCGGACTTGGCGCCGGCGCCGCCGACCATGACGAACTCGTCGCGGCCCGCCTGCTGGATGGCACGGAGCGCACCGACGCCCTGGTCGTCGTCGTGGTTCCACAGGGCGTCGAACCGCTTCTGCGCCTGAAGGAGTTGCGCCATCTTCGCCTGTCCCGACTCGACGGTGAAGTCGGCCGCCTGACGGGCCACCAGCTTGATGTTGGAGTAGTTCTTGAGGGCGTCGGCGAAGCCCTCGCTGCGCTGCTTGGTCAGCTCCAGGTTGTCGATGCCGGCGAGCTCGACGACCTTGGCGTCCGGCTTGTCCTTGAGCTGCTCGCCGATGTAGTGCCCGGCGTTGAGACCCATGCCGTAGTTGTCGCCGCCGACCCAGCAGCGGTACGCCTGCGGAGAGGCGAAGATACGGTCCAGGTTGACGACGGGGATGCCCGCCTTCATGGCCTCCAGGCCGACCTGGGTGAGCGCCTTGCCGTCGGCGGGGAGGATGACGAGGACGTCGACCTTCTTGTTGATGAGGGTCTTGACCTGGCCGATCTGGGTGGCGGTGTCGTTGGAACCCTCGGTGATCTCCAGGGTGACGTCGGAATACGTCTTGGCCCGGGACGTGGCGTTCACGTTGATCGCGTTGAGCCAGCCGTGGTCGGCCTGCGGTCCGGCGAAGCCGATGGTGACGGCCTTGCCCGGCTTGTCGTCGGCGGGGGCGCCGGTGCCGGCGGGCTCGGTCTTCTTGGGCTCGTTGCTGGTGCAGGCGGTGAGGAGCGCGCCCGCGGAGACGGCGGCGGTGGTGAACAGCAGCCCTCTGCGGCTGGTTTCCGGCATGACGGTCTGACCCTTCGTCCAGGGGGTGTACGAGGTAGGGGTGCGGGAGGTGCTACGAGGTACGGGCGGGGGGGGTGCTCAGGTGCAGGGGGTTCGGGGGCGACCGGGGTGCTCAGGACTCCCCGCCGCGCAGGGTGCGGCGCTGGACGAGTACGGCGGCGACGATGATGGCGCCCTTGGCGATCTGCTGGACGTCGCTCTGGAGGTTGTTGAGGGCGAAGATGTTGGTGATCGTGGTGAAGATCAGGACGCCGAGCACGGAGCCGACGATGGTGCCCCGGCCGCCGCTGAGCAGGGTCCCGCCGATGATCACGGCGGCGATGGCGTCGAGCTCGTACAGGTTGCCGTTGGTGTTCTGGCCGGAGCCCGCGAGCACGATCAGCATGAAGGCGGCGATGCCGCAGCACAGCCCGGACAGCAGATAGAGGTACAGGCGCTGGCGGCGGACGTCGATCCCGGCGAGCCGGGCGGCCTCCGCGTTGCCGCCGACGGCGACCGTTCGGCGGCCGAAGGTGGTCCGGTTGAGGACCAGCCAGCCGGCGACGGTGACCACGGCGAACATGATGACCAGTGGCGGAATGCCGAGGACGTAGGAGTCGGGCAGGCCGAGGTCCAGGACCGCGTCCACGGTGACGATCTGGGTCTTGCCGTCGGTGATCTGGAGGGCGAGTCCGCGGGCCGAGGCGAGCATGGCCAGCGTCGCGATGAAGGCGACCATCCCGCCGTACGCGATGAGGACGCCGTTCACGAGTCCGGCGGCGAGGCCGACGATCACCGCGGTGAACGCGATGCCCGCGAAGCCGTACTCCTGGGTGGCCAGGGTCGTCGCCCACACCGAGGCGAGGGCGACCATCGCACCGACGGAGAGGTCGATGCCGCCGCTGATGATGACGAAGGTCATGCCGACGGTGACGACACCGATGACGGAGGCCTGGGTCAGGATCAGCTGGAGGTTCCCGGTGTCCAGGAAGGCGTCCGGTTCGGTGACGCCGCCGACCAGGATCAGGGCGGCGAGGACGCCGAGCAGGGACAGGATCCGGACGTCGAACCGCAGACCGGGGGCCGGCCCGCCGCCGCCCGGCTTCGAGGGCGGCGCACCGGAGGGGCCGGTGAGGGGCCCCTTGTCCGGCCCGTTGTGCCGCGCCGACGGGGCGGGCTGTGTCATGGCGTCGGGCTCCCTTCCATCACGAGGTCGAGCACGCGGTGCTCGTCGAGCTCCTGGGCGGGGGCCGTGTGGACCACTTCGCCCTCGCGGAGGACCAGCACCCGGTCGGCGAGGCCCAGGACTTCGGGCAGTTCGCTGGAGACGAGCAGCACGGCGAGGCCTTCGTCGGCCAGCCGGCGGATCACGGCGTACAGCTCGGCGCGCGCGCCGACGTCGACGCCACGGGTGGGTTCGTCCAGCAACAGGACCCGGCAGCCGCGCAGCAGCCAACGGGCGAGGACGGCCTTCTGCTGGTTGCCGCCGGAGAGGGTGCGGACGGCGGCGTCCGGGTTGTCGGGCCGCATCTGCAGCTCGCGGGTGGCGCCACGCGCGGCCTTCCGCTCCCGGCCCCGGTCGATCCAGCCGATCCGGGCGAAGCGGGAGAGGGCGGAGACGGAGACGTTACGGGTGACCGATTCGGTCATCAGCAGGGCCTGCGCCTTGCGTTCCTCGGGGGCGAGGCCGATGCCCGCGGCGACGGCGGCGCGGACGCTGCCGGGGCGGAGCTGCCGGCCGGCGACGGTGACGGTCCCCGTGCTCGCCTTGCGGGCGCCGTAGATCGTCTCCAGGATCTCCGAGCGGCCCGAGCCGACCAGTCCGGCCAGACCGACGATCTCGCCGGGCCGCAGTTCGAGGTCGACAGGAGCGAACTCGCCTCTGCGGGACAGCCCTTGGACCCGGAGTACGGGTTCCGCGGTGGCGGAGGCCGGTTCCTCCGGGCGCGGCGGGAAGACATGGGCGACGTCCCGGCCGGTCATCATGGCAACGATGTCGCGAGTGGGCGTGCCGTCGGCGGGCAGCCCGACGGCGACGGTCCGGCCGTCCTTGATGACGGTGACCCGGTCGCCGATGCGGCGGATCTCCTCCAGGCGGTGCGAGATGTAGATGACGGCGACTCCGTCGGCGGTGAGGCTCCCGACGATCCGGAAGAGGTTGTCGACCTCGTCGGGGTCGAGGGCGGCGGAGGGCTCGTCCATCACGATGAGCCGGACGTCGTGGGAGAGCGCCCGCGCCATGGAGACGATCTGCTGCTGGGCGGCGGAGAGATCGCCGACCTGCCGGGCGGGATCGATCTCCGGGTGCCCGAGGCGGGCGAGGAGCGCCTCGGCCAGGAGACGCCCCTCCCTCGTACGGACGATGAAGCCCGCGCTGGTCGGCTCGTGTCCGAGGAAGACGTTCTCGGCGACCGAAAGGCCTTCGACCAGGTCGAGTTCCTGGTAGATGGTGGCAACGCCCAGGCGCATGGCCGCGATCGGCGACTTGAGCTGGACGGTTTCGCCGCGCCAGGTGATCTCGCCGCTGTCGGGCTGGTGCGCTCCGGCGAGCACCTTGATGAGGGTGGACTTGCCCGCACCGTTCTGGCCGAGGAGGCAGTGGACCTCGCCTGCCTGGACTTCCAGGTCGACGCCGTCGAGGGCGCGGACGCCCGGGAAGAGCTTGGTGATGCCGGACATGGTGAGCAGGGGTGGTTCTGGTGCCATGACGAATCCCCTCGGCGAATGGGGTCTCCCCTGCTCGGACGGTGCCGAGGGGCCGGGGAGGGCCGGTGAGCGGACAGGGCGCGGGGCTGGAGGTGCCGTGGAGCCGGCGGCACCGCGAACGGCTGCTGACTAGTACCTGATGAGCTGATGGCTGACGAGCTGATGACCGGTGAGGCTGATGACTGGCGCTGGTGCCTGGTGCCTGGTGTCTGGTGTCCGTGTCTGGTGAGGTGGTACCTGGTGAGCTGCTGACTGACGGGCTGATACCTGACGAGTACCTGACGAATAGCGAGTCGCGCTGACTCACACCGTGGTGCGTACAGCCTGTGGTCAGGCCGGCGAGAAGACGTGGTCGCTGATGAGCCGGGCCGCGCCGGTCACTCCGGCGGTGGGCCCCAACTCGCCCAGCACGATGGGGAGATTGCCGGTGGCCAGGGGAAGGGACTGCTTGTAGACCTGGGTGCGGACACTGGCGAGGAGGTGGTGACCGAGGCCGGTGACCCCGCCGCCGATCACCACCAGACCGGGATTGAAGAAGCTGACCAGGCTCGCGATCACCTGGCCGAGCCGGTTGCCGCCCTCGCGGACCAGGTCGAGCGCCGCGGTGTCCCCGGCCGCCGCGGCGGCCGCCACATCGGCGGCGGTGAGGCGTCCCGCCGCCTCCAGCCGGGCGGCGAGCTCGGGTGAGCGGCCGTCCCGGGCCGCGCCCTCCGCGTCCCGGGCGAGGGCGGCGCCGCTGAAGTGGGCCTCCAGGCAGCCCCGGTTGCCGCAGGCACAGGCCCGGCCGTCCGGTTCCACCTGGATGTGTCCGATGTCCCCGGCGCTGCCGGTCGTACCTCGGTAGACCTCGCCGCCGACGACGATGCCGCACCCGATGCCCGTACCGATCTTGACGCAGAGGAAGTCGGCCACGGAGCGGGCCACGCCCGCGTGCTGCTCCCCCATCGCCATGAGGTTCACGTCGTTGTCGACCATGACGGGGCAGCCCAGCTCCTGACTGAGCGCCTCGCGGACCGGGAAACCGTCCCAGCCGGGCATGATCGGCGGCGCGACCGGCACCCCCTCGGGGAAGCGGACGGGTCCGGGGACCCCGATACCCGCCCCGTCGAAGCCCTCGGCGAGCCCCGAGGTCCGCAGTTTGGCGGCCATCGACAGGACCTGCTCGAAGACGGCGACGGGCCCCTCGCGCACGTCCATCGGGTGGTTGAGGTGTCCCAGCACCTCCAGCTCCGCGTTGGTGACGGCCACGTCTATCGACGTGGCGCCGATGTCGACGCCGAGGAAGCGCAGTTCGGGAGCGAGCCGGATGTTGTGCGAACGGCGCCCGCCGCGCGATGCGGCGAGTCCGTCGGCCACCACCAGGCCGGTCTCCAGCAGCCGGTCCACCTCGACGGCGAGCTTCGAGCGTGAGAGCTCGACCTGATCGCCCAGTTGCGCACGGGAGTTGGGGCCCCTGTCGCGCAGCAGTCGGAGCAGCCGCGCCTGATGCGCGTTCGCGGGTCGTGCCGTCATGCGTCTCACGCGTCCCTCCCCGCCACATCGGCCAGTCCGTCGGGCTTTCGAGGGGAACGTAGCAGCGCTTTCCCGGGGTGGGAAGAAGTTGCGCAGGAATCAACCCCGGCTTTCTCCACACCCAGGACAAAGATCCTCGGTCAGAGGCCGCACCGGTGCTCGGGGGCGGTCAGAGGCGGCAGCTGAGCCAGGGGCGGCAGCTGAGTCAGCCGCAGCGGACGGGGTCAGGGGCAGCGGATGACCTGACCCGCGTACGAGAGGTTTCCGCCGAATCCGAAGAGCAGGACGGGCGCGCCCGAGGCGACCTCACCACGCTCGATCAGCTTGGACAGGGCCATCGGGATGGAGGCGGCCGAGGTGTTGCCCGAGTCCACCACGTCCCGGGCGATGACGGCGTTGACCGCGCCGATCTTGCGGGCGACCGGCTCGATGATCCGCAGATTGGCCTGGTGCAGGACGACGGCGGCCAGGTCCTCCGGGGCGATGCCCGCCTTCTCGCAGACCTGGCGGGCGATCGGGGGGAGCTGGGTGGTGGCCCAGCGGTAGACGGACTGCCCCTCCTGCGCGAAGCGCGGCGGCGTGCCCTCGATGCGGACCGCGTTGCCCATCTCCGGCACGGAGCCCCACAGCACCGGTCCGATGCCGGGCCCGTCCGGGGTGTCGGGGGCGGCCGGGTCGGCGGTGACGACGGCGGCGCCCGCGCCGTCACCGAGCAGGACGCAGGTGCTGCGGTCGGTCCAGTCCGCGATGTCGGCCATCTTGTCGGCGCCGATGACCAGGGCCCGGGTCGCCGCACCGGCCCGGATCGCGTGGTCGGCGGTGGCCAGCGCGTGCGTGAAGCCGGAGCACACCACGTTGATGTCCATCACGGCGGGCGAACCCATGCCGAGCCGTGCCGCGACCCGTGCCGCCATGCTCGGGGACCGGTCGATCGCGGTGGAGGTGGCGACGAGGACCAGGTCGATGTCCGATGGCACCAGCCCGGCCGCGGCCAGCGCCTTGGCTCCCGCGTGCGCGGCCATCTCGTCCACCGGCTCGTCGGGGCCACCCACATGGCGGGTCTTGATACCGACCCGGCTGGTGATCCACTCGTCGCTCGTGTCGACCATGGCCGCCAGATCGTCGTTGGTGAGCACCTTGGCGGGCTGGTAGTGGCCGAGCGCCACGACACGTGAGCCGGTCATACGGGTTCCCATCGTCAGGTAGGCAGGAAACATCCAGTCTTGGTCGCTACCAGCGGGTACGGGGGCACGTGATCCCACAGGAATCCGGCCCACACGTTGGAGCCTTGACAACTGCCTGGTCAGCGTGCTGCGCCGGCGGCAGCGACACGCCGGTGCGGGTGCCGGAGAATGACGGGGTCAGGTTTCGGCTTCCCTGTACGGACAGAAGCCGCCGCACACGTACAGAATCGGGTTCACATCCATGGGACGGGTCACCGAACGCCGCCGCACCCTCCGCATCCGGGACGGTGCCGTCTCCTCCCGCGCAGACACCCTGGTGGCGGAGGAACCGCTGGAGATCCGTCTGAACGGCCGGCCGCTGGCCATCACCATGCGTACGCCGGGCGACGATTTCGCGCTGGCCGCGGGCTTCCTGGTCAGCGAGGGGGTGATCGCGGAGGGGAACGAGGTGCAGTCGATCGTCTACTGCGCCGGGGCAACGGCGGACGGCGTGAACAGCTACAACGTGGTGGACGTGAAGCTCGCGTCCGGGGTCGTTGTCCCCGATATCACGCTGGAGCGGAACGTCTACACCACCTCCTCGTGCGGCCTGTGCGGCAAGGCCAGCCTGGACGCGGTACGCACCACGACCCGGCACCCCGTGGCCGACGCTCCCCCGGTGCGGGTCACCCCGGAGCTGCTGTCCGGCCTCCCGGACCGGCTGCGGGCCGCACAGCAGGTGTTCGACCGGACGGGCGGCCTGCACGCCGCCGCACTGTTCTCCGAGGAGGGCGAGCTGCTGGACATCCGCGAGGACGTCGGCCGGCACAACGCGGTCGACAAGCTGGTGGGCCGGGCGCTGACGGACCACCGGCTGCCCCTGTCGCGGGCCGTTCTGCTGGTGTCGGGGCGGGCCTCGTTCGAGCTGGCGCAGAAGGCCGTGATGGCGGGGATCCCGGTTCTCGCGGCGGTCTCGGCGCCGTCGTCGCTGGCGGTGGACCTGGCGGCGGAGAGCGGACTGACGCTGGTCGGCTTCCTGCGCGGCCCGTCGATGAACGTGTACGCCGGTGAGCACCGGATCGCGCTGGAGGCGGCGGACCGGCAGATCTGAGGCAGCGGACCGGCAGGGCTTGGAGCGGCGACCCCGGGGGGCCAGGGCTGAGGCAGCGGACCGGCAGGGCTTGGAGCGGCGACCCCGGGGGCTGAACGCGGTGGTTCTCAGGTCATCGCGGCCGGAACGGCTGTGGCGGCCCCCGGCGCGGAGCCCTCGGAGCCGGCCGGGTCCCCCGGCGGTTCGGGGTCGCGGGAGCGGCGTGCGGCGATCACCGCGCAGACCATCAGCTGCATCTGGTGGAAGAGCATCAGGGGCAGCACGGCCAGGCTCGCGTGCGCCCCGAAGATCACGCTCGCCATCGGCAGCCCGGCCGCCAGGCTCTTCTTCGACCCGGCGAACTGGATGACGATCCGGTCCGCCCGGCCGAACCCGAGCCGCCGTGCCCCGTACCAGCTCAGGGTGAGCATCAGCGCCAGCAGGACCGCCTCGGCGGCGAGCAGTGCGCCGAGCCTGACCGGGGTGACCTGGTGCCAGACGCCGGCGACCATCCCTTCGCCGAACGCGGTGTAGACGACGAGCAGGATCGACCCCCGGTCGACCAGACCGAGCACCTTCCTGTGCCGGGTGAGGAAACCGCCGACCCAGCGCCGCGACAGCTGTCCGGCGAGGAACGGGACGAGCAGTTGGAGCACGATCCTCAGCAGGGAGTCCGCCGAGAACCCGCCCCCGGCCGAGCCGAGGAGCAGGGCGGCGAGCAGCGGGGTCAGGAGGATCCCGGCGAGGCTGGAGAAGGACCCGGCGCAGAGCGCGGCGGGCACATTGCCCCGGGCGATCGAGGTGAAGGCGATGGACGACTGGATGGTGGAGGGGACCAGGCACAGGAAGAGGAAGCCCGCCTGGAGCTCGGGCGTCAGCACGTACGGCACCAGTCCTCCGCTCGCCAGCCCCAGCAGCGGGAAGACGGCGAAGGTGCAGGCCAGGACGGTGAGGTGGAGGCGCCAGTGCTTGAGCCCGTCGAGCGTCTCGGCCGTGGAGAGCCGCGCCCCGTAGAGGAAGAACAGCAGGGAGACCGCCCCGGTGGAGGCCCCGCCCGTGACATCGGCGGCGGCCCCCCGGGCGGGCAGCAGCGACGCGAGGACCACGGTCGCGGCCAGCGACAGGACGTGGACGTCGACCGGCAGCCAGGACGGCGGTCTCGGGATGCGGCGGGTCATCTGCTCGGGTCTCCAGGGCTCGGTCGGCCGGGCCGGACGGGCGGGCGGGCCTGGCGGGCGGCCTTGCGGACGGCTTACGTACAGGCAGCGGGCGGCCTTGCGGACGGCTTACGTACAGGCAGCGGGCGGCCTCGCGCGCAGCCTTGCAGCCGCGCGGCCTTGCGGGCCCCCGGCCATGCGCGCGAACAGCAGGCTATGACGGCATCCATCCTGCTCCCGCACCTCCCCATCGGGAATCAGGCATACCGCTCTGACTGTCATCATGGATCCCGATAACGTGGATCCATGGACGCCTCGTACGACCCCGCCCAGCTGCGTACCTTCCTCGCCGTGGCCCAGACGCTGAGCTTCACCCAGGCCGCCCGCAGGCTCGGGATCCGCCAGTCCACGGTCAGCCAGCACGTACGGCGGCTGGAGGGGGCGGCCGGGCGGCAGCTGTTCGCCCGGGACACCCATCGCGTCGACCTCACCGAGGACGGCGAGGCGATGCTCGGCTTCGCCCGGACGATCCTGTCGGCGCACGAGCGGGCCGCGGCGTTCTTCGCGGGCACCCGGCTGCGCGGCCGGCTGCGCTTCGGGGCCTCCGAGGACTTCGTTCTGACCCGGCTCCCCGAGATCCTGGAGTCCTTCCGCCGTGACCATCCGGAGGTCGAGCTCCAGCTCACCGTGGAGCTGTCCGGGACGCTGCACCGGCAGCTCGCGGCGGGCCGGCTGGATCTGGTGCTGGCCAAGCGGCGCACCGGTGACACCCACGGAGAGCTCATGTGGCAGGACGCGCTGGACTGGATCGGCGCGCCGCAGCTGCGCGTCGATCCGGAGCGCCCCGTGCCACTGGTCGTCTTCCCACCGCCGGCCATCACCCGTGCCCGCGCCCTGGAGGTGCTGGAGGAACACGGGCGGGCCTGGCGGATCGCCTGTACGAGTACGAGCCTGAGCGGTCTGGTCGCGGCGGCGCGGGCGGGCCTGGGGGTGATGGCGCACTCCCGGGGGATGGTCCCGCCGGGGCTGGTGCCGGTGCCGGCCAGGGCAGGGCTGCCGGAGCTCGGCCTCGTCGACTTCGTCCTGCTGCACGGGAACCGCCGGGGCGCGGCCCAGGAGGCGGCCGACGCGCTGGCCTCCGCGATCCTGGCGGGCGGCGACCGGCTGCACCGCCGGACCGGCGGGGAAGGACCGTAGCCGCTCTGCAAACCGGCTGGGGCTAAGGACCCCAGCCCACTCCGCGCACCGGCAGCGGGGAAGGGACCGCAGCCACTCCGCGCACCGGCCGCAGGGTAGGACCGTAGCCGCTCCGCGATCCGGCAGTGACCGCAGCGGTCGGATTCGGTGGAGATTCCGGTGCGAGCCGCTTACCACTCCGTCAGAACTGGACCGGCCGGACGCCCGAAGGGCTGTCCCGTCATCCCTGGTGGATCACAGGACAGCCCCTGCCCTTGCCCATCTGGCCGGATTGCGACGGTTTCCCGTTGCTGCCGGCACGGAGTGCGGAGGGTTCGGGCCCCTCCCGCCGGGCACCCGCTTGGGGTAGCGTCGCGACGCTGTGCGGAGCGCCGTTAGGAGCATGTCATTGCGTGATTTCACTGTCCCGCCCATGGCCGCGGCGCCTCAGGTCGGCGGTCTGGCCGATGTGGTCTTCGACTACGCGAAGGACGATCGGCACCGCGTCGCGCTCGGCCGCAAGGACGCCGGGGGCCAGTGGCGCGATGTGACCTCCGGGGACTTCCGCGATCAGGTGCTGGCCCTGGCCAAAGGACTGATCGCGCACGGGGTGCGGTTCGGCGACCGGGTCGCTCTGATGTCCCGTACGCGCTACGAGTGGACGCTCTTCGACTTCGCGCTCTGGACCGTCGGGGCCCAGTCGGTGCCGGTCTACCCGACCTCCTCCGCCGAGCAGGTCCTGTGGATGCTGCACGACGCCGAGGTGGTGGCGGTGATGGTCGAGCACGAGGACCACGCGATGACGGTCGGCTCGGTGATCGACCGGCTGCCGCGCCTGAAGCGGCTGTGGCAGCTGGACGCCGGAGCGGTGGACGAGCTGCTCGGGGCGGGCGCGAACATCGACGACGAGGTGGTGCACCGGCACCGGCGCGCGGTGACGCCCGGCTCCGTGGCGACCGTCATCTACACCTCGGGGACGACGGGCCGCCCCAAAGGGTGCGTGATCACTCACGCGAGCTTCATGTTCGAGAGCGACACGATGGTCACGCGCTGGGAGCCGGTGTTCCGTTCCAGGCCCGGCGACGAGGCGGCCACTCTCCTCTTCCTGCCGCTGGCCCATGTCTTCGGCCGGATGGTCGAGATCGCCGCGATCCGTGGCCGGGTCAAGCTCGGCCATCAGCCGGAGTTGTCCGCGAACGCGCTGATGCCGGACCTGGTGGCGTTCCGGCCGACGTTCATCCTGGCGGTGCCGTACATCTTCGAGAAGGTGCTCAACGGGGCCCGGCGCAAGGCCGAGGCGGAGGGCCGGGCAGGTCCGTTCGGCAAGGCCGTCGACATCGCGGTCAAGTACGCCGAGGCGCTGGAGCAGAAGGCGTTCGGGGACGGGCCGGGGCCTTCGGCCGGGCTCCGGATGCAGCACCAGTGCTTCGACAAGGTCGTCTACAAGAAGGTCCGCGACGCGATGGGCGGCCGGGTGCGGCACGCGATGTCGGGCGGCTCGGGCATGGACCGCCGGCTCGGGCTGTTCTTCGAGGGCGCCGGGGTGAGCGTCTTCGAGGGGTACGGGCTGACCGAGTCGACCGCCGCGGCGACGGCGAACCCTCCCGAGCGCATCCGGTACGGGACGGTCGGGCAGCCGATTCCGGGGACGTCGGTGCACATCGCGGACGACGGCGAGGTGTGGGTGCACGGGCCGAACGTGTTCTCCGGCTATCTGGGCAACCCGGGGGCCACCCGGGCGGTGCTGCAGGACGGCTGGCTGGCGACGGGGGACCTCGGGGCGCTGGACGAGGACGGCTATCTGACGATCACCGGGCGGAAGAAGGAGATCCTGGTGACGTCCGGCGGCAAGAGCGTCTCCCCGGCCGGCCTGGAGGAGCGCGTACGGGCGCATCCGCTGGTGGCCCAGTGCATCGTCGTCGGCAACGACCGCCCGTACATCGCTGCGCTGGTCACCGTCGACCAGGAGTCCGTGGACCACTGGCTGGCGATGCAGGGCCGCACCCCGCTCGGTCCGGCCGACCTGGTGCGGGACCCGGACCTGGAGATGGAGGTCCGCCGGGCGGTGGTGGCCGCCAACACGGCTGTGTCCCAGGCCGAGTCGATCCGTACGTTCCGGATCCTGGCCCATCCGTTCACCGAGGAGCTGGGGCTGCTGACGCCCTCGCTGAAGCTGAAGCGCAAGGCGATCGAGACGACGTACGCGGTCGAGGTCGACGCGCTGTATCACTGACCCGGCGGCGGAACCGCGCGGCAGAGGCTGCCGGAGCAGGGCGGGAATGCCTGAGCCCGCCCGGTCGTTGTCGTGGGGAGCCATCAAACCGACGACGTTAGGATCGACCGCACGTGAGCCAGGTCCCCTCCATCACCCTCAACAACGGCCTCGACATGCCGCAGCTCGGATTCGGTGTCTGGCAGGTGCCGGACGACGAGGCGGAGAAGGCGGTCGTCACGGCCATCGAGACCGGGTACCGGAGCATCGACACCGCCGCGATCTACGAGAACGAGACGGGCACCGGCAAGGCCATCGCCGCCTCCGGCGTCGCCCGCGACGAACTCTTCGTCACCACGAAGCTGTGGAACAGCGAGCAGGGCCACGACCGCACCCTGCGCGCCTTCGACGCCTCGCTGGACAAGCTCGGCCTGGACTACGTCGACCTGTACCTGATCCACTGGCCGGTCCCGGCGAAGGACGCGTACACCGACACGTACAAGGCGCTGGAGCAGATCCTCGCCGACGGCCGCGCGAAGGCCATCGGCGTGTCGAATTTCCACCCCGAGCACCTGAAGCGGCTGCTCGGCGAGACCTCCGTGGTTCCGGCCGTCAACCAGATCGAGCTGCACCCGCAGCTCCAGCAGGCCGGGGCGCGCGCCTTCCACGCCGAACACGGCATCGCCACCGAGGCGTGGTCACCGCTGGGCCAGGGCAAGGGCCTGCTGGAGGTGCCGACGGTCGTCGCCATCGCCCAGAAGCACGGCCGTACGCCTGCCCAGGCGGTGCTGCGCTGGCATCTGCAGAGCGGCAACATCGTGATCCCGAAGTCCGTGACCCCGTCACGGATCAAGGAGAATCTCGATGTGTTCGGCTTCGAGCTGGACGCCGACGACCTCGCCGCCTTCGCGGCCCTGGACGAGGGCAAGCGGCTCGGCCCCGACCCGGCGGAGTTCAACGTCGGCGCCTGAACGTCCGGCTGCCCGGTATCCCCACCGTGGTTCCGGTGGGGATACCGCCGTCGGCAGGTGTCCCAGCGGCAGTGCACACGTCAACCGGGGAGACAGGGAACATGAGCGGCGAACTCGCGCCCGTCGTCGAGGCGGGCCCGTACCGCCTGCGCAACGTCGGCAGCCGGCTGCTGCTGGAGGTGTACGGCGCGGCCAAGGGCAGCGGGGCCCGGGTCCAGCAGGGCGAGGACGACGGGACGGCCGCGCAGGTGTGGCGGCTGACCCCGGTGCACGAGGGCGCGGCCCTCTTCCACCTGGTCAACGAGCACAGCGGGAAGCGGCTGGACGTGGCCAACGCCGACACGCAGAACGGCACCCGGATCCAGCAGTGGAAGGCCAACAACTTCGGCGCCCAGGAGTGGCTGATCGAGCAGCATCCGGAGGCGCCCGGGACGGTGACGCTGGTGAGTTTCATCAGCGGGCTCGTCATGGAGGTCGCGGACCGTTCCACCGAGGACGGGGGCACGGTTCAGCAGTGGGAGGACACCGACTCCCCCTTCCAGTGGTGGCAGCTGGAGCCGGCGCCACGGGAAACGCCCGTCAGCTGATCGAGATCAGGTCCTCCGAGTAGCCGCGGGGCGACACCGACACGCTCACCGCCCTCCGGTCCTCCGGCCCCCGGTCCCGGTCCCCCGGCACCGGGGAGCGCGGCATGGACGCACCTCCGGCACCCGCCGCCGGGCCGGACAGCCGGCCCCGGCGGTCCTTCCCGGTCAGCGCACGGGACGCCCCTGGTCCCGTCGGCCCAGGTGCACGGTACGGGCGGTGAGCAGGTGGACGTCGGGGCGGTGGTGAAGGCCTTCGGGGTCCTCGGGGTCCAGCAGGCGTTCCAGTACGGCGCTGTCCTCGGCCGTCAGCAGGTCGCCGAGCACCTCGCGCTCGCGGGTGATGCTCGCGACGACATGGTCGCGGGCGGCCTCGGAGAGCGGGGCGGGCAGGTCGAGAAGGAAGCTGCGGGTGCCCTGCGGGACGAGGCCGACCGCGGTGAAGAGCGCGCTCCAGTCCTCGGTCTCCCGCTTCGCACCCGGGAGTTCGGAACGCATGTGCTCGAAGCGCGTGGCGGCGGCCGCGCCCATGCGGGCCTCCAGACCGGGCTGTCCGATGCCGATGTCGCGGGGCAGCCGCCGGGTGGGCAGTCCGCCCTCGACGAGTGCGACCGTGCCGCCGGGCCGCAGGAGTCCGGCGAAGCCCGCCAGGGCGGCGCGCTGGTCGCCCAGGTGGTGCAGGGAGTTGCCCGCCCAGATCAGATCGGCCTCGCCCAACCGTTCGAAGTCTTGGGGGAGTTCGGCCTCCAGCGTCTGGAAGCGGTCGATCACGCCGAGGCGACGCGCTCGCTTCTTCGCGCGTTCCAGGAGAGCGGGCGTGGCGTCCACGGCCACCACCTCGGCCTCCGGGAAGACCTCGGCCAGCAGACAGGAGACGACGCCGGGACCGCTGCCGATGTCCAGGACCCGGCGAACCTTCGGCGCGGTGGGCAGAGCGGCGATCCAGCGGGCCGCCTCCTCGTACTGCGCGCCGTTGAGTTCGGCCTCCTGCTCCAGCAAGGGACCCAGGACGTCCCAGTCGATGTCCGTCGCCGGATCGCCACCCGATCCGTGCGCGTGAGCATGCGTATGGGCGTGCGTATGGGCGGGTACGGGCGTGGCGGGTGCGGGCGCGTCGTGGTGGCCGTGACCGGCGTGGCTGCTCATGGGATCAGCTTCCCCAAGCAACGGCCGCGCGGCAATCTCCCTTGCTGATCCGGCAAAATCTGAGTGGTCCCCCCGGCGCACGGCGACGAGCGGCAGGCTCAGCAGCCGGCCCAGGACCACGCTCCGGCCCGCCCGCCCTGGGGGCGATCTCCGCGTCGAGCGGGCCCAGCAGAGGCCGGATCCGCACGTCGGCGACGGCGTACGGATCGGGCTTGCGCACCACCGCGATGTGTACACCGACCGAACGGTAGGCGGAGCACACATATTGCCGGGGTGCTCACGGGCCCATAACTTGCCTTTATGGAGCTGGAGTTGCGCCATCTGCGAACGGTCCGTGCCATAGCCGACACAGGCAGCCTCACCAAGGCCGCCGCCACGCTGGGGCTTGCCCAGCCCGCTCTCAGCGCTCAGCTGCGGCGGATCGAGAAGGCCCTGGGCGGCACTCTCTTCGACCGCGACCACACCGGAGCACGTGCCACTCCGCTCGGCGAACTGGTGCTGGAGCGGGCCCGGGTGGTGCTGCCCGCCGTCAGTGAACTCCAGGCGGAGGCTGTGCGGTTCGCCAATGCCACGGGGTCGCTGGACCGGTTCCGGCTGGGCGGCACGCACGGTCCGCTGCTCGGCGGTCTGGTGGACCGGATGGCCGCCGCGCATCCGTCGGTGCCGGTGTCGACGTACACCTCGTGGTCGGTGTCCGAGATCGCCTCACTGGTGATCGACGGCCGGCTGGACTTCGCGCTGATCGGTACGTGCGGCGAGAGTCCGCCGCCGCTGGTGGACCGGCTGGTCTGGGAGGTCGTCGGGGTGGACCCGGTCTTCGTGATGCTGCCGGAGGATCACGCCCTGGCCGGCGAGGCGGAACTGGACCTGGCCGCGCTCGCGGACGAGTGCTGGGCGGACGTTCCGGGCGACGGCTGCTTCGCCGACTGCTTCACCGCGGCCTGCGCGCGGTCGGGCTTCACCCCGGTGTCGGTGTACGAGACGGACACCTCATCCGTCGTCCATCTGGTGCAGGTGGGGCGGGCGATAGGCCTGTGCCGGGCGACGTTCCCGCCGGCGCCCGGCCTGGTGACCAGGCCGCTGGCCGGCGCACCGCTCAGCTGGCGTCATCTGGTGGGCTGGCACCCGCACTCCCCCGCCGCGGACGCCGCGGCGGGGACGGTGGCCGGGGCGACCCGTGCGGCGTACACGGAGGCGGTGTCGCGCAGCCCGAGCTACGCCCAGTGGCTCGGCGCGCACCCGAGGTTCGGCACGGTGGCCTGAGCCCGGAACCGGACCGGGCGGGCACCGGCGGCGCTGCCGGGCGGCTCGGCCCCGCCAGCTATTGTGTCCCGTCCGGTTGTTCGGTGCGTCCGGCGGCAGTTCGCCCCCACCGGACGCGGACCACTCGGTTCCGTGGGACCACTCGGCTCCGCCGGACTACTCGGCTCCGTGGGCCGGGGCGGCGGACGCCACCCGGGTGGCGAGCGCAAGGTCCTTCTCGGTGACCGCGCCTCCCGCGTCGTGCGTGTGGACGGAGAGGGCCACCGTGTTGTACCCGAGCGTCAGGTCGGAATGGTGGTTCAGCTCGTCCTGGATCCGCGCGATGTGGACCGTCAGCGCGGCGGCGGCGAAGTGGGAGGGCAGCCGGAAGGTCCGGGTGATCCGGTCCCCCTCCAGCGCCCAGCCGGGCAGGCTCACCAGCCTGCGCTCGATCTCGGTCGGCGACAGCGGTTCGGCGCTCATGGAACGACTCCCATGGGTCTCGGTGGCGTGGGTGTGAGTGGCATGGGTCTGGATGACGGGGGTCAGAGTGACGGGGTGTGAGTGACGGAGGTCTGGACGCGTGGCTCTCGGTGGATCGGCGCGTACGTCACCGGTGCGGGCCGGGGCGGCCCGTACCGGCTCCGGCCCGCCGGTGACGTTACGGTCTTGGCATGACGACTGTCTTGCCCGACACAGGAGTAGGGCCACTGCTGCGCGACTGGCGGGTGCAGCGGCGCATCAGCCAGTTGGAGCTGGCCCTGCGCGCGGACTCCTCGGCCCGCCACATCTCGTTCATCGAGACGGGCCGCTCCCGGCCCAGCGAGGACATGGTCCTGCGGCTGGCCGAGCAGCTGGACGTCCCGGTCCGTGAACGCAACGCGCTGCTCGTGATCGCCGGTTACGCGCCCCGCTATGCGCAGACGCCGCTCGACGACCCCGCGATGGCTGCCCTGCGTGAGAGTCTCGACCGGCTGCTCACGGCGTACGAGCCGTATCCGGCGCTCGTGGTGGACGGCACCTACGGGGTGGTGGCGGCCAACCGGGGCATCGCGCTGCTGCTGGAAGGGGTGCCGGAGAAGCTGCTGGCCCCGCCGGTGAACGCCATGCGGCTCACCCTTCATCCGGAGGGGCTCGCCCCGCGCATCGTGAACCTCCCGGCGTGGCGGGCGGACCTGCTGGCACAGATGGACCGTCAGATCGCCCTCGTACGCTCTCCCGAACTGCGTCAGCTGTACGACGAGGTGGCCGCCTATCCAGTCCCCGCACGGGCGAACGGCACGGACCGCACCGACCGCACCGACCGCATGGACCGTATGGACCGCACCGACCGGGGGAGCGGCACGGGCCGCGCCCGCCGGCCGGGCCGTACGGAGCGGGAGCGGCCCGCCGCGTTCGCGCTGCCGATGCTGCTCGAACACGGGGGCCGGGTGCTGTCGTTCGTGTCGTCGATCGCGACGTTCAACACGCCGATGGACGTGACGGTGGCCGAGCTGGCCATCGAGACGTTCCTCCCCGCCGACCGGGAGACCGCCGCCTATCTGCACGCCCACGTCCCGTCCTGATCACCGGACCCGGGCTCCGTTGTCGACACGGGCTCCGTTGTCGAGTCACCTCAGACACGGGCTCCGTTGTCGAGCGGGGCGCGCCCGGACGCACCGGCACGCCCGCGCCTCGTGCCGTTCCCCTTCCCTGGTGCGGGCGGCGGGGCCTTGGCCGTCCGCTCCAGGGCGAGCGCCCCCGGTACGGCGGTGAACACCGAGGACCAGGTGCCGACGCAGACGCCGATGAGCAGGGTGAGCGCGAAGTCGGCCAGCGAATCGCCGCCCAGCACCGCGAGTGCGGCCAGGATGAACAGGGCGCCCATCCCGGTGTTCACCGTGCGCGGAACGGTCTGGAGGACGGCCCGGCGGGCGATCGTGTCCAGCGGTGTCCGCCGGTTCGCCCTCCACAGCTCGCGTACCCGGTCGAAGACCACCACCGAGTCGTTGACCGAGTAGCCGATGACGGTGAGGAGGGCGGCCAGGAAGATGCCGTCCACCGGCCGCCCCAGCCAGGCGAAGGCCCCCACCACGAGGATCACGTCGTGCGCCATGGCCCCGACGGAGGCCACGGCGAACGTCCAGCGGAACCGGACCGCCAGATAGGCCAGCTGCACGGCCACCGCGACCCCGAGGGCGATCAGCGCGTTGCGCCGCAGTTCGTCGCCGAGGCTCGGGCCGATCAGTTCGTCCCGTACCTTCGTCGTCTCGCCCCCCTCCTCGGCGAGTGCGGTCCGCAGAGCGTGCTCACCGTCGTTGTCGAGCTTCCCGGTGCGTACGGACAGATCGGCGTCGCCCGCCGTGGTGACCTCGGCGTCGCCGAACCCCGCGGCGGCCAGCGTGTCCCTGGCCGTCTCGACGTCGACCGGGCGGCTGGTGGAGTACTCCATCAGCCGGCCCCCGGTGAACTCGACGCCCAGGTCGACCCCGCGCACCACGATCCCGGACAACGCGACCGCGATCAGGGCCACCGAGACGAACAGCCAGCGGACCGGTTTCCGGAAGAGTGGCGGGTCCTTGCGGACCAGCCAGGTCCGTACGGCGCCGGGGCGAGCGATGCCGTTGACGCTCCGGTAGTCGCTGACGAAGCGGGAGTTCGCGGCGATCTCGGTGAGCGCGCTGGCGATGACCAGTGCGGAGAACATCGAGGCGGCGACCCCGATGGCGAGGGTGACCCCGAAGCCCTTGACCGGGCCCGAGCCCAGGAAGAAGAGCAGTCCGGCCGCGATCAGTGTGGTCGCGTTGGAGTCGGCGACCGCGCTCCACGCCTTCTTGAATCCGGTGGTCAGCGCTGAACGCAGGGAGCGCTTCGGCCGTTCGGCGCACTCCTCCCTGGCCCGTTCGAAGACCAGGACGTTCGCGTCGACCGCCGTCCCGATCGCGAGGACGAATCCGGCGAGCCCGGGGAGGGTCAGCGTGACGCCGAGCGCGACGAGCGCGGCGTAGGAGATCACCCCGTACGCGGCGAGCGCCACGGCGGCCAGCGCACCGAAGAGGCGGTAGACGAGGATGATGAAGAGCGCGGTGGCGGCTGCTCCGATGAGGGCCGCCCGGGCGCTCGCGTCGATGGCCGCCGCGCCGAGCGTCGGGCCGACGGTCCGCTGCTCGACGATCTCGACGGGTACGGGCAGGGCCCCGCCCTTGATGAGCAGCGCCAGGTCACGCGCCTCGTCCGCACTGAACGAGCCGGTGATCTGGGTGGCCCCGGACGGCAGTCCGGCCCGGCAGCCGACCGAGGGGTCGACCTGCGGCGAGGAGATGACCTTCTCGTCGAGGACGATGGCGACCCGGCGACGGTCGTCCCCGGCGGGATGGCAGGCGGCCTCGCCGGTCAGCCGGGTCCAGTCCTTTCCGGCACCCTTCCGGAATTCGAGCGACACGCTCCAGCCCGCTCCTCCCTGCGCGTCGAACGCGGGGGTGGCGTCTTCGACGCCCGCGCCGGAGAGCCGGGTGGGGCCGAGAGCGAGGACACGGCCCTGCTCGTCGGGAAGGGTCAGCCGGTCGGGATCGGGATCGGCTTCGGAGCCGGTGGTGGAGTCGGGGTCGGTGGCGGGCTCGGGGCCGGTGGCGGGGTCTCGGTCGGTGGTGGGGTCGGAGCCGGTGGTGAGGTCGGAGCCCGGGGTCTTCTCTCCCGGTTCCTCGGCCGCCGGGCCTTCGACCGCGTGGAAGGTGAGCTGGGCCGTCCGGCCGATCACCTCGGCGGCCTCGCGCGGATCCTGGACGTCGGGCAGTTCGACGATGATCCGGTCCTCACCGGAACGGGTCAGAGTCGGTTCGGAGACGCCCAGCGAGTCGACGCGCTGCCGCAGCACCTCCAGGGTGCGGTCGGTCGTCTCCCGGTCCGCCTGGACGGTGGCGGTGTCCCGGGCCTGGAGCACGATACGGGTGCCGCCCTGGAGGTCGAGGCCGAGTCTGGGCGACATGGTCAGGGTGATGACGACGGAGACGAGCAGGACGGCCGCAGCCAGAACCGCTCGCACCGCGGTGGCGCGAGTCATGGAAATCCTCCGGTGGGGCGCCGGACGCCCTCACCTCAGTGAGGACGCGACGCCGGATCAGCAGAACAGGACGAAGGGCCGGTCGTGGGACCGGTGGTCCTGCCCGGAGGCCCCCGTACGCCGGGGAGCGCACCCCTGCGGCTGCCGGGTGCGTCGAAGGATTCCGCGGCGGTCCGTCGTACGCCGCCGCGCGGCTCGGCCGGCCCCGGCGGAGCGGGCGTCAGCGCGTCGTGCGGCGGCGGCGGTGCGTGGAGCAGCAGGTACGGTCGGCCGGTGCCGGCCCGGGGAGCCTGCGCGGGATCGGCCGCCGCCCTGGGCTGCTCGTGCCCGGCCTGCGTCACCGCGCCCGTGCCCGCCTCGGCCACGGCTCCGCTCGCGTGGTCCGGCCTTCCTCGGTCGGACCCTCCTCGGTCGGACCTGGTGTCGTGCCCGGCGCGGTGCCGGATGTCGTGCGGGGCACGCTGCCGGAAGTCCCGCCCGGTGACGTGCCCGGTGTGGTCGGTTCCGGTGTGGTGGGTCTGCGGTGCGGCGGGCGCCGAGGCGACGACGGTGACGGCCGGCGCGAGGCTTCGGGGAGTCAGGGCGGGAGCCGCACCGCTGGCCGTGGCCGCGCCGCCGATCAGGGTGAGAACCGTGAGCAGCAGCGTGGTCAGCACACACGACAAGCGGGACATGTGCGCCCGGGGCGGTCCCGGGTACGGCGTCACCTCGGCCGGCCGGAACGCTCGGGCGGTGCCATCCGGTGGCGGAGCACGGAACTGAGGATCTGTCCGGCGCCCCGGACGACCGCGGTCGACGGGTCCTCGGCCAGGCGCACCCGGGTGCCGAGGCAGCGGGCGATGCGATCGGTGACGTCGGCCCGCAGCGCGCCGCCGGCCGCGAGGACGGGGCCCTTGCGCGGGCCTCCGCTGATCGCGCCGTGCCGGTCGTGCCGCCACCTGGACGTGATCACGTCGAGCACCGTGCGGACGAGGACGGCGGGCAGCGCAACCGGGCCCAGGCCGCCGAGGCCGCTCTCGGCCTGCCGTGCGTCCGCTACCAGGTCGCCCACGAGGAGCGTGACCTCGGTCAGTTCGGCTCCCCCGTCGACGACGGGAAGGGGGCCCGTCTCCCTCGGTCCGGCGTACACAGCGGCGGCCCGGGAGCTGCTGAGGACCAGGACGCGCGTCGCCCCGCGCCCGGCGTGCACGGCCCGTGCGGCGGTGTGGTGTTCGGCCCCGGCGAGCACGGGGTGACTGAGGACGCTCACGCTGTCGCTGCGGTCGGGGCCCAAGGCCGCGTCGGCGATCCGGCCGAACAGCCGGCCGCCGGGCCCGGGGTCGACGATCCGCCCGCGCCGGACCGGCCGCTCCGCGCGCCCGTGGGGGCCGGAGTTCGGGAACGGGTCGAGAACCAGCCCCCTGCCGGGAACCCGGGCCCGGGTGCGCGAGCTGCCGAGGTCCAGGGCCGGTCCCCGGGCGGCCTGGGGGCCGCCCGGTGCGCCCAGGGTGCCCAATTCGCCTTGGCGCCGGTGCTGGTGATGCGTCCGGAGGCCGCTGTGGGAACGCCCCGCCCCGAACGCCCCGGCGCCGCTCCCGTCACGAAGCGGTCCGGGGCCCTTCCCCCATGGGCCCGCACCCGGGCGAAGTGGCCCTCGCCACTCGCCGGGCGCGGAAGCGATCAGGACGTGAACAGCCGGTACCGAAGTGGTCGGGGGAGCAGAGACGGGAGCGGCTTCGGACGACGGGGCGACGGGTCCGCACGACGGGAGGACGGCGCGACCCGGTCGCTGCTCGTCGTGCACAGAACGCATCGTCCCTCGCCCCCGGCCGCCCGTCGCAGCCGTCCACACACCCCGTCGGCCCGCTGATAGCGAGGCACGACCGATCCCTCACTATGCAATACGGGGTGGTGGAACGCTACTTCCTCACAGATTCACAGGCGTGAACCTCACGGGTGCCCGGCAGGCGGCGGGCTCAGCCCTCCTCCCCCGCCGCCAGGAACGCGCCGACCAGCTCCGCGAATTCCTCCGGCACGGCGATCCGCACTCCCAGGGTCTCCGCCTTGGTGCGCTTGGATCCGGCCTTCTCCCCGGCGACCACCAGACTCGTGCGCTTGGAGACGCTGGAGGAAGACTTGCCGCCCGCCCGCTCGATCAATTCGTTCATCTGGTTGCGCGACAGCTTCTCCAACGCTCCGGACATCGCGCCCGTGACCACCACGGTCATCCCCGCCAGGGGCAGCGCGGAACCGCTTCCACCGTCACTACCGGTCTCCGCACCGGCCTCCGCGCTCCCCTTCGCGTCCGCGTCGGCCGTCTCCTCCGTCCCGGGCTCCGGAGGCGGGGTGGCGCCCGGCTCCGTCATGTTGACCCCGGCCGCGACGAGCTTGCCGATCAGCGGTGCCAGCTCCACCAGCTCGGCGACCACTGCGGCGGCCTTCTCCTTGCCTATGCCGTCGACCCGCTGGAGCGTCTCCGCGTCGGCGGCGACGATCCGGTCCATCGTGGCGAAATACCGTGCGATGCGGCGCGACATGGAGCGCCCCGTGCCCCGTACGCCCAGGGCGCAGAACACCCGGGAGAGCGGCCGGGTACGGGCGGAGTCGATGGCCGCCAGGAGGTTGTCCGTGGAGGTTGCGACTCCCTGAGGTGTCTGGCACTCAGTTGATGCGCTGACCTGCACTGGTGCCAGTTCAGCCCCGTCCAAGTCCGCCCGAACTTCTGCGTCTTCTTGTCACTTGAGTACACGTTGGGGAGTCGAACGGGGTGAACGTCCGTGCGCGTGATTCTCGGAATCACCTCCCTGGTAGCGATCTTCGTCGTAGGTTCGCCCTACGTGATCAAGCAGTGGCGGAGGGCGTGGAGACGTGGCCTTAACGATTTCTGACGGGTTCCCTGAGGCTGATGCTGTCCGGTCGGGTGCTCTGTGGTCCGATGCTTGTGGCGTGGGCGATCTCGCCCGTTTCCATGGCGGCTTCGCTCGCTGCAGGGAGTCGCTGAACCTCGAAGCGGGCTGGAGTGACCGCTGGTCGGCGACCTGGCGCTTCGGCCGGACACCGGTGGCCTGCTCGGTGCGGAACCTGGGCGAGGTCGAGGTGGCGCGAAGCCGGCCGGTGCGGCGCTTCGCCTGGCGGACGGGCCAGTGGCACCGGCCAGGGCTGGAGTATCTGGTCAGTACCGACCGGCACCACGGATTCGAGAGCTTCGAGGAAGAACAGCTGCTCCTGGTGTCCGACTTCGCGGCTGATCTGGTGGAGGCGCTGGCTCAACCGTTTCGCCTCAGGTTCCTGACCTCGGGCGGAGCGGGTGAGCACACGCCGGACTTCTTGCTGTTGACTGAGTCCGCGCCTTGGCTGGTTGATGTGCGCCCAGCCGGGCGGGTCAGGCCGGAGGACCAGGTGAGGTTCGCGGCGTCGGCGGAGGCCGCGCTGGCGGTCGGGTGGAATTACAGCGTGGTCACCGGCTGGCGAGAGCACGTGGTGACAACCGTTGACACTCTCTGCGCGGGTCGGCGGGCGCTGTCCGACCCCCTCGGTCTCCATGATCAGCTGTTGGCTGCCGCCGAGGCGGGACCGTTGCCGTTCGGTGACCTGGTCGAGCAGTGCAGCGTTCCCGCGGTCGCCCGGGCACACGCCGTGCACTGAGCTTGCTCCGCTTTGACGGACACCATTGGTGTGGTGGTCAGGCCGCGAGCGCGGTCTCGTACTCGGCGGGACTGCGGTAGCCGAGGCTGC